>JAJZDX010000028.1 GCA_021805865.1 Pseudomonadota bacterium
CCCGGATCCGGATCCCCCCCCCCCCCCCCCCCGTTCCACCTCACCCTCTTACGGTGTCCAGCCGCCCTGCTCTGCCGCCCGCCTCAGGCGCTTCGCCGGCAGCCAGCGAACCCCGTGGCTCGAGGCCAGCTGCTCCATGGTCTGCACGACCTTGCCGAGTCCCTCCTGCTGCGCCCAGAACATCGGTCCGCCCTTGTAGGAAGGGAAGCCGTAGCCGTTGATATAGACGATGTCGATGTCGCCGGCGCGCAAAGCGATCCCCTCCTCCAGAATCTTCGCCCCCTCATTGACCAGGGGATGCAGCAGCCGCGCGAGGATCTCCCCATCGGGGATCTCCCGGCGCTCGATCCCGAGCTCGCGCGAGACTTCCTCGATAAGGGCGAGCGCCTCGGGATCGGCGCGGCGCGAGCGACCCTCGTACCGGTAGAAGCCCCGGCCACTTTTCTGGCCGAGCCGGCCCTGCTCCGCCATCCTCTGCAGGATCGGGGACCAGCGCTCATCCGGCGGCAGGCTGCGGTTGCGCCGGATGGCCCAGCCGACGTCGTTGCCGGCGAGGTCGCGCATGGCGAGCGGCCCCATCGCGAAGCCGAACGCCTCGATCACCCGGTCGACCTGCTCGGGGCTGGCGCCCTCCTCGAGCAACCGCTCAGCCTCTGCGCCGTAATACTGCAGCATGCGGTTGCCGATGAACCCGTCGCAATTGCCGGCGAGCACCGGGATCTTGCCGAGCGTGCGGGCGAGCGCCATCACCGTGGCGAGGGTCTCAGGGGAGGTATGCGCGCCGCGGACGTTCTCCATGAGCTTCATGACATGGGCGGGACTGAAAAAGTGCGTCCCGACCACCTGCTGCGGGCGCGAGGTCGCCGCGGCGATCATGTCGATGTCGAGCGAGGAGGTGTTGGTGGCCAGGATGGCGTGCGCGGGCGCATGGCGGTCGAGTTTCGCGAAGATCTCGCGCTTGAGCGCGGGATCCTCGAACACCGCCTCGATGGCGATGTCGACGTTCGCCAGTGCCTCGTACTCGGTGGTCGTCCCGATGAGCGACAGCGCCCACTCGACCTTCTCCGCGGCGAGGCGGCCGCGCTCCACGGAGGCGGCGTACCGCTCGCGGATCCCGGCGAGGCCGTGCTCAAGGTTCTCGCGCGATACGTCCAACAGGGTCACGGGGATGCCGGCGCCGGCGAAGCACATGGCAATGCCGCCGCCCATCGTGCCGGAGCCGATCACCGCGGCGCGCCGGATCGGCTGCGGCGCGAGCGCCGCTCCCGGGCCGGGGATCTTTCTCGCCTCCCGCTCCGCGTGAAAGACGTGCATCAGGGCCCGGCGCTGCGGGCTTTCCCGGCACTCGAGATAGTACTGCCGCTCGAGCTTGAACGCCTCGGCGCGCTCCCGGGTACAGGCCGCCTCGATGGCATCGCAGGCGCGAAGCGGCGCCAGCTGACCGCGGTATTTCTTCGCGAGCTTCTCCCTCCAGGCCGCAATCAGCCCCGGATCGACTCCCATGATCTTGTCCGTGCGCTCGCTCGCGAGGCGCAGCGGTGCGCCCGAGCTCGCGAGCGAGCGCGCCAACATGGCCGCCTCGGCGAGCGGATCGGCGGCGATCGCATCGATCAGCCCCAGATCCAATGCGCGGGCCGCCGGCAGATGCATCCCCGATGTGATCGCCTCGAGCGCCGCCTCCGGGCCCGCCAGGCGCGTAAAGCGCTGCGTGCCGCCCGCCCCCGGGATCAACCCGAGCTTCACCTCGGGCAACCCCATCCTCGCATCGGGCGAGGCCACCCGCGCGTGACAGGTGAGAGCGAGCTCGAACCCGCCGCCGAGCGCGGTGCCGCAGATGGCTGCCACAATCGGCTTGCCGGCCGATTCCATCTCCGCCTGCACATCGAGCAGGATCGGCGGCGCGAACGCCAGCCCGTTGGCGATCTCGTTGATGTCGGCGCCGGCCGGAAAGCTCCCTCGGGCGCCGATGACGATGCCCTTGACCGCGCCGTCCGCGGAAGCCGTGCGGATTCCTTCCACCAGCCCCTCGCGAACCAGGAGACTGAGCGCGTTGACCGGCGGATTGTCGATCTGCAGCACGGCCACATCGGCCTCGAGGCGGTAGTACGTAGCCATGGCGCTTACCCGTGGGGCGACCGGCCGATGGTACCGTATCCGTTTCGCGGCACCAGTTCCGTCTTCAGGGCCGAGGCTCCCAGAGGGCTTCCGGGCGCCGCCTCCGCCTTCCTCGGCTGGCGCTCGGGCAGAGCGTCCGTCCCGCGCGTCCTCAGCCGATGATGTGCCGCTCGCGCAGCGCATCGAGCACACGCTGCGCGGCCTGCTCCGGGCCCGAGCCGGTTTCCAGCACGATCTCTGCGCTCTCGGGAACCTCGTAGGGCGAGTCGATGCCGGTGAAGTGCTTGATCTTGCCCGCGAGAGCCCGGGCATACAGGCCCTTGGGGTCCCGCCGCTGGCACTCCTCGATCGGGGTATCGACGAAGATCTCGATGAACTCACCCACCTCCACCAGCTCACGCACCATGCGCCGCTCGGCCCTGAACGGCGAGATGAACGAGCACAGCACGATCGCCCCGGCATCGACGAAGAGCCTGGCGACCTCGCCCACGCGGCGGATGTTCTCCACCCGGTCGGCATCGGTGAAGCCGAGGTCGCGGTTCAGGCCGTGCCGCACGTTGTCGCCGTCCAGCATGTAGGTGTGCGCGCCGAGGACATGCAGCTCGCGCTCGACGATGTTGGCGATGGTGCTCTTGCCCGAGCCCGAGAGGCCCGTGAACCACAGAATCGCCGGCCGGTGGCCGTTCAGGCGCGTGCGCACCGCCTTGTCGACGAGCAGCGCCTGGCGGTGGATGTTGGTCGCACGGCGCAGGCCAAAACTGATCATGCCCGCGCCGGCGGTTTGATAGGTGAAGCGGTCGATCAGCACGAAGGCGCCGGTCCCGTGGTTCTCGCCGTAGGGATCGAAGGCCACCGGGCTCGCCGTGCCGAGATTGCAGAAACCGATCTCGTTGATCGCAAGCGTCCTGGCGGCGATGTGCTCGAGCGTGTTGACGTCGGTCTTGTGCTTGAGGCTGGTGACCCGCGCCGGCACGAACCGGGTGCCGATGCGCATGAGGTAGGAGCGCCCGGGCAGCATCGGCTCCTCGATCATCCACAGCACCTGCGCGGCGAACTGATCGACCACCTCGGGACGCTCATGCGAGTGGGCGAGGACATCGCCCCGGGCGATGTCCACTTCCTCGGTGAGAGTGAGCGTGACCGCATCGCCCGCGCGCGCCTCAGCCAGATCCCCGTCCGCCGCGACGATGCGCGCAACGGCGCTCTCCCGGCCCGAGCCGGCCACCACCACGCGATCGCCCGGCCGCACCACACCCGAGGCGACCGTGCCGGAGAAGCCGCGGAAGTCGAGGTTCGGTCGGTTCACCCACTGCACCGGGAAGCGCATCGGCTTCTCATCGAGCCCCTCGGTCACATCGAGGGCCTCCAGGTGCTCGATCAGCGTCGGCCCCTCATACCAGCGCATGTGCCCGGAGCGGTGGATGACGTTGTCCCCGTAGCGCGCCGAGAGCGGAATGGGCGTGATCGAGCTGAACTCGAGCGCCTGGGCGAACCCCAGGTAATCGCCCACGATGTGGTGGAAGCGCTCTCCGGAGTAGTCCGCGAGATCGATCTTGTTGACCGCGAGCACCACGTGCTTGATGCCGAGCAGTGAGCAGATGTAGCTGTGCCGGCGCGTCTGGGTGAGCACGCCTTTGCGCGCATCGATCAGGATCACGGCCGCCTGCGAATTGGAGGCTCCGGTGGCCATGTTGCGCGTGTACTGCTCGTGCCCGGGGGTGTCCGCCACGATGAAGGCGCGGCGCGGCGTCGAGAAGAACCGGTACGCCACATCGATGGTGATGCCCTGCTCGCGCTCGGCCTGAAGGCCATCGACGAGCAGCGCAAGATCGAGCTCCTCGCCCGTGGTGCCGTGTTTGCGGCTGTCGCGCTCGAGCGCGGCCAGCTGATCATCGAGGATGAGGCGGGTGTCGTAGAGCAGCCGGCCGATGAGCGTCGACTTGCCATCATCCACCGACCCGCAGGTGAGAAAGCGCAGCAGCCCCTTCTCAGGTCCGCCCGCGGCGCCCGTGCCCACCGTCACTTGCGGGTGCGCGCCTGAGGTCATGGCAGCAACTCCTCAGAAATACCCATCACGTTTCTTCTTCTCCATGGAAGCGGCCTCATCGGTGTCGATGAGTCGGCCCGAGCGCTCCGAGGTGCGCGTCGCGAGCATCTCGGCGATGATCTCATCGAGCGTGGCGGCGGTGCTCTCGATCGCGGCCGAGAGCGGATAGCAACCGAGCGAGCGGAACCGCACCATGCGCACGCGCTCGACCTCGCCGGGCTTCAAGGGCATGCGCTCGTCATCGCGCATGATGAGCTGGCCGTCTCGCTCGAGCACGGGCCGCGGAGCGGCGAAATACAACGGCACCACCGGGATGTCCTCGGCGCGCGTGTACTGCCAGATGTCGAGCTCCGTCCAGTTCGAAAGCGGAAACACCCGGATCGTCTCGCCCTGGCTGATCCTGGTGTTGTAGAGATTCCAGAGCTCCGGGCGCTGGTTGCGCGGGTCCCAGACGTGCCCCGCGGAGCGGAAGGAGAAGATGCGCTCCTTCGCGCGGCTTTTCTCCTCGTCGCGCCGCGCGCCGCCGAAGGCGGCATCGAACCCCCATTTGTCGAGCGCCTGCTTCAGCGCCTCGGTCTTCATCACCTGGGTATGGAGCTGGGAGCCGGAGGCGATCGGATTGATGCCGCGCGCGAGCCCCTCCGGATTGGTGTGCACCAGGAGCTTCACCCCGTAGCGCTTCGCGATCTCATCGCGATGGCGGATCATGTCGCGGAACTTCCAGCCCGTGTCGACGTGCAGCAGCGGAAACGGCGGCTTGGAGGGATAGAACGCCTTCAACGCCAGATGCAGCATGACACCGGAGTCCTTGCCGATGGAATAGAGCATCACGGGATTGCGGAACTCGGCGGCCACCTCGCGCAGGATGCCGATCGACTCGGCCTCGAGGCGCTTCAGGTGCTGCGAGAGCCGCGCTCGGGACAGGGCGGTCGTGCTCATGAGCGATCAGGCCGGCAACGGGGCGAGCTCGAGCGGCCCGCCGGCGATGAAGAAGGGGTTGCGGAACTGCGGCTTGCCGTAAAGCAGCGGCCCGCCGCCCGGGGCGAGCACCCGGCCGCCCGCCGCCGCGAGCACCGCGTGGCCGGCGGCGGTGTCCCACTCCATGGTCGGCCCGAGCCGCGGATACAGATCCGCCTCGCCCGCGGCCACCAGGCAGAACTTCAGTGAGGAGCCGACGGAGACGCGGTGGCGCACGGTGTAGCGGCGCAGATAGGTCTCCGTTTCCGGGGTGGAGTGCGATCGCGACACCACGGCGGTAATCCCCTCCGCGGGGACCGGCCGCACGTGCAGGCTCTCGCGCGGCCCCGGCGATGCCTCGCCGGTGGGATGGCGGCAGCGGAAAGCCGCCGCCTCGGCGGCATCGCCCGCATAGAGCATTGCGCCGACCGGCGAGTAGACCACGCCGAGCACGGGCCGCCGGTGCCGGATGAGCGCGATATTGACGGTGAACTCGCCGCGCCGGTGGATGAACTCCTTCGTGCCATCGAGCGGATCGACCAGGAAGAACGCCTCGCCGACCTCGGGGATGCGTCCCGCCGCGGCCGACTCCTCGGCCACCACCGGGATGTCGGGCGCGAGGCGTGCGAGGTGCTCGAGAATGATGGCCTCCGAGGCGCGGTCGGCCTCGGTGACCGGAGACTGGTCCGCCTTGTGCTCGACCGCAAACTCGCTCTCATAGACCGCGTGGGCGGCACGGCCGGCCGTGTGGGCCACCCCGAGCAGGGCTTCGAGCAAGTCGGCGTCGGCGATGTGAGACATGCGCATATCCTTCACGACGGTGTGCGCAGTCTACACAATACACCGCCCGGCAGGCCCTCCGAAGCACCGCCGGGGCCCAGATTTTCGGGCTATGTGATCAGGCTCTCATGCTCACTTCTGCCTCACGGCCTCGACCTGGATCTTCAGGCGCACCCACATCTGGAAACCGAACGCCTTGCCGAAGGTCATGCCGTACTTGGCCCGATCGAACTCCGAGATGGCATCCGCCCCGCAGCGGTACTGGTGGAACATCGGGATTTCCTTGCACTCGAAGTGGCGGATGGTGAGCGTGAGCGGCCGGGTCACCCCGTGCAGGGTGAACCTGCCGATCACCCGGGTGGGCGAGCCGTGCACGAAGTCCGCCAGGCGTCCGACGTACGTGGCGATCGGGTAGCGGGCCGTATCGAGCAATGTCGGAATGGTCCGTGCGTCCTTGTCGAGGTGCCTGTTGCCGAAATCATCCGAGGCGGTTTGCACGGTCACGTGCACCGTGCCCGTGCGGGCCTGACGGTTCATGACGATGGTGCACCGCGTCCTGGTGAACATGCCGCGCCAGACCGACAGGCCCCCCAGATGATCCGCCGCGAAGCTGGGATGCGTATGCGCGGGATCGCACACGTAGGTGACGGGCTTGGCGAAGGCGGTGCCGCAGAGCGCCAGCAGGGCGAGCGCCAGAATGAGCTTTCTCGGTCGCATGGGGGCTCCTTGTAGTCGGGAAGCGCCCCGCGGGGTGACTCGAGGCCGGGTCAGCCGCGCGAGGCGCCCCGTAGCCTACCGGCAGGAGCGGCCGCTGCGCCAGCGGTTACACGCAGTTAACCGCCTCCGACGGGCGAGGCGGCGAGCGGCACGCCGAGCGCCTGGGCCACCGCCGGATGGGTGATGGCGCCCGCGTGCACGTTGAGCCCCGCCGCGAAGCCCGCATCCTGCGCAAGCGCCGCTTTCCAGCCGCGATCGGCCAGCATCCTGACATAGGGAAGCGTCGCATTGGTGAGCGCGAAAGTCGAGGTGCGCGCCACCGCGCCCGGCATGTTGGCGACGCAATAGTGCACAACCCCATCGACGACGAAGGTCGGCTCGGCGTGGGTGGTCGGCCGGCTGGTCTCGAAACAGCCGCCCTGGTCGATGGAGATGTCGACCAGCACCGATCCGGGCTGCATGCTCGAGAGCATGGCCCGCGTCAGCAGCTTCGGCGCCGCGGCGCCGGCGATCAGCACCGCGCCGATCACGAGGTCGGCGTCCTTGACCAGCCGCTCGATGGCCTCGGTGGTCGAGTACGCCGTACGGAGCGAGGAGCCGAACTGCGCCGAGAGCTCGCGCAGCCGCTCGACCGAGCGGTCGACCACGGTCACATCGGCGTGCAGCCCCACAGCCATCTGCGCAGCGTGCGTACCGGCCACACCGCCGCCGAGGATCACGACCTTCCCGGGCGGCACGCCCGGCACCCCGCCGAGCAGCACGCCGCGCCCGCCCGTGGCTTTCAGCAGACAGTTGGCGCCGACTTGCACGGACATGCGACCGGCGACCTCGCTCATCGGCGTCAGCAGGGGCAGCGAGCCGTGACGGGTCACGGTCTCATAGGCGATGGCGGTGGCGGCGGATTTCATCAGCGCGCGCGCCTGGCTCGGGTCCGGCGCCAGGTGCAGATAGGTGAAGAGCACCTGCCCGGGGCGAAGCATGGCGCACTCGCCCGCCTGGGGCTCCTTCACCTTCACCACCAGATCGGCGCGCTCGAAGACCTCGGCCGCTCCGGCGGCGATCGTTGCGCCCGCCGTCCGGTATTCGCCGTCCGTGATGCCGATGCCGACCCCTGCGCCGGTCTCGATCAGCACCTCGTGGCCGGCGGCGGTGAGCTCGCGCACCCCCGCGGGAACGAGCCCGACCCGATACTCATGAACCTTGATCTCGCGCGGAACACCGATACGCATGGGTGCGTTTCCCCCAGTGGAAGACTGGCGAACAGCTTAGAAAGAGGGGGTGGAGAGGACTTGCGAAATGCCGGGCCGGCAGCCGCGGGCATTGGCAGATTCTGCAGAAAGTCAAATGAGATATGGCAGAATATTGCGCATATGGAACCGGATCGCTACGATCACGCCATCCTTCGCCGTCTGCAACAGGACGCGCGGATCACCAATGCGAAGCTCGCCGGGGAGGTGAGCCTCTCGGAATCGGCCTGCCTGCGCCGGGTGAAGGCCCTCGAGGAGGCCGGCCTCATCGAGGGGTACACCGCCCTGCTCAACCAGCACAAGTGCGGCTACCCGGTCAACGTGTTCGTGAGCATCACCCTCGACCGGCAGAGCCAGTCGGGCCTGACGGCCTTCGAGGCCGCCGTGCGCAAGATCCCCCAGGTCATGGAGTGCTACCTCATGACGGGCGAGCACGACTACCTGCTGCGTGTCGTGGTGGCCGACCTCGCCGACTTCGAGCGCATCCACAGCCAGCACCTCACCCGACTGCCGAGCGTGGTGCGTGTGCACTCGAGCTTCGCCATGCGCACGGTCACCCGCACGACGGAGCTGCCTCTGCGTTAGACCCGCAGCACGATCTTGCCGATGTGGGCGCCGGATTCCATCAGCTCGTGGGCACGGGCGGCCTCGATGAGCGGGAAGGCGGCATGGATGGGCAGGCGAAGCGACTTCGCCTCGATGAGCGGCCAGATCTCCTTGCGCAGCGCCGCCGCCAGGCGGCCTTTGCTCTCGAGCGACTGCGGTCGCAGCGTGCTGCCGCCCAGCATCAGCCGCTTGCGCATCAGCTCCCGCAGGTCGACTTTCGCCTCGCGCCCACGCTGGGTCGCGATCACCGCGATGCGCCCTTGCACCGCCGCCGCGGCGATATCGCGCTCCACGTAATCTCCACCGACCATGTCCAGAATGACATCGGCCCCTCGCCCCTCGGTTGCCGCCAGGGTGGCCGCGACGAAATCCTCGTGCTTGTAGTCGATGGCAACGTCAGCGCCGAGCGCACGGCACGCGGCGCATTTCTCCGCGCTGCCGGCGGTGACGATGACACGCGCGCCGCAGGCCCTGGCCAGCACGATGGCCGTGACGCCGATGCCGCTCGATCCGCCGTGGACCAACAGCCACTCGCCCGGCCGCAGGCCCGATCGCTGGAAGACGTTGTAATAGACGGTGAACACCGTCTCCGGGAGCACCGCGGCCTCCTCCAGGGACAGCGTCCCCGGCACGGGCAGGCACTGCACGGCCGGCGCCGCCACATACTCGGCATAGCCTCCGCCCGCCACCAACGCGCACACGCGCGATCCCAACGCGGGCTCCTTTACCGCCGCGCCCACCCGCACCACTTCCCCCGCCACCTCCAGCCCCGGGATGTCGGAGGCTCCCGGCGGGGGGGGATAGTGCCCCTGGCGCTGCATCAGGTCCGGGCGATTGACCCCCGCGGCCGCCACGCGGATCAGCGCCTCGTGCGCAGCCGGCTCCGGCACCGGACGCTGCGCGGCGCGCAGCACATCGGGGGCTCCGGGCCGGGTAATCTCGATCACGGTCATCCAGGTCGGTACGCTCATGGTGAACCACCCTCCAACGTCAGTGCTTTGCCCTGCACCGCCAGCATCCCCGACCGCCCCGCCACCGTCCCGGCCTCGATCCGGCAGCGCGGCAGATGCCGAGGGTCGAGCGAGGCGGCGTAGGTCGCGAGATCCGTCAGCCGCTGGCCCCTCGCGCTCCACTCGCGCAGCAGCCGCTCGAAGCCGGGAAGATACTCGCCCCCCTCGAGCTCGGCGTGCAACGTGAACACCTGGTCCCCCGCCCCCTCGGTCAACGCCAGCAGGTGATCGTCCGGGTCCTCCCCTGCGAGGTCCTCCCGCCCGATCAGCTCATCGAGCGTCGGCAGCGTGGTCGGCAGCTGCGGGACGGCGATCTCCTTGCCCTGCACGACCGGGATGAAAGGTCCCGTCCCGCGCGTATCCGAGGCGTAGCGCAACCCCATCGCCGCCTCCAGCTCCGGCACGGAGCGGTTCACCTGCCAGCCGGCCGCGCCGTGCGTCTCGGGCGCACGCCCGAACACGCGCACAAACTCCTCCCGGGCGAGGTCGAGCTGCCGGCTCGTCCACGCCCTGCTCGCCCGCACCACCCCGTCCTGCCACTTGATGTGGTCATACGTGTGGATGCCCACCTCGAAGCCGCGCTGCGCCACCTCCCGCATCACCCCGGCGCAGCGCCTGCCGATGTGCGGACCGGGCAGGAGCACTCCGTACAGCAGCGTGCGGATTCCATAGTGGCTGACGACCGAAGTGCGGCGCACCTTGCCGAGAAAGCCACGCCGGAACACGCGTTTGATCGCCCGGCCTGTGTGATCCGGTCCCAGGCTGAACAGGAACGTCGCCTTCGCTCCGGCGCGCTCCAGCGCGCTCGCCAGCCGCGGAACGCCCTCGAGCGTCCCGCGGTAGGTGTCGACGTCGATCTTGAGCACGATGGAGCTCATGGAATTCGAGGCCTGTCCCGGCGGGGCATCAACTCAACGGCACCGGCCTGACCTGCCACTCGCGGGCCGCCCGCTCGAGGTCGATCGGCCCGCTCTCGTCGGCGGCCGCGAGAATCCTCAGCACGCCCCCGCCCCCGCACCCCGCGTAACAGGCTTCCTGGTCGCCAAACAGGGTTGCCGGTCGGGGCGAGCCGCCCCTCGCCTGCACGCGCGTGCGATGAATCCACAATCGCTTGCCCCCGGCGTCGGTGAACGCGCCGGGAAACGGCGGGGCGACGGCCCGCACCAGGTTATGAACGCGCTCGGCGGGCCACATCCAGTCGATGCGTCCGTCCTCGGGCCGGCGCCGCCCGAAGTACTGCCCAGGCTCGATGGGCTGAGGGCGGCACGGCGCGCCGCCCCGAAGCAGCGCCGGGAGCGAGCGGGCGAGCACGATCTCGGCGGCGACGGTCACCTTGGCGAACACCTCGCGCGCATCGTCGTCGGCGAGAATGGGCACGGCAAGTTGATCGACGATGTCCCCGGCATCGGCCCGGGCCACCATGTGATGCAGCGTCGCGCCGCTCTCGCGCTCGCCGTTCAAGACGGCCCAGTTGACGGGAGCCCGCCCCCGGTACTTCGGCAGCAGCGATCCGTGAACATTGAGCGCCCCGCGCCGGGCACAGGAGAGCATCCGCTCCCCGAGCATCGAGCGGTAGTAGAACGAGAAGAGAAAATCCGGCCTCGCCCCCGCCACCTGCTCCTCGACCCGCGCCGCGTTCGGCTCATCGGGCGCGATGACCGGCAGACCATGGTCGCGCGCCGTGTCGGCGACGCTCGCGAACCACCGGGTCTCGTTCGGATCGTCCCTGACCGTCACGACCAGGGGCACATCGACACCGGCCGAGAGCAGCGTCTTCAGGCAACGCACCCCGACGTCGTGATAGGCGAACACCACCGCCCGTGCGCTGCTCACCGGCGCTCCCCACCGCCACGATTCGGGCGCGGCGCCGTCGCCCTTGCGCCCGGCTGTCCCTGCCGCGCGCCGGGTCCGGTGCGATCATCCTGCCCGCCCGTGCCGCGCATGCTTGCCACCCTCTCCGCCCGCTCGGCGCTGTGCGGCTCGCCCACCTCGTGCTCGGCGCGGAGCATTTCCGTGTGATCGAGCGACTTCGGCACCGGCTGCAGCGCATCGCGGTCGAAATCCTCGCTCCCGGCGAGCCCCCCCTCCTCCAGCACCGCGGCAATGGTGTAGCGGGGGCGCTGGCGCACCTGCTCATAGATGCGCCCGACATACTCCCCCACCACCCCGACGCTCACCAGCAGCACGCCGATGAAGAAGAACGCGAGACCAAACAGGGTGAACACGCCCTGCACTTCCGGGCCGATGAAGATGCGCTGGAACGCGAGCACCGCCACGAAGGCGAGCGAGATCAGCGCGACCACCATGCCCACCATGGTGAAGATTTGCAGCGGCACCACGGAAAAGCCCGTCAACAGGTCGAAGTTCAGGCGGATCAGCCGGTAGATCGAGTACTTCGACTCTCCCGCGGCGCGCTCGGCGTGTTGCACCTCGATCTCCACCGGGTGGCGCGCGAAGGTGTAGCCGAGCGCCGGCACGAAAGTGCTCACCTCCACGCAGCGGTTGATGGCATCGACGATGCTGCGGTGATAGCCGCGCAGCATGCAGCCCTGGTCGGTGATGCGGATGCGCGTGGTGCGCTCGCGAATCCGGTTCATCAGGCGCGAGGCGGCCTTGCGCCAGTAGACATCCTTGCGCCGCAGGCGGATGGTCCCGACATAATCGGCCCCCTCATCCATCGCCCTCACCAGCTTGCCGATCTCCTCGGGCGGGTTCTGCAGATCCGCATCGAGCGTGATGACATAGTCGCCGCGCGATTGCGCGAAAGCGGCAAGGATCGCCATGTGCTGCCCGGCATTGCGCGTGAGCAGGACAACCCGAGTGACATCCGGCCGGCGCTCGAACTGCTCGCGCAGCAGCGCCGCCGAGCGGTCGCGGCTGCCGTCATCGACGAAGATCACCTCGTAGGGGCGCCTGAGCGCATCGAGCACCGGATAGAGCCGCTCGAAGAGCGGGCTCAGGCCGGCCTCCTCGTTGTAGACGGGAATGATGACCGACACGGTCGCGCTCAACGCGTTGTCCCCCGCAGGATATCCGTCACCGCCTCCACGACACGATCGACATCGGCGAGCTCCATGGCCGGGAAGAGCGGCAGCGTCACCGTTTCGCGGCCGATGCGCTCGGCGTTCGGGAATTGTCCCTCGTGATACCCCATCGCGCGATACGCACTGAAGAGGTGCATGGCCGGATAGTGCACGCCGACGCCGATGCCGCGCTCCGCCATGGCTTCGATGAACTGCCGCCGCGTGAGCCTCAGGCGCTCGAGCGGCAGCAATGCCGTGAGCATGTGCCAGTTGTGTCCTTCCTCACCGCGCGCCGGCAGGCGCAGCGGCGGATCCTGCGCCCACCGCTCGAAGTAGCGGGCCGCGAGCGCGCGGCGGCGCGTGGTGAATTCCTCGAGGCGCTTCAGCTGCCCGAGGCCGATGCACGCGGCGACATCCGAGAGGTTCGCCTTGCCGCCGGCGAACAGGGTATCGACCTCGTCGGGCCCGCTCTTGACCTGGCCGTGGAAGCGGTGCAGCTCGAGCTCGCGCACCTCCTCGGGGGAGCCTCCGACCACCGCGCCGCCCTCGATGCAGGTGATGTTCTTGTTGGGATGAAAGCTGAAGCACACCAGATCGCCGAAGCTGCCGATGCGCCGGCCGCGGCAGGAGGAGCCGATGGCCTGCGCGGCATCCTCGATCACCCGCAGCCGGTGCCGCTCGGCGATGGCATAGAGCCTGTCCACGTCCACCGGCAGCCCGGCAAAATGCACCGGCAGGATCGCGCGCGTGCGCGGAGTGATCGCCGCCTCGACCTGATCGAGATCGATGTTGCGAGAGTCGAGCTGCACATCGACGAACACCGGGCGCGCTCCCACGCGCGCCACGACGTTCGCCGTGGCCACGAAGCTCATCGCCGGTACGATCACCTCGTCCCCGGCGCCGATGCCGCAGAGGAGCAGCGCGTGCTCGAGGCTGGCGGTGGCCGAGGTCTGGGTGCGCACCGGCCGGCCGCCGAAGTAATCCGACAACGCCGCCTCGAACGCCTTGACCTTGGGGCCGCTCGCCAGCCAGCCCGAGCGCAGCACCTCGAGCACTTCCTGAAGGGTCTCTTCGTCGATGGTCGGGCGGGTGAACGGCAACATCGGCTTCATTGTCGCATCCAGTCTCGATCCCCGCCCCTCAGGAGCGCGCCACCAGCACCACGCCGAGCATGATCACGAGGATTCCCACCACGCGCTGCACGGTGGGCACCTCGCCGAACAGCCACCAGGCGAGGCCTATCATGATGACATAGCCGAGCGACAGAAGCGGATAGGCCTGGCTCACCGGCACGCGCGAGAGGCCGATGAGCCACACGATCACGGACACGCCGTAAAGGGAAAGCGCCACCCACAGCCAAGGCACGGTGGCGAGCTCGATCAGGCGCCTCAGGATCGGGCCCTCCCCGCCCACCAGAGGGCCGGTGACATCGGTGGATGCCTTGAGGGCAAGCTGGGCGAATGCATTGAGCAGCACGCCGCCGAAGAGAAACGCAAAGGCTCCCCATCTCATGTCCGGCTCACCGCCACGGTGAAACTATCCTGCGCGAGCACCCGTCCGGGCAATCCCTGCTTGCGGTATTTCCGCCAAGTCTGCGGGCTGAAGAATGCGATGGCATCGTGGCTCTCGTCCCAGCGCTGCACGAACTGCCGAGGCGTCGCGGTCATGAGCCCCGGCTGCAGACGCTCGCCGAAGCCGAGCTCGCCCTTGTAACTCACCAGGGTCAGCAGCCGGTGCAGGTAGGGAGGGATGGTCTGGCGGTACTGGCCGACGCTGTAGAGCGCGGTGTCCGGATGCACGTCGCGCTTGATTTTCTGGACCAGCTGATACGCCGAGCGGGATGGAGGAATCACCGTGTACTCACACAGCAGCGCCTGCCACGCGAAGATGTACATGAGCGCGAAGATGAGCGGGCGGACGACCCCGCCCGAGGCCCCGGCTCCGGCCTCATTCCCGGCCTCGGCCGGCGAGAGCCGCGGCCGGCCCCGCCCCCAGGAGACCGCCAGGGCGATCAGCGCGGCGAGCGCCGCCGCGACCGCCCAGGCGATCGCCCGGGCGGGGATGAGGCCGTTGCGGTGCTGTGAATACACGAGCAGTCCGCCGGCCACGAACAGCGTCAGCCCCGCGGCCGCCCGGGCCGCGCGCTCCAGACTCCCGGGACGCCTGGCCACCGCCACACCCGTCAGCGCCGCAAGAGGCGGGAACACCGGCAGAATGTAGGTCGCGAGCTTCGAGTCGGAGAACGAGAAGAACACCACCGTCAGGCCGGAGTACAGCAGCAGAAACTTCAGCGGCTTGAAATGCGGCACCGGGCCGGCCTCGCGCCACACCGAGCGTGCCGCGCGCGCGAGCGGCACGAGCCAGGCGAAGGCCCCGGCCACCAGCAGCGCAATGAAATACCACCACGGCTCGATCCGCCTCGCCCGATCGGTGAGGAAGCGCTCGAAGTGCTGGTCGATGAAGAAGTAGTGGGCGAAACTCGGGTTGCGCACCGACACGAGGATGAGCCAAGGCGCCCCGATCGCCACCATCAACGGCACCCCGAGCCCCGCGTGCAGGCGCCGCCACGGCCGCGCGTCGCGCTCGAGCACCGTATAGGCGATCAGCGCGAGCCCCGAGAGCACGTACACCTCCAGTCCCTTGGTGAGCAAGGCGAGCGCGGCCGTCGCCCAGGACAACAGCATCCAGTTGCGCTCCGCGCCCGAGCCCGGCTCGGAGCACTGCGCGCGCGTGTATGCGAGCACCATGGCGGTGAGCCAGAAGGTCAAGCCGGCATCGAGCAGATCGAGATGGCCGATGACGCCGAAGTACGGGCTCATCGCGAGCAGCGCCACCGCCATCATCGCCGAGCGCCGGTCGTAGAGCCGCGCCAGCCACGCGTAGATGAGCGCGAGGCAGCCGAATCCGAGTCCCACCGTCCAGATGCGCGAGGACCAGTTGCCGACCCCGAACACGGAGTACACGGTGGCGGTGGCCCAATACTGCAGCGCCGGCTTCTCGAAGTACTTCAGCCCATCGAGCGTCGGGGTCACCCAGTTGCCGCTGACGAGCATCTCGCGCGGGATCTCGGCGTAGCGGCCCTCGTCGGGGTCGAGCATGGGGCGCACCTGCAGCGTGAGGAGCCAGCACGCGGCGAGCAGCCCCCATGCCCACCACTTAAACCCGGTACGCGCTCCGTTCATGGCCTCGCCCTGCCTCGCATGTTGACCGAATCGCCCGGTGAGACCCGGGCCCGAGCTCGCCCTGCAGTGAGCCATGCCGGGACGCGCTGAACCCGGCCCCGGGGGTGTCGTCGAGCACTCACGCTTGCAAGGAACCCGCCGGGATCGGTCATCGCGAACCCGAGCGCCCGGGCAATTGCGCTCCGCTGCCGCGCCGCCTCACAGACTCGGCTGCTCGCCGGCGAGGCCGCTGAAGCTGCCGAGCTTCACGTAGTAGTCGATGGTGCGGCGGATCGCGGTGTCAAGGTCCGTGCTCGGGCTCCAGCCGAGCACGCGCCGCGCCGCCTCGATCGCAGGCACGCGCACCTGGATGTCCTGGTAATACTTGCCGTAGTACTCCCCGGCCGTGACCTCGATGATCTCGGTCGCCCTCGCCACCTCGCGCAGCTCCAGGAACTCCTGCGCGATCGCGATGGTGCGCTCGGCGAGCTCGCGGATCGAGACGCAATTGCCCGGATTGCCGATGTTGAAGATGCCGCGCGAGGCCCGCCCGTCCTTGTTCTCGATGATGGTGAGCAGACACTCGATCGCATCGTCGATGTAGGTGAACGAGCGCTTCTGGCGCCCGCCGTCGACCAGCTTGATCGGGCGGCGGTAGAGCACGTTGGAGAGAAACTGCGTGAACACGCGCGAGCTGCCTTCCTTGGGCTCCTCGATGTTGTCGAGATTGGGCCCGATGAAGTTGAACGGGCGGAACAGCGTGTAATCGAGGCCATCGCGCACCCCATAGGCGTAGATCACCCGGTCGAGCAGCTGCTTGGAGGCCGCGTAGATCCAGCGCTGCTTGTTGATCGGACCGTAGACGAGCGGGCTCGATTCCTCATCGAGCACCGCATCCGCGGACATGCCGTACACCTCGGAGGTCGAGGGGAAGATCAGGCGCTTGCCGTACTTGACGCAGTGGCGCACCACCTCGACGTTGGCCTCGAAGTCGAGCTCGAAGACCTTCAGCGGATGGGTCACGTACTGCGCCGGATTCGCGATGGCCACCAGCGGCATCACCACATCACACTTCTTGACGTGGTACTCCACCCATTCCTTGTTGATGGTGATGTCGCCCTCGACGAAGTGGAAGCGCGCGTTCCTGGGAAGCTCGCCGAGCTTGTTGTCGGAGAGGTCGATGCCGTAGACCTCCCAGTCGCGCTCGCGCAGGATCGCGCTCGTGAGCGCACTGCCGATGAAGCCGTTCGCCCCAAGAATCATGATCTTCAGTGCCATGGATGTCCTTCGAGCCCGGCGTGGGCCGGGCGCGGTCTCGGTATAAAAGGGTGAATTTTACCAGCTTCGCGGGCGCTCGTGCCGGCCGCATCGGCGACTCGCGCTCACGGCCGCCACCGCGGATCAGGCGGGATCGCGCTCAGCCGCGCAGACTTCGGCGGCTCGCCCGCTCAGACGATGTCGGCGAGCGCCGCCGGCACGTGCCGGCGCAGGAGCACATTGCGTGCCTCCCATTGCTCAGCGGGCTCGAGCGTCTCGAGAAAGCGCAGCTCGCCGCCTGCGAGAGTGGCCACGGGCACTCCGTCGCGGTAGAGCACGCGATTGCCGGCGAGCGCCGGCAACCGCGCCCCCGGAGTCAGAATGCCGAGCAGATTGAGCGGGTCGGCCGCGGACAGGGAAAGATATGAGCCCTCGCGCCCCCGGCGACGCGTCTCTCGCAGCAATCCCACCGCCTCCGGCGCGGCGAACTGCTCGCCGCAGAGGCCGGCGACGAAGCGCCCGCCGCGGATCTCCCCGCGCGCCTCGAGCCGCCGGTAGCAGGTGAGCAGGTCACGCCAGGGCGGCAGCCAATCGGCCTCGCGCGCAAGCAGCCGCCAGAACACCACGCCCCAGCGCCTCAGCAGGCCTCTCGCCACGAGCTCCACGCCCTCGCCCTGCGGTGTTGCAGCCGCAGAAGACTCCTCCCGCCCCGAGACTTGCCCCTTCTGGGTCGATGCGTCGCAGCGGCCCGGATCGCTGCCGGCGGCTTTCTCGCGCCGCACGAGGGCCCAGCGGCCGGCCGAGTCCATGCCAAACAGCGCCCGCCGCCGGCGCGCACCGGCCCCGCGGCGGCGATCGGAAGGCACCAACAAGGCGCGCAGCCCCCCGAAGCTGTCCGAATTGACCCACCCGAGGCCCACGAGCTCGGCGAGCGCATCCTCGGCCTGCGCCGCCAGCAGCCCCGTGCCCTCCACGATCTCCTCGAAGAACGAGGCGCCCTCGCTCCTCAGGTGATCGAGCACCCGGCGCGCACCGGCCCCGGGTGTCGCCTCGGTGGCCGCGGCAAGCGACGCCCACGCGCGCAGCTGCCGCCTGCCGAGAAGCACGATCGGGGTGGAGCGCACGGGAGCGGCGGCTGCGCCGGGGTCGGCCCTGCGCCGCGCGAGCCGCGTCCACACCACCCGTCCGGAGAGACACTGCTCATCGAGCCACGCGCTCTCGTACTCGTTGATCCGCGCCGGCAGAATCTCAGTCTCCCAGGCCCCGGCGGGCGCCTCGAAGCCCTCGAGCTGGGCGAGAATGCCCGCGACCGCATCGGGGCCCCGCACCCGCGCCTGCGGCGCGACACGCTGCCACTCGAGCAGGAAGCGCATGAGATCGCGCGGCTCGACCGGCTCGATCTCGGCGCGCAGGCGCTTCACGGTGTAGCGGTGGATGCGGGCGAGCAGTCCCCGCTCACACCACTCCCCGCCCTCCCCCGCTGCTGCCGTGAAGCACCCGTGCAGGACCCAACCTTCCGTTCGCAGCGCCGCAAGCGCCGCCGCCACCGCCGCGCCCGGCAGGCCGAGGGAGTCGGCGAGCGCCCCTTCCGAGACCGGACCGAGCCCCTGCAGCCGCCCGCGCAGGACTTCCACGAGGGCCCGCTCGGGCCTCGCCTCGCATGCGTAGCGCTCGGGGACGGTGATCGCGGGCGCAAGCTTCGCCCCGGGCAGCAGCGCCGCTAGAAGCCCCAGGCGCTCTGCGGCGACCCACAGCGCCCGCGAGCCGAGGGTCAAACGGGTCGCGCGCCCCGCCGCGGCGAGCGACTGCGCCCATTCGGCCCAGCCCGGGGCACCACGGACCTCCGCATCGGTCAGAAAGGTAAGCCAACAGAGCGCATCGTGCAGCTCCTCGGCGTTGCCCGGGTCCGGCCAGGCCTGCCCGCGCACGCGCTCGATCGCCGCCGGATCGAGTGCGGCGAGGTCCGAGGCGCTTTGCGGATCGAGCCAGCGCCGGCTCCACACCGCCTGCGTGCGCCGCTCCTCGAGCGGCGCATCATCCAGATACGCGTACGGCCTCGCCGAGAGCACCTCCAGGGCGAGCGGCGACGGCTCGATCAGGTCGCGGGCCACCACCCGGATCGCGCCGGCCTCGAGCGAGCGCAGCAGCGCCTCGAGCCCTTCGATGTCCATCGCCTCCGTCAGGCAATCGCGTATCGCCTGGCCGACGAGCGGATGATCGGGGATCTCGAGCTCGCCCGTCCGGTTCTCCGCGCAGGCGAGCTGATCGGGAAACACGGCCGCGAGCAGGTCCTCGGCCCCCATGCGCGCAACGGGTGCGGGCACCTTGCGGCCACCGCGGAACCTCGGCAACGCCAGCGCGACCGCCACGCTCCACCGCCAACGCACGGGGAACATCGGCGCCGCGCACAGCGCCTGCACGAGCAGCGGCCGCACCGTGTTGGAATGCAGGTAGCGCGCGAGTTCCGCGAGCTCGAAGCTGTGTGCCGTGGTGAGCGAGAGGACGATGGCGTCCTCGGTGGCCGCCGCCTGCAGCTCGAAGTTGAACGAGCGGCAGAAGCGCTTGCGCAGCGCGAGCCCCCAGGCCCGGTTCACCCGGCTGCCGAAGGGGGAGTGGATCACGAGCTGCATGCCGCCGGCCTCGTCGAAGAATCGCTCGAAGATGAGCGTCTCCCGGGTGGGCAATGCGCCGAGCGCGGCGCGCGCGGCCGCCAGGTACTGCGCGAGCTGCCGCGCCGCGGCAGCGTCGATGCCGAGCTCATCGCCAAGCCAGCGCACCGCCGGCTCCAGGCCTCCCTCGAGCCGCTCCCCGAGCTCGCGACGCAGCCGCGACACGCCCTCGGACAGCTCCTCCGTGCGCCCGGGCGCCTCGCCCAGCCAGAACGGAATCGACGGCGGCTGGCCGCGGGCATCCTCCACGCGCACCCTGCCCTGCTCGACCCTGAGGATCCGGTAGGAAGCGTTGCCGAGCTGGAAGATGTCCCCTTGAAGGCTCTCGACGGCGAAATCCTCGTTCACCGTGCCGACCGGGTGGCCCTGCGGCTCGAGCAGCACCTGATAATCGGCGCTGTCGGGGATGGTGCCGCCTGAGGTGAGCGCGGTGAGGCGCGCGCCCCGCCGCCCTCGTAACCTGCGGTTGACGGCGTCATGATGCACGAGCGCGGCGCGCCGGCCGCGGCGCGTGGCAAAGCCATCGGCGAGCATGCGCACGACCTCATCGAATTGGGCACGCTCGAGATCGCGATACGGGTATGCCCGGCGGACCAGAGCGAACAGCGCATCCTCGTCCCATTCGCGCACCGCCACCTCGGCGACGATCTGCTGGGCGAGCACATCGAGCGGCTTCTCGGGGATGCGCAGCCGGTCGAGCTCGCCTCGGCGCACGCAATCGAGCAGCGCCGCACATTCGACCAGGTCATCGCGCGAGAGCGGAAACAGACGGCCCTTGGGCGTGCCGCCCAGGCGGTGCCCCGAGCGGCCCACCCGCTGCAGCAGCGCCGCGATCGATCTTGGCGATCCGATCTGACAGACGAGGTCCGCCTCGCCGATGTCGATCCCGAGCTCGAGCGAGGCGGTGGCCACGAGGCACCTGAGCTCCCCGCGCTTCAGGCGCGTCTCGGCCGCCAGCCGCAGCTCCTTGGCCATGCTGCCGTGGTGAGCCGCCACCTGCCTCTCGCCGAGCCGCTCGGACAGGTGTCGTGCAAGGCGCTCGGCGTGCCGGCGGGTGTTGACGAAGACGAGCGTCGTGCGGTGCTCGGCGGCGAGCTGCGCGAGCCGATCGTATACCTGGACCCACAGGTCAGCGGACATCAGCGCCTCGAGCGGCGAGGCGGGCAGCTCGATGCGCAGGTCGCGCTCGCGGGCGTGCCCGCGATCGACGATGGCGCACCCGGCGGCGGGCCCGCTCCCGCCGCAGCCCACCAGCGAGCGCGCAACCTCCTCGATGGGCCGCTGGGTCGCGGAAAGCCCGATCCGCGCCAGCGGCCGGTCCACGAGCGCCTCGAGCCGCTCGAGCGACAGCGCCAGATGCACGCCCCGCTTGGCGCCAAGGACGGCGTGAATCTCATCGACGATGACGCTGCGGACCGTGGCGAGCATTCTGCGGCCCGAATCGGACCCCAACAGGATGTAGAGCGACTCGGGCGTCGTGACGAGGATGTGCGGCGGGCGCCGCCGCATGCCGTTGCGCTCGCTCTGTGCAGTGTCGCCCGTGCGCACCGAGGTGCGAAGGTCCAGGTCCGCGAAGCCGAGGGCGCGAAGCTCCTCGCGTATCCCGGTGAGCGGCGCCTCGAGATTGCGTTGAATGTCGTTGGACAGAGCCTTGAGCGGGGAGACGTACACGATGCGCGTCTCATCGCGCAGACCGCCTCCTTCCAGCCCTTCCCGCACGAGCTGATCGATCGCGGCCAGGAACGCCGCAAGCGTCTTGCCCGAGCCGGTGGGCGCGGCGATCAGGGTGTGCCGCCCGGCCAGGATCGCGGGCCACGCCTGCCTCTGGGCCGCAGTCGGCGCCTCGAAGGTGCGCTCGAACCAGCGGGCGACGGCCGGATGGAATGCCCCGAGTGCTTCGGTCACGAGGCAGAGACTACTCCGAACCGCCGCCGAGCCGGCAGCCCCGCGGGAGCCGGCGCGAGGCGGGGGCTCTCGGGCGTTGCCCCAGGCCCGAGCTTGCGATTCAGAACCGCAGCCCCACCGTGATTGGCAGAAACTCCGTCGGCTGAGACGTCTGCAGGCGCACGTAGCGCGCCTCGACGAAGAAGGTCTGGCCGTCGTGCAGGCTGAAGTCAAGACCCGCCCCCGCATTCCAGCTGAAGCGGGTGGTCCCGGCGCTCGCCACCACCGCCTGCCCCGGCGCCAGCCCGTAGTTGCAGTACCCGAAATAGGGATCGCAGAAGTAGCTTCCGAACGCAAGGGTCTGCGTCAGCGCAATACGCCGGTGACTCACCCCCACCCCGGCCAGGAAGAAGGCGCTCGTCATGGGACTGAGCCGCGTGCGCCATTCACCATCGACGTTCAGCCCGAACACCTCTCCGTAGCCGTTGTCGATCTGGATCTGGTCGGCCCGCTCGTTGAGCGCGATCAGGTTGCGCGTGGCGTAGAAATAGCTGTAGTCGAGATCGGCCCTCAGGGCGAGCGGCGTGCCGCGGCTCGGCTGCCAGGTGAGCCCGCCCCCGAGCGTCCAACCCCCGTCGAGGTACTTCGAGGTCTGCCCCAGGGTGGGGCCGTAGCCGGCCTCCACGTGCCAGTGCAGGGGCTGCCAGGGCCGGAACGTCTGCTCGTAGTAGGTCTGGGCCGAGGCCCGGCTGCCCGCGCTCACCAGCAGCAGCGCTCCGAGAAGGCAAACCGATCGTCTCAGGGGACTGGTCACGTGACTCAACTCCTCAAATGTGTCCGGACGCAGCGCGCGCATGGGCCGGGCCACGCTCCGCGCTTACCTGGCATGCAGCTTACGCCGCACGGCAAACGTGATCTCGCGCACCTCGTCGATGCCGAGCAGCATCGCAATTCCAAAGAACGCGCCGGCGCCGGTCACGATGACCGCCATCAGCGCGCCGAGCTTGGGCCAGAACCTCTCGAGCGCCCAGTTGCCGAGCAGCCAGTGCGAGCCGCCCCAGCAGATGAGCGCCAGCGCCCCGCAGGCGAGGCCGAGCTTCGCCAGCATGGCGAGCATGGCGCGGGACTCGAGCCGTCCGAGGTGGTGGCGCATGAGCCCGTACAGCACCAGAAAGTTCGCCGTCGCGACACACGCGGTGGAGAGCGCGAGTCCCTTCGGACCCCAGTGAAGGCGCACGGTCAACAACCAGCACAGCAGCAGATTCAGTCCCATCGCCCCCAGGCTCACCATCATGGGCGTCTTGCGCCGGTCGATCGCATAGAAGGCGTTGACGAGCACCTTGAGCGCGGCGTATCCGCACAGCCCCAAGGCGTAGAAGCGCAGCGCCGCGGCGGTCTCGGCCGCATCGGCGGCCGAGAACCGCCCGTGCTGATACAACACGGACACGATCGGCCCGGCGAGCACGATCAGCCCGACGGCCGCGGGCACGGTCATCACGAACACCATGCGCATGCCGCGGGCGAGCTCGCTGCGAAACCCCGTGTGATTTCCCGATGCGGCCATGCGGGCGAGCATGGGCAGCGCCACGGTGCCGAGCGCCACACCGAACATGCCGAGCGGGAACTGCATCAGGCGAAAGGCGTACGAGAGCCAGGTGATCGGCCCGTTGCCCATCAGCGAGGCGAACGCCGAATTCACCACCACATTCACCTGAACGGAGCTCGCGGCGATGACCGACGGTCCCATGATGAGCAAGATGGCCTTGACCCCCGGATCTCGCCAGCGCAAGTCCGGACGGAACCGGTACCCGAAGCGCCGCAGCGACGGCAGCTGCACGCCGAGCTGCGCGAGCCCCCCGATCAGGGTCCCAAGCGCGAGGCCCACCGTCGCCTTGGGGCCGAAGTGCGGATCGAGCCACCAGCCCAGCCCCGCGCCGGCGATGATGGTGGCCAGATTGAAGAAGCTCGAGGCCATCGCCGGCATGCCGAACACGTTGCGCGCGTTGAGCATGCCCATCACGAGCGCCGCGAGCGACACGATCAGGATGAACGGATACATGATCCGCGTGAGCTCGACGGTGAGGGCGGCCTTGGCGGGACTGAACCCCCACCCGAGCAATGCCACGAGCCAGGGCGCGAGTACGATGCCGAGCAGCACCACCACGCTGAGCGCGATCACCGCGAGCGTCAGCACCTTGTTCGCGAGCTGCCAGGCGGACTGCTCTCCCTCGCGCAGAAGCGTCTTGCTGAAGGTCGTGACGAAGGCGGTCGACAGCGCCCCTTCGGCCACCAGGTCGCGCAACAGGTTGGGAATGCGAAACGCGGTGATATAGACGTCCATCAGCCGCCCGCCGCCGAACAGCGCGCCGAACACCATCCAGCGCACCAGGCCGAGCACCCGGCTGCACAGCACCGCCAGGGCGATCACCCCGGCGGCCCGGGTGTTGAGTCTTTCGCCGCGCCCGCCCGGGGGAACCGACCGCTCTTGCGTCACTTGAACCGCCTGTCCTCATTTAAAACATGAGGCGGCAAGCATAGCCGCGGACCGGGCCGCGCGCGAGTCGGGCGGGGGGCCCTCGGATGCCTCCTCGGGCTCAGCGCTGCGGCGGATCGAGCTCCTCGGCGGCGAGGCGGACTACGTAGCGGCCGCGCGCACGTCCGGCGATCAGCTCCTTGCAAGCGAGCGGTACCTCCTCGAGACCCAGGACCGCTCGGACGATGCGCCCCTTGAGATCGGTCAGCTTCCATTCCCCGGCGAGCCTCTCCCAGAGCTTCAGCCGCCACTGCCGCGGCACCTCCACCGAGTGAATGCCGAGCAGGCTCACCCCGCGCAGGATCAGGGGCATCACCGTGGTGTTGAGCAGCGGGGACTCGGCGAGTCCGATGCAGGCGATGTTGCCCCAGGGCTTCACCGTGCGCGTGAGATACGTGAGCATCTCTCCGCCGAGGTTGTCCACCGCCCCGCCCCAGACCGCCTGCTCGAGCGGCTTGCCGCCGAGGTCAAGATGCTGGCGCTCGATGACCCGGTCGGCGCCGAGCGCGTGCAGATACTCCTCGGCGCCGGCCTTGCCCGTGATCGCCACGGTGGCAAATCCGGCCTGCCTGTAAAGACCGAGGGCGATGCCGCCGACTCCGCCCGTGGCGCCGGTGACGGCAATCGGGCCAAGCTCGGGCGATTGGTGATTCTCCAGCATGCGCGTGAGCGCCAGGGCCGCCGTGAAGCCGGCCGTGCCGAGCGCCATGGCATCGAACAGGGTGAGCGAGGGCGGCAGAGGCACCAGGGCCTGCGCAGGAAGGCGGGCGTATTCGGCGAGTCCGCCGTCGAGCCACTCTCCGAGCCCGGCGCCCGTGGCGAGCACCCGATCGCCCGCCTTGAAGGCGGCGTGCTCACTGTGCTCGACGACACCCGCAAGATCGATGCCCGCGGTGCGCGGATAGGCCCGCATGATGCTGCCCTTGCCGGTGATCGCCAGCGCGTCCTTGTAGTTGAGGCCGGAGTAGGCGACTCGGACCACCACCTCGCCCGGGGTCAGCTCATCGAGCGAGACGGACTCGAGCGAGGCAAAGCGGCCGTTCAACCCCTGATGGACGCGGAGAGCCTTGAAATGCGGCATGCGGATACCTCGGGTCGACGAGCCGGTATTGTATCGGCGAGTGGCCCCGGGAGACGATTGGGAAAACCACCGCTTCCGGCATGGCGAAGGGCTCGTGCATCCGGTATCGTGGCGCACGGAGACATATAAAATAAAGTTTTAATTTCAATAACTTGGACGCAATTCATGACCCAAGTATTCCTCTGCGATGCGATCCGCACTCCCTTCGGCCGATACGCAGGAGCCCTCGGGGCCGTGCGCCCCGACGATTTGGCGGCTCTCCCGATCCGCGCGCTCACCGAGCGCCATGCGGCCGTCGACTGGGCTAGCGTCGATGACGTCTATTACGGCTGCGCCAACCAGGCCGGGGAGGACAATCGCAATGTCGCGCGCATGGCGGTGCTGCTGGCGGGACTGCCCGAGAGCGTGCCGGCTGCGACCGTCAATCGGCTCTGCGGCTCGAGCCTGGACGCGGTGGCCATCGCCGCCCGCACCATCGCCGCCGGTGAGGCGCAGCTCGCCATCGCCGGGGGCGTCGAGAGCATGACACGCGCGCCGTTCGTGATGGGCAAGGCGGGCGGTGCCTTCGACCGCAGTGCCCGGCTCGAGGACACGACCATCGGCTGGCGGTTCGTCAACCCGCTCATCCAGGCGCACTTCGGCATCGACTCCATGGCCGAGACCGCCGAGAACCTGGTGGCCGAGCGCGGCATCTCGCGTGAGGATCAGGACGCCTTCGCCTTACGCAGTCAGCAACGGTATGCTCAGGCCCACGCGCGCGGGTTCTTCACACGGGAGATCATCCCGGTCGTGATCGCCCGGCCGAGGAAGGAGCCGCAGCGCATCGAGACCGACGAGCATCCCCGGCCCGATACCTCGTTGGAAGCCCTGGCGAGGCTCAAGGGTATCGTGCGTCCCGACGGCTCGGTCACCGCGGGCAATGCCTCGGGAATCAACGATGGCGCCGCCGCCGTGTTGCTGGCGAGCGAAGCGGCCGCCCGGCGCTTCGACCTCACACCCCGGGCCCGCGTGATCGGCGGCGCGGTTGCCGGCGTGCCGCCGCGCATCATGGGAATCGGTCCGGTGCCGGCCACCCGCAAGCTCCTCGAGCGCACGGGGCTGAGACTGTCCGACTTCGATGTCATCGAGCTCAACGAAGCCTTCGCCGCTCAAGCGCTCTCGGTGCTGCGCGAGCTCGGGCTGCCCGACGACGCCGAGCACGTCAATCCCAACGGCGGGGCCATCGCAATCGGCCATCCGCTCGGAGCGAGCGGCGCGCGGCTGGTCGCCACCGCCGTCAATCAGCTGGAGACCACCGGCGCAAAGCGCGCGCTGTGCACCATGTGCATCGGCGTTGGACAGGGGATCGCCGTGGCGCTGGAGCGGGTGTAGGGAAACCGCGGGGGGGGGGGGGGGGGGTGGGGGGGGGGGGGGGGGGGGGGGGGGGGGGGGGGGGGGGGGGGGGGGGGCGCCGGACCCGGGCCTGCTCAGACGATGCGCACGTGTAACGTTTCCAGGCCGCCGACGCGGCCCTCGAGCGCATCACCGGGCTTCACCGCGGCGACCCCCGCAGGCGTGCCGGTGTAGATCAGGTCACCGGGCTTGAGCTCCCAGGCCGCCGAGAGCTGCGCGAGGATCTCGGGCACGCCGCAGATCATCTGGCTCAGCCACCCGTGCTGGCGAAGCTCGCCGTTGACGTGCAAGGTGATTTCGGCGCGGGCGATCTCACCGGCCTGCGCCGCAGGGGTGATGGGTCCGACCGGGGCGGCGTGATCGAACGCCTTGCCGATGTCCCAGGGTCCTCCCCGCTTCTTCATCTGACCCTGCAGGTCGCGGCGGGTCATGTCGAGTCCGACGGCATAGCCGAAAACGTGCCGCAGGGCCTGTTCCTTCGCAAGATTGCGGCCGCCCTCCCCGAGCGCCACCACCAGCTCGATCTCGTGATGCAGATCGCGAGTCAGTCCCGGATAGGGAAACTCTCCGGTCCGCCCCGCCTCCACCACCAGGGCCGCATCGGCGGGCTTGAGGAAGAACACCGGCGGCTCGCTGGCGCTTTGACCCATCTCCTTCGCGTGCTCGGCGTAGTTGCGGCCCACGCAGTAGATGCGGTGGACCGGGAACCGCGAACCCGAGCCGATGACGGGCACGCTGACGACAGGGGGAGGCGGGAAGGTGTAGGTCATGGGAGACACCTTAACTCAGGTCTATGGAGCGCATAGCATACTGGCACACCGACCGGACGGGTCTTCCCGTGCAATCGGGAAAGGACCGGGGACACATGGCCGCGACACTCGATCCCGAAGATCTCCTCCTCAACTTCGATCCCGCAGCACCCCTCAGGCGCTTCCGCGAAGGCGGCCTCGAGGCCGCCTTCGCCTCCCCGGAGGCCTTGCTGCCCTCCCCCATCGCCTGGCCGCGCGGCACCCGTCCCGTGCCCGAGCCACTCACGCCGGCGCCCGCCGAGGCCGACAGCCTGTGCCGATTTCGCGGTTACGACGCTCTGGTCCTCACCTGGACGGCGGCGGAGGCCTCCACCCTCGCCTCGCTCTTGAGTCCCGGATACCCTCTGTCCGCCTGGTACGAGTACCGGCACGGCATCGATCGCTACTTGCCGCTCGTCACGGGAGCACGCGCGCCGTTCAACGACCCCGACCCGCAGATGCAGCGCTACCACCACAGCCTCGGCCTGTACTTCCCCTGTCGGATCGGGGAGATTCGGGTGCTGCTCTTCAAGTCCGGGCTGCACCTCGACTACGACGGCCCGGCGGTGCCGCTTCGGCACCTGATCCGCGAACTCGCCGAGACCATCACCCCGAGGGTGCTGATCACCACCGGCACCGGCGGGGGCATCGGCAGGCAGGTGAAGCTGGGCGATGTCTTCATCGCGGGCACCGTGCGCTTCGACTGCCGGACCCAGTTCAAGGCCGAGCCCTGGGCCACCGCCCGCTACGCGGCCGCTGATTTGCCGCAAGGCGCGCTCAGGGCCATCGCTCCGCGCCTGACGGGCGTGAACGCCAGCCGCATTCCCAGTGCGCGGACCCGGCCGCATATTTTCTCCGGTCTCACGGAGACGGTGGTCACGACGGACTTCTTCGCGTTCGACGATTCCACCGATCATTTCGCACTGCAGGGGCTCGGCCGCGCGTGCGACATGGGGGACGCCATGGTCGCCAACGCGCTGCAGGACTTTCCCGACATCAAATGGTATTCGATCCGCAACGCCTCCGAACCGCAGATCCAGAATCCCACCCACGACATCGGCCAGGCGGCCCGCGAGGCCGCGCAGATCTACTCGAAGTACGGCGCCCTCACCACCGCAGCGAGCGTCATTGCGACCTGGGCGATCATCCGCACCGCCACGGGCGTTTGACGGCGGATCGCCCCCCCCCGGTCGAGGCCTCAGACATCGATCCGCGACGCCAGGCGATGCGCCTGCAAGGGAGCAAAGCCCTGCGCCACCGGCATGAGCTTCACGAGGTTGACGTTCACGTGCGCGTGCGCGGGCCTCGATGCGATCGAGACCACGGTGTCGGCCATGCCTTCGGCCAGCAACCGCTCGGCCGTCGCGGTCCGCTGGCGCCTGCCCGAGTCGGTGTCGGCCTGCGCGCACCTCATCGCATGCCAACTCGATTCCGTTGATCCGTGCACTGCGCATTGAGCCCTCACGCGCTGAAGTGTGGTGGTGCGCGCCGACCCTCGCCTCGTGCGCGCGAAGACGATGGCAGGAGGTACCTCACCATAACAGTCGCAGAAATGGCACAATGGAGGCAGAACAGTCACGGTCAAGCCGCCCCCTTCGGCCCGGATGCTCTCAAGGACCGCGAATGCAAGCTACGCGCCGAGACACAGCCGTCGCGCAGGACAGCCCCTACCGATACCAGGAGCTCGCGGACTTCATCACCCGTCTCGTCGAAAGTGCCACGCTGCTGCCCGGATCGCGGGCCCCGTCGCTGCGCCAGATCAGCCGCGAGCGCGGCACGAGCCTCGCCACCGCGCTCAAGGCCTACCGGCTTCTGGAGGATCGAGGCGTCCTCGAGGCGCGTCCGCAATCGGGCTTCTACGTGGCAGGAAACACGCGTGCCCGGCTCGAGGCGCCGGCAATCTCGAAGCCTCCATCGTCGCCGCGCACGGTGTCGCTTTCGTCCGTCGTGCTGCGGCTTTTCGAATACGCCTCCGATCCGAGCCTCGTGCCGCTCGGTTGCGCCGTTCCAAGCCCCGACCTGCTCGCCGCAGGGAGGCTGGATCGGCTTCTGGCCAAGGCGGCTCGCAACCGCGGGGTCGAGCGCAACCGCTACACGGTCCCAAAAGGTGACCGGGTGCTGCGAGTCGAGCTGGCGCGGCGTGCGCCGCGCTGGGGCGGGACACTCTCTCCGGAGGATCTCGTCCTCACCTGTGGCTGCACCGAGGCGCTGACACTTGCCTTACAGGCGCTCTCACGGCCGGGTGACACCATCGCAATCGAGTCGCCCACCTACTTCGGACTCCTGCACACGATCGAGGTGCTCAACCTCAAGGCCCTCGAGCTGCCCACCGATCCGCTCTCCGGCGTCGACCCCGAGGCGCTCGAGCAGGCGCTGCAGACCCGCTCCGTCACGGCGTGCCTGTTCTCCTCGAGCTTCAACAACCCGTTGGGCTGCACACCGTCGGACGAGCGCAAGCTCGAGCTGCTGCGCCTGCTTGGGAAGCACCGGGTGCCGCTGATCGAAGACGACATCTACGGCGACATCTTCTTCGGGCAGCGCCGACCGACCCCATTCAACGCCCTGGATCCGGCAGCCGACGTCATCTATTGCAGCTCGTTCTCCAAAACCGTGGCGCCCGGCTACCGCACCGGATGGATCGCGCCCGGAAGGCACATGCAGCGCGTCCTCGAGCGCAAGATGGCCTTCACACTGAGCGGTCTGCCGCTGCCGCAGAGCGCGCTCGCCGAGTACCTGGCCTCGGGCGGATACGACCGGCACCTGCGCCGCATTCGAGCCATATTCCGTGACAACCTCGAGCGCATGAGCCAGGCGGTCGGCCGCTTCTTTCCCCAGGGCACGCGCGTCAGCCGGCCCTCGGGCGGGTTCGTGCTCTGGGTGGAGCTGCCGAAGCGGATCGATACCCGCGAGCTCTTTGGCCTCGCCCTGGAGCACGGCATCTGCTTCGCACCCGGCGACGTCTTCTCTTCGACCAAGCGCTACGGCCACTGCATGCGGCTCAGCTGCGGCACGCCATGGAGCGCGGGCATCGAGCGGGCACTGGAGACGCTCGGACACCTGGTGCGCGACGCGCTCGAGGCCCGATAGAGCCGCCAGGCGCCCGCCACCCCTCACCGATCCGCGCATCGAGCAGGCGGCGGCGCAGCAGGCCTTGAGATGCGCGGTTCTCCGCACCGCCGTCGGGCGCCGCCTGACCCTCCTGCCGGCTTGCGGCGGCTTTGCGCGCCAGGCATGCTTTCCCGCTGACACCAGTCGGGGCATCCGATGCGCACGGCGGACCTTTTCGACACCTCGCTCGCGGATGCGCTCCGCGGCTCGGGTCTGACCGTTCTGCCGCGCTTCGCCCTGTCCTTCGAGCAGGGGCTGCTCGAGGAAGTCGGGCGGGTGGCGCGAGAGGCGCCGTTTCGACACATGATGACACCGGGCGGGCAGCCGATGTCGGTGGCGATGACGAACTGCGGCACGGCCGGGTGGGTGACCGACCGCTCGGGCTATCGCTACGAGCCGCTCGATCCGCAGAGCGCGCGGCCCTGGCCGACGATGCCGCACGCCTTCGCGAGCCTTGCGGGGCAGGCCGCCGCGCGGGCCGGCTTCGGCACCTTCGAGCCGGACGCCTGCCTGATCAACTGCTACGTTCCGGGAGCGCGGATGTCGCTGCACCAGGATCGCGACGAGCGTGACTTCGGAGAGCCGATCGTTTCGGTCTCTCTCGGTCTGACTGCCACCTTCCTCTGGGGAGGTGCGAGGCGCGCCGATAGGCCGCTACGCATTCCCCTATCGCACGGCGATGTCGTGGTCTGGGGTGGACCTGGACGTCTGATGTTCCATGGCGTTGCGCCGCTGCCCGACGGTTGGCACGAGAGGCTCGGCCGCAGGCGGATCAATCTCACCCTCCGCCGCGCGCTGTGAGCTGGATGCGCAATGAGCCCCGGCTCGCCCGGGCTGAGGATGTCAGGCGATCGTTCTGAGCAGGAGCAAGAGTGCCGCTCGAGGCTTCGGAAACAAGAGACCAATTGACCCGGGTGCACTGGACTGCCGTCGCCGCCGAGCTCGATTCACGCGGCTGCGCCGTACTGCCCGGCCTGCTCGCCCCTGTCGAGTGCCAAGCGCTGGCCGCGCTCTACCCCGAGGACAACCGGTTCCGCAGCCGCGTCGTCATGAGCCGCCACGGCTTCGGCCGCGGGGAATACAAATACTTCGACTACCCTCTGCCCGCGCGCATCCAGGAGCTCCGCAGCGCGCTCTACCCGCGGCTGGCACCGATCGCCAACGAGTGGAACAGGCGCCTGGGCAACCGTGTGGCCTATCCGGCGGATCTCGACATGTTCCTGGAACAATGTCATGCCGCCGGACAGACACGGCCCACGCCGCTTCTGCTGCAATACGGGCCGGAGGACTACAACTGCCTGCACCAGGACGTCTATGGCGAGCGGGTCTTCCCGCTGCAGCTCACGGTCCTGCTCTCGCAGCCCGGCCGGGATTTCAGCGGCGGAGAGTTCGTGCTCACCGAGCAGCGCCCGCGCAGCCAGGCGCGCGCCGAGGTGGTGCCGCTCGCCCAGGGCGATGGCGTCGTATTCGCCGTGCAGCATCGCCCCGCGAGCGGCACCAGAGGCGACTATCGCGTCAGCCTCCGGCACGGGGTCAGCCGCGTGCGCCGCGGGCGGCGCCACACGCTCGGCATCCTCTTCCACGATGCGGCCTGAGAGGCACCGTCCTCCAACAGTCAGCGCCCGCCGCTCACCGTCAGGATGCTGCCCGTGACATAGGATGCAGCGCACGACAGCAGCCAGATCACCGCCTCGCCAACCTCTTCGGCCGTGCCGGCCCGTCCCATGGGAATGCGGCTCGCCAGCCTCGAGAGCCTGCCGGGATCACCGGCGGCGGCGTGGATGTCGGTCTCGATGAGGCCGGGCGCCACCGCGTTCACCCGAATGCCCTCGCCTGCGACTTCGCTCGCCAGGCCGATCGTGAACGTGTTCACCGCCCCCTTGGACGCCGCGTAGTGCACCCATTCGCCAGGCGAGCCGAGTTCGGCGGCGCGCGATGAGACGTTGACGATCGCACCGCCCCGGCCGCCGTGCTTGAGCGAGAGCCGCCGCACCGCCTCGCGGGCGCAGAGGATGGTTCCCGTCACGTTCACCGCCCAAAGCCGCTCCAGCATGCCGGCAGTCACGGCGTCCACCCTCGAGAAGCCGCCCGTGATGCCGGCATTGTTCACAAGCGCACTCAACGGCCCGAAAAGCCTGTCGACTTGCTCGAAAAGACTCAGAACGTCGGACTCGCGCGCCACGTCCGCGCGGACAGCGGCTGCGCGGCCGCCGCGCGACCGGATGTCCTCGACCAGCGCGCCGGCAGCTCTCTCATCGGACACGAAGTTCACGATGACCGCATAGCCGTGCGCCGCGGCCAGCCGGGAGATGGCGGCGCCGATCCCGCGGCTTCCGCCCGTCACGAGCAGCGCACCTCGATCTGCCTCATCCGCGAGCACACTCGGCCTCCCGCGCCGCGGCGGCGCGACTGCACTCATCCGGTGCCGGAAGCGGTCCGGTCAACTCAGCGTGACCTCGGCACCGTCCAGCACGAGGGGCGCTGCTGCATGCCGATCTTCGGGTAGTACTCCTCGGCGGCGGGTGCGGCGATAAGAATCAACATGGTCTCCTCGCCTGCGCCTCGGTGCGTCTCCGCGATCAGCCGCTTGCCGATGCCCCGGCGCTGGTAGGCCGCGTCCACCGCCAGATCGGACAGGTAGCAACAGAACGAGAAGTCGGTGATCGCGCGCGAGATGCCCACCAGCCGCTCCCCATCGCGGGCGGTGAGGATGAGACTGGCCTTGCGAAGCATGCGCTCGAGCCGCTCGAGATCGCCCACGGGGCGCATCTCCCCGAGCGTCGATGCGATCAGGACCGCCCGGAATTCCTCTGCGGAAAGGCCGGGCTCGAGAGCGTACGCAATGGACATGAAGGCAGTTCCTCGCTTGCAGGCCGCACCCGCGTATCTTGCCACAATCCTCCCAGCCGGCTCCTGCGCCCCATCGGCACGTGCGCCGCGGCTTGGTGCGCGCGCTCCTGCCCCGCGCGCGGCAATCGGCCCGGCGACCGTGTCGTGTGCTCGATGTTGGAAATCGTGGCGCCCGAACGCAGCGGCCGCGCCGCTTCCCCTCTCACCGGCGCCCCGGCGCGCGCGGGATTCACTGCGGGGGGGGGAAGTTGCCGCATCAGGCGCGGTGCTGCGCCGCCGGCTCTGCACCCGAGGGTGCGAGAAGCACCACGACCGAGCGCGGCTGAACCACGAGGGAGGCGCAAGTGACGAGCGGGGCGGTGGCATCGAGGCGGATGTCCTCCGGCGCCGCCAGGTAGGTATCCACGCACCGCCGCCAGCACCGCGAGCCCTCGCAGTGCGGCAATTCGAACTGAAGCGATTCCCAGTAGGCGTTGACGATGAGATAGCTCTCGAGATCGGTGCCCTCATACCCGATGCGTGCCGCGAGGCTATGGGACTGCTCGCCCCAGTCAGGCTCGTGAGGGCGCACGCCGTGCCACTCCATCATCCGGGGCACGAGCGGCACCGCAGCGGCTCCGAGCACGCTGCCCTCGGAGAGACGGCCCGCCCGCAAGGCAATGAGTCCGCGCACGAACCGGTGAATCTCAGGAAAATTTCCGATGGCCTCCCAATCGAGCCCGGCCGCCGGCTCCCCCAGACAGTAGCCGTTATTGTTACCGCGCTGCGTGCGGCGAGCCTCATCGCCCATGAGCAGCATCGGCATGCCCGTTGCAAGCAGTGTCACGACGAAAAAATTCTTGATTTGCCGCGTACGCAGCTCGTTGACCGCCGCATCCTCGCTCGGTCCCTCGATTCCGCAGTTCCAGCTGTGATTCTCATCCGCCCCGTCGCGATTGCCCTCGCGATTGTCCTCGTTGTGCTTGCAGTTGTAGGAAACCAGGTCATTCAGCGTGAACCCGTCATGACTCGTGACGAAATTGACGCTGCCGACCGAGGCGCACAGCTGCACCGGATAGATATCCGGGCTGCCGGCGAGGCGGCTCGCCATGCTCCGTACCGCCCCGTCATCGCTCTTCAGGAATCGCCGCACGTCGTCCCGGAATCGTCCGTTCCATTCCGACCACCCGTGGCCGGCAAAGCGTCCGAGACCGTCGAGCCCGGCGGCATCCCAGGCTTCGGCGATGAGCTTGACGTTCTTGAGTATCGGATCGGAGTTTATCGCCCGCAATATCGGGGAGTACGCTTCGGGCTTTCCCTCCCCGTCCCGCAAGAGCACGGCGGCCAGATCGAAACGAAAGCCGTCGACGTGCATCTCGCCGGCCCAGAAGCGCAGACTGTCGAGAATCAACCGAAGAACCACCGGGGAATTCACATTCAGTGTGTTCCCGCACCCGCTGTAGTCCACGTAGTCGCCGTTCCCGTCCAGCAGGTAATACACCTCGTTCGCAAGGCCCCTGAAGCCGATCGTCGGCCCCAACGCATCCTCTTCGGCCGAATGGTTGTACACGACGTCGAGAATGACTTCGATGCCCGCCCGATGAAGCGCCCGGGTCATGTCGCGGAACTCCTCGAGAGCCGCGACCGGGCCCCGCCTCGAGCCGTAGCGCTCGTGCGGTGCGAAGAACGAGAGCGGCTGGTAGCCCCACACGTTTCGCAATCCCTGCGGCGCCGCCTGCTCGTCGAACGCAAACACCGGCATCAGCTCGACGGCGGTGATCCCGAGGTCCACGAGATAGGGGATCCTCTCCATGACTCCCGCGAACGTCCCGCGCAGTTCCGGGGCGAGCGGGCTGCTCGGATGTCCCGTGAACTGGCCGACGTGCATCTCGTAAATGATGGATTTCTCACGAGGAACGCGCGGCGCCCGATCACCCGCCCAATCGTAGGTGCCCCAATCGACGACGACGCTGCGCAAGGCTGTCGCAACATTTCCCCCGGGCCTGCGGTCGATGTCCCGGCTGCGCTCGCATGGCGTCGCGATGGCTCGCGCGTACGGATCCAACAGCATTTTCTCGCGATCGAAGCGCAAGCCCTTGCGCGGCGCGAGGGGCCCCTCGACACGATAGCCGTATGCCTGCCCGGCGCCGATACCGCCAACGAAGCCCCGCCAATGGTGAGGCGAAGGACCTGGCGATCGCTCGAGATCGATCACCATCGAGGGGCGCTCGTCAGTCGGGCGCTCGAACAGAAGGAGCTCGACGCGATCCCCGGTCGAGAAGACACCGAAGTGAACTCCGGCTGCGGTAACCGTTGAGCCTAATGCGGGCTCGGGTCCCGCGAGCGCCGGAGCGCTTTGCGCTTGGGACGTCAGGGCTCCCTCCTACCCGTGAATTCCACGGCCTGGCCTGCGTACACCTCAGGATGTTCGCACAGAGTGCGCGCTGCTGCGCGTCAATCCGGGCGATGCCTCGCAAGAGGGCCTCGAGCCGATCCGCGCCAGCCAATGCCGCACGTACCGGCCCTCCCCCCCCCCCGTGCATTGCGGGGAGTCTCGCTCACGCTCGTAGCTGCGGATCATTGCACGGTACACGACCATGCCCGGCCCGGACCGGGTCAACTGCGGCCGCCGGCTGTGCCCTCACGGAACGGTCCGGCTCGAGGCACCATGCGGGCGGGGACCCGAAGATCCGCGGGCCGCCGGAGGGGCACGCGAGGCGGAAGCTCCCGGCGGAACCGGCTTGAGCTTGACGGCTTTTCGGGGGAGACTGCCCGCGACGGGCATTACAGACCGCCGCTCTCGCACCCATGCTCCTGGAACACCTTCACTACTTCGCCGGCATTGTCTTCATAGCAGTGGCGGCGCTGCTGCCGATCATCGATCCGTTCGCCGGCGCACCGATCTTCCTCGCCATGACCTCGGAGCTCACACCGGCCGAGCGGGCGCGCGTGGCCAAGCTCGTCGCGATCAACAGTTTCGTGCTGCTCGTCGCATCCATTCTCATTGGCGCCTATGTTCTCGATTTCTTCGGCGTGTCCATCCCTGCAGTGCAGGTTGCCGGAGGCATCGTAGTGTGCGCTCTGGCATGGTCGCTGTTGAACGGCCCCATCGCCCCCGCAGTATCCGCATCGACCCGCCCCACCACCGCGGAGGGCCTCAGGCAGCGTGCCTTTTACCCCCTGACGATGCCCCTCACCGTGGGGCCGGGATCCATATCGGTCGCCATCACCCTCGGCGCAAACCCGCCGCGTGATCTGCGGGCCCTGTTGACCACGATTGTGGCCCACGTGATCGGGGTGCTGATTACGGCCGTTGCGATCTATCTCTGCTACCGGTACGCAGACCGCCTCGTGCGCCGCCTCGGAGCGACGGGTACCGACATTCTGATCCGGCTGACAGCCTTCATCCTGCTCGCCATCGGCACCCAGATCATCTGGAACGGCGCTAGCGCGATGTTGCATGAGGTTCTGCGCCCGAGCGCGCCCGCATCGCTTGCCGCAATCGCGCAGCGCAGAGCGGCTGCGGGACTGCGCGCAGGCGGCAAGCAGGCCTCGGCGGGGCAAGCCACCGGCCGCCGGCCCACGCGTGCGCCGGCGATGACAGATTGCTTCGCGAGGGGCCAAGGCCGGCGCGAGCCAACCGGGCCGGCCAAGGTGCTCCTGACAGCAATCCGTCGGGATCCTGCGCACGTCCCGAAAGCTTTGGCGATGTAACGGTTAGATGGTGGGGCGTGACGGATTCGAGCCGTCGACCAGCGGATTAAAAGTCCAGGTCACGCACCCGGTCGCACCACGTGACGCCAGAGAACTCAGGGAATTGCGACCGCTTCACGGTGACCGATGGAGCCAATGTGTGGCAGCAGGTGTGCCACCGCTGTGCCCACGAGCCCTGCCAAACCGGGTATCGCGCAGCCTTTAGATCGGCCGGCAAAGTGAAATGGGTTGGCTGCTCACAGGCCAGTATCGGCGCGATGACGCACCGTCCGCTCCTGGCACGCGACTCATACGTCATTGACGCACGTGCGTCACTGACGTATTATCCTATTCTATGGTCTTCATCGAGTCGGTGGTCTTTACCAGGCAAGTCAAGGAGCTGCTGACCGAGGACGCCTACGCAGAATTCCAGCAGTGTCTGGCGGCGCATCCGCAATTGGGCGATGTCATCCAAAGCACCGGCGGGCTGCGCAAGGTACGCTGGTCGATCAAAGGCAGCGGCAAGAGTGGCGGCGTGCGCGTGATCTACTTTCACGTCGTGGCGCAGGCGCAAGTTCGCCTACTGCTCATCTACCGCAAGGGCGTGAAAGACGATTTAACGGCTGCGGAGAAAAAAGTCCTCCGCAAGCTCAATGCAGATTGGTAAGAGGTAGCCCGTGGACAAGAAGTTGTTTTCCGAGCTTGTCGAGAGCATGACGCAGATGAATGAGATCGCCCGGGGCGAGCGCGTGCCCTCCCGCGAATTCCACGTCGAGCCTCTCGCCATCAAGGAGCTGCGCTCCACCCTCGGCTTGAGCCAGCCGAAGTTCGCCGCCCTGCTGCATGTGGACGTGGGGACGTTACGCAATTGGGAGCAAGGCCGGCGCGAGCCAACCGGGCCGGCCAAGGCGCTCCTGACAGCAATCCGTCGGGATCCTGCGCACGTCCTGAAAGCTTTGGCGATGTAACGGTTAGATGGTGGGGCGTGACGGATTCGAACCGTCGACCAGCGGATTAAAAGTCCGATGCTCTACCGACTGAGCTAACGCCCCACCGAAGGTGGCGGCGCGGGGCCCGGAGCGGGCGCCGCGAGGGGTGGCATGATACCCGGATGCTAAAGCTCCTGGTAGCTTGTCGGGTCGGCCACACCGGCGGATTCGAAGCCCGCCCGGCGCAGGCGGCACGAATCGCACCTGCCGCAGGCTCGGCCGTCCCCGTCGGCCTGGTAGCACGAGACCGTGAGCGCAAAGTCCACTCCCAGCGCGATGCCTTCCCGGATGATCCGCTCCTTGGTCCACTGCATGAGCGGCGCGTGAATGCGGATGGAACGGCCTTCGACGCCGGCCTTGGTGGCGAGCGTCGCGAGATACTGGAAGGCGGACACGAATTCCGGCCGGCAATCGGGGTATCCGGAGAAGTCGACGGCATTGACGCCAACGAAGATATCGCGCCCCTCGAGCACCTCTGCCCAGGCGAGCGCCAGCGACAGCAGCATCGTGTTGCGCGCAGGCACATAGGTCACCGGAATGCCCGTCGTCGGCTCCTCGGGCACGGCGATCGACAAATCGGTCAGCGCCGAGCCGCCGATGCCCGCCAGATCGACCCGCATCACGCGGTGATCCCGGGCGCCCAAAGCCGCGGCCACGCGCGAGGCGGCGCCGAGCTCGGCCGAATGGCGTTGGCCGTAGGAAACCGACAGCGCATAGCACTCGAACCCCTGCGCGCGCGCCATGGCGAGTGTCGTGGCCGAGTCGAGACCGCCGGAGACGAGCACCACCGCCCGCGGCCCGCCCCGTGCAGTCTTACCCAGAGCGTCGCTCATCCCGTCGCAACCGTCCGCGTCGTCCATACGATCACTTTCCCGCGACATTGCCCCAAAGCAGCTTGTGCAGCTGGATCTGCAGGCGCACCGGCAGGCGATCCTGCAGGATCCAGTCGGCGAGCTGCCGCGCCGGCAGTTGCTCGTGGCTGGCGGAGAACAGCACCGTGCAGCGCTCATCGAGCCGCAACTCCCCGACCTTGGCGCGGCTCCACTCATAGTCGGCGCGATCGCAAATGACGAACTTGATCTGGTCCTTGCCATCGAGGAGCGACAGCTCCCCGTAACGGTTGCGTCCCTGCTCGCCGGATCCTGGAGTCTTCACATCGACCACCCGCACCACGCGCGGGTCGACGTCGCCAAGCGCCATCGCACCGCTGGTCTCGAGCGAGACCCGAAACCCCTGCTCACACAGCCGAGCGAGCAGCTCCGGACAGCTCCTCTGCGCGAGCGGCTCACCGCCGGTGACGCACACATAACGGCAGCCGAGCTCGCACACTCGCTGCACGAGCGCATCGAGATCCCACCACTGCCCGCCGTGGAACGCGTATGCGGTATCGCAATAGCGGCAGCGCAGCGGACACCCCGTGAGGCGCACGAAAGTCGTCGGCACCCCGGCGGTGTCCGCCTCGCCCTGGAGCGAGTAGAAGATCTCGGTGATCCTGAGCCGCGCCATCCGCTCCTTAATCCATTGCGCGCCCCGCGGTCAGCCCGCGGGCTTGCCGATCAGGCGCTTCGCCGCCCGCTTGGCCGCATCCGTCTCCGGATACTGCTTGACGACCTGCCTCAGCATCGCGTTTCCCTCATACGTCTTGCCCTGCGCGAGCAGCACGTTGCCGAGAGCGAGCATGGCATCGCTCGCCTTGCCCGAATTCGGCCAGCGGGTGAACACGGAACGGAAGGCCTGCTCGGCCCTCTTGTAGTGCTGATCCACGAAATGCGTCTCGCCCAGCCAGTACTCGGCGTTCGGCGCGAGCGGGCTCGACGGGTAGCGCTTCAGGAACCCCTCAAAGCCGCTGACGGCAGCCGCGTAGCTGCCGGCCTTGAGCGCATTGAACGCCTTCCCATAAGCGGACTGCTGGGCGGGGGTGACGCCGGGCAGCGCACCGAGCGCCGAGGCATTGCCCGTGGCGGCCGAGGCCGCGACGGAGCCCGCCGCGGCCGCAGAGCCGGCGAGCGGGCCCGATCCCGGGGCCTGAGCCACGCGCCGCTCCAGCGCACCCATCCGTTTATCGAGATTGGCATACAGGTCACGCTGCTGCTTCTCGAGCCTGCGGTTGCTGCGCTGCAGATCATCGACCTGTCCCTGCAGATTGCGCACCTGCGCCTGCAGGCTGTCCTGCCGCTCGGCGAGTTGCACGAGGCTGCCGTTCGAGACGAAATGCTCGAGCTTCGAGACCCGCGTATCGAGGTTATCGAGCCTCACCTGCGTCGGATCCGGACCGGTCGCGCAGCCGGCGAGCAGCGTCGTGGCCGCCACGGCCGGCATCAACAAGCGTAAGGCACGCATGGACAGACTCCCGCCGGCCGGCTGTTACTTCGGCGGCTGCATGGGCGTCAGGTAGACGATGTGCACGCGCCGATTCTGCGCCCAGGCGGCGTGGTTGTTGGCCGGATTGATCGGATCCGCCTCGCCATAGCTCACCACCGTGATCTGATTGGGCGAGACGCCTTGCAGCAGCATCGCCTGGCGGACGGACTCCGCTCGGCGCATGCCGAGGCCGATATTGTATTCCGGCGAGCCGCGGTCATCGGTGTAGCCTTCCAGGCGCACGCGCGCGCCCGGATGGTCGGCGAGATACTTGGCGTGCGCCGCGACGACCCGGATACCGTGCCCGCGGATCACCGAGCTGTTGAACGCAAAGTGGACGACACGGTCGGCGAGCAGCCCCTGCTCCGGTCCGGCAACGGACTGCTGGCTGCCGAGGGCGCCCTCGCTGGCGTTCGCCCCGCTGCCGGCGCCCTGCGAGCTGGCCCCGGCTCCCGCTCCGGTGGCCGTCTGGCTGGACACGGGCTTGACGGGCGGCTTGCTCGCGCAGGCGGCAAGCCCCAGCGTTCCCGACACCAACAACACCGCAAGAATACGACGCATATGTCACCTTACTCCGAATGCGCCGGCCAACCGGCGCTCATTGTTTGATTGCCACACGGACCTGCGCGGCCCGCCTCTCTGAAACACTATCGTCGCGAGAACGGCCCCCAGGCCGGATCCTGCACCTCGCCCTGGGTCGGCTTGAGCGTCATTCCCGTCTGACCGTCGGTCGATATCGTAGCCAGAACGCTCCCGCCGCGCTCACCTTCCAGCTGCTTGGTGTAGATGATGGTCGCCCCATTCGGGGCGAAGCTCGGCGTGCTGTCGAGCGGCCCGTGCGTCAGCACGCGGAACGAGCCGGTCTTGAGGTTCTGCACGGCGATGCAAAACCTGCCATCGACGGCCGTCACCATGGCAAGCCGCCTGCCGTTCGGCGAGACCTGCGGGTCGGCATTGTAGCCGTCCGTGAACGTGATGCGCTGCGGGAGGCTCCCGGGCCGGATGCCGATGCGATAGATCTGCGGGGAGCCGTCGCGGTCGGAGGTGAAGTAGACCGACTTGCCATCGGGCGCCCAGGCCGGCGAGGTGTTGATCGCCGGGGCATGGGTGATGCGAGTGAGGTGCTGGGTATGGAGATTCAGCAGGTAGATCTGCGGATAGCCGCTGTCGCCGCTCAAGGTGAGCGCCAGATGCCGCCCCCCGGGCGAGTAAGCCGGCGCGCCATTCTCGCCCGCGCGCGCAGACACGCGCCAGCGCTGACCGGTGCGCACGCGCTGCACGTATATGGCCGAAAGGTGGTCTTCGAAGGAGACGTACGTCAGCCATTTCCCATTCCGCGACCAATCCGGCGACATGATCGGAAAACGCGACTCGAGAATCAGGCGCTGATTGTAGCCGTCGGCGTCCGCCACCACCAACTGGTAGCGCTGGGCGGCGCCGGTCCCGGCCTCGGCCACATAGGCGATACGGGTGTCGAATGCCCCGCGGATGCCGGTGATCGCCTGGTAGATGGCGTCGCTCACGCGATGCGCGGCGTTGCGCAGTGCCGAAGGCGGTCCCGTGAAGCGCTTGCGCACGATGCTCTGGCCGGTGAGGATGTTCAGCAGATTGAAATCCACGGCGAGGCGCCCGTTGGCGATGCGCTTCACCCTGCCGATCACCAGGTAATCGCTTCCGGTCGCCTTCCAGGCGGGAAACTTCACCTGCGCGGCGTGCGTCGGCTTCGCCGGCATCTGGCCACCGGGCAGGACGCTGAAACGCCCGCTGCCGGAGAGGTCATGTTGGATGATGCCGGCCACGTCCGTTGCCGCCGATGGCGGCTCGGAAAACGTCGCGATGGCGATCGGCACCGGGTGAGTCACACCGGAGGTGACCTCGATCGTCAGTTGCGCATGGGCGGGCCGCGCCGCAACGGCGGCGAGCAGCGCCGTGAGCAGCATCGTGGGGGCGATGGCCTGGGTCAATTTCATCATGTCTCCGTCAATTCGGCTTGAACTCGATGATCAGCCGGCGCTGGAACAGGGACGGATCCGGCGGCGGCGGCAGCGGCGAGGCGCGATACACCGCCGCCTCGATGGACTCGCGCACCGCCCCATCACCGTTGCAGCGGCCGATACTCACGTTCGTCACCGCCCCTCCTTGGACCTGGGTGACGTCCAGCACACAGTCGATGCCGGGATTGGCGCTCGCGGGCTTGATCCAGGCGTCCGCGATCCGTCCTTCGATCTCCTGGGTCCAGCTGGCAAGGCCGGCCCGCGCCGCCGCATCGTTTTGCTCCTCCTGGCGGATGTTGCGCTGCAGCTCGGCAAGGGCTGCCGCGCGCGCCGCCTTCTCCCGTGCGGCCCTGCGCGCGGCGGCCAGTCGCTCGGCCGCGAGCTTTTGCTCCTCGGCCAGCTTCTTCTCCTGCGCAAGCTTGCGCGCTTCGGCAAGCTTCCTGGCCTCGGCCCGCTTGCGCGCCTTCGCCTGGGCGGCAGCTTGGGCGGCCAAGGCCTTCTGCCTCGCCTGCCGCTGCTTGAGCAGCTCCTGCTCGGCCTCGGCGTGACGCTGCGCCTCGGCTTTCGCGAGCTGCGCACGCTGGGCCAGCTCCTTCGCAGTCGGCACGGGAGGCCCCTGGATGGGAGGCGGTGTCTGTGGCACAGGCTTGGGTTCAGGCTTGGGCAGAGGCGCAGGCTTGGGCTGTGGGGCGGGCCGTGTGGCAAGCCCCATCCCTTTCAGCGTACGCGCATCGACCACCGTTGCGTCGATGGAAGGAGTCGGCGGCCCGGCGGGCTGCCGGAAACGCCACCAGCCATAGGCGAGCAGACCGATGATGGTCCCGTGCAGCAGCACGGACATTCCGATCGACAGCCAGCGGTCGCGCCGGGACTCAGCCATGAAGATGTGCTTCCCTCAAGTTCCCCGCTGGCGCTCAGCCGGCGGCAGCGTGATGAAGCCGACCTTCCTTGCGCCCGCGCTCTGCAGCAGGACCATGGCCTTCATCACCACCCCGTAGGCGGTCGCGGCGTCCGCCTTGAACAGCACCGGCCTCTCTGGATTCACGGCGAGCGCCGATGCAACCCGCGAGCGGATGGCCGCCGGAGCCGCAGGGCCCACCGTGCGGCCATTGACGCTCAAGTAGAGCTCGCCCTGCGCATCGAGCGAGAGCACGATCGGCTTGTTCTGCTGCATGCCCGCCGGCAATGTCTTGGCGGAGACCCTCGGCAGGTTGACTTTCACGCCCTGGTTGAGCAGCGGCGCGGTAATCATGAAGATGATGAGCAGCACCAGCATCACGTCGATGTAGGGCACGACGTTGATCTCGCCCATCAGCCTGCGGCCGCGGTGCACTTGCGCCATGGACGGGGGTCCCTACCGGGTCCTCGGCGCGCGCGGGCTCGACCCTGCGGCCATCGGACCAGCGGACGCCGACGCTGGGCCTGACCCGGGGGCACCCACGGCCGCCGACACGGTCGGCGCCGAGGCCAACCCCCGCCCCGTGTGCCGCTGCAGGATGGTCGAGAACTCCTCCATGAAGGCATCGAAGCGCACCTCCAGGCGGCCGACCTGCTCGGCGAAGCGGTTGTAGGCGACCACCGCCGGAATGGCGGCGAAGAGGCCGATGGCCGTGGTCACGAGCGCCTGGGAGATCCCCGGCGCGACCGCGGCGAGCGTGGCCTGCTGCACATCCCCCAGGCCGGAAAAGGCGGTCATGATGCCCCAGACGGTGCCGAAGAGGCCCACGTAGGGGCTGACCGAGCCCACCGTGGCGAGCGTTGCCAGGCTGCACTCCAGCCGATCGATCTCCTTCAGCTGCGCCACGCGCATGGCCCGACGCGCCCCCTCCAGCATGAGGTCGGGGGAGCCGGCGCCGGACTGGCGCTGGCGCGCGAACTCGCGGAAGCCCATCTCGAAGATGTTCGCCATGCCGGCGGCGCCGCCGTGCGATTCGATCGCCCGGTACAGCTGCGAGAGATCCCCTCCCGACCAGAAATTGTTCTCGAACTGGTCAGCCTCGCGCACCGCGCGCCCGAGCAGAAGCCGCTTGCGGAAGATGATGGCCCAGGAGGTGAGCGAGCTGAGCAGCAGCAGAGCGATCACGATCTGCACCGGCACGCTCGCCTGCACCACCAGCTGGATCAGGGAAAGATGGCCGTTCATGATGTACGGGCGACTCCGGGGGTTACTTCAACTCGTTCAGCAACGGTTCAGGCAGCTTTCTCGGCCGCATCGTCTGCGCATCGACGCACGCGACCCTCACCTGCGCGGCGGCCAGCGGCTCATGGTCCTTCGCTCGCAAAACCTGCTGCGTGAAGCGAATCGCCACCATTCCGTCGGCGCGCGGTGCACAGGTGATGATGAGTTCGTCGTCGAGCCGCGCCGGCCTGCGGTAATCCACCGCAATGCTAACGACCACGAACAGCACCCCCGGTTCCCTCGCGAGCGCCTGCTGCGAGTACCCGAGCGAGCGCAGCCACTCGGTCCGCGAGCGCTCGAGGAAGCGCAGATAATTTGCATAATAGACGACTCCGCCCCCGTCGGTATCTTCCCAGTACACCCGCGCCGGCCAGGAGAACTCCCTCACCGGCCCTCCTCGAGCAGCGGCAGCGCGGCGCCGGGGCGCTCCGGAGCCTTCAGGCCGAAGTGCTCGTAGGAGGCGCGAGTCGCCACTCGGCCGCGCGCGGTCCTCACCAGGAATCCCTGTTGGATGAGAAACGGCTCGATCACGTCCTCGAGCGTGCCGCGCTCCTCGCCAACGGCCGCGGCGATGCTGTCGATGCCCACCGGCCCCCCCTCGAACCTCTCGATGATGGTCGTGAGGAGCTTCCGGTCGAGCGTGTCGAAACCCTGGCGGTCGACCTCGAGCAGCTCGAGCGCTGCATCGGCCACGGGCTCGCTGATGCGCCCGTCGGCTCTCACCTGGGCGTAATCGCGCACCCGACGCAGCAGCCGGTTGGCGATGCGTGGCGTCCCGCGTGAGCGCTGCGCGATGCGCCGCGCCCCCTCCTGCTCGATCGGCACGCCGAGGATCGAGGCCGAGCGGCTCACGATGTGCTCGAGATCCTCCACGCCGTAGAACTCCAACCGCTGCACGATGCCGAAGCGATCCCTGAGCGGGGAAGTGAGCAGCCCCGCGCGGGTGGTCGCCCCAATGAGCGTAAAGGGTGGCAGGTTCAGCTTGATCGAGCGCGCCGCGGGGCCCTCCCCGATCATGATGTCGAGCTGGTAGTCCTCCATGGCCGGATAGAGCACTTCCTCGACCACCGGCGAGAGACGGTGGATCTCGTCCACGAACAGCACATCCCGCGACTGCAGGTTGGTCAGGATCGCCGCGAGGTCCCCGGGGCGCTCGAGCACGGGGCCGGAGGTTTGGCGCAGGCTCACCCCAAGCTCGGCGGCGACGATGTGCGCGAGCGTGGTCTTGCCGAGTCCGGGCGGACCGAACACCAGCATGTGATCGAGCGCCTCGGCTCTCTGGCGGGCCGCGCCGATGAAGATCTCGAGCTGTGCCTTGACCTTTGGCTGCCCGACATACTCCGCAAGCCGCCGCGGCCGAATGGCCCGCTCGACCTGCTCGTCCTCGCGAGTCGCGTCGGCGCTGATGGGTCTTTCCGCTGGCACGCCCGCTACTCCCGCACGGCGCCCTTCAAGGCGCGCCGGATCAGCTCTTCGGTGGAATGCTCCCCGGCGCCCGCGCTCTTCAGCAGCCTCGAGGCCTCCGCGGGCTTGTAGCCGAGGGCGAGCAGCGCCCCGAGCGCTTCGGACTGGGCGCTGCCGCCGACCGGCGCCCCGTCGATGTGCGCATCGGGCGTCCCCAGCCGATCGCGCATCTCCACCACCAACCGCTCGGCGGTCTTGCGCCCGATGCCCGGCACCCGGGTAAGGGCGGTCACGTCCTGATGGTATACGCACGCGGCGAAGGCCTCGACGCTGATCCCCGACAGCAGCGCGAGGGCGATCTTCGGTCCCACGCCCGAGACTTTGATGAGATTGCGGAACAGCCGCCGCTCCTCCTCTGTGCCGAACGCGTAGAGGACGTGGGCATCCTCGCGCACCACGAGATGCGTGAGCAGGCGCACCTCCTGCCCCACCGCCGGAAGATGAAAGAACGTCGACATCGGCGCCTCGAGCTCATAGCCGAGGCCACCCGCCTCCACCGTCAGCTGCGGAGGGGCTTTCGCGAGGATCTGCCCGCGGATCGAGCCGATCATCTGGCGAGACCGCTGCCAGCCGGTAAGAGCGCTGCGGATTGCGCCGCAAGCTGCCTGAGGCCGCGGGAGTGTGCGTGACAGAGCGCAACGGCCAGCGCATCCGCGGCATCGGCCGGGAGGCGTCCTTCGAGACCGAACAGCGCGCGAACCATGTGCGCCACCTGGGGCTTCTCGGCGGCCCCGGACCCGACCAGTGCCAGCTTGATGGCGCGCGGGGCGTACTCGAACACCGGCAAGCCCTTGGGCACGGCGCACAAGGCCGCGCCGCGCGCCTGACCGAGCTTCAGCGCGCTGTCGACATTGCGGTTGACGAACACCCGCTCGACGGCCACCTCTGCCGGCTCGTGCGCCGCGATGAGCTCGCTCAGAGACTCGAAGATCGCTTTCAGGCGCTCGGCGAGGCTGCCGCCCTTCGGCACGACCACACAGCCGTGCGCCACGTGTCCCCATTGTGCGGCGCGCCACTCGATCACGCCGAAGCCGGTCGTGCGCGAGCCCGGATCGAGCCCGAGGATGCGCAGACGCTCCTGCGGTGCGAAACGCTCCGGCGCAACCGAGCCCGAGCCGGGATCAAATGCGCGCCAGGACCTCGTCCGATATCTCGACATTCGAATACACGTTCCACACGTCGTCCAGATCCGCCAATGCCTCGAGCAGATGCACCATGCGCCGCGCCGCCTCGCCGCGGACCGGCGCGGTGAGCGCGGCACGCTCCGTCACCTCCGCACTCACGGGCGCCCACCCCAGGCGTATCAACTGCGAGCGCACGGCCTGGAACTCCTCGGGGTCGGTCAGCACTTCGAGCACCCCGGGCCTGACGATCACATCCTCCGCCCCGGCCGAGAGCGCCGCCTCGGTGAGCCGCTGCAGGTCCTCGCCCGAGCCGTAGCGCAGCAGGCCGACACGATCGAACAGATACCCCACCGAGCCCTCGGCCCCAAGATAGCCCCCATGCTCGGCGAGCGTCCGCCGCACCAGAGTACGGGTGCGCTCGCGGTCACAGGTCAGGCAATCGACCAGCATCACCGCCGCGCCCGGGCCATAGGCCTCGTAGCGGATCAGCCGCCGCGCTTGCCCGGCGGGTCCGAGCACATGCAAGCCCTTGACATGCTGGATATTGGCCCACTTTGGATCACTGACCATCCGCTTGAGCGCACGGCGCGCCATCGCTGCGTCGCCGAAAACTGCCGGGCCGGTATGATAGCCGTAAAGCGGCCCCTGAGACACTCAGGCCTTACGCCCCATGGAGACGACGCAGCGCTGCCCCCCCGAGCTCCTCGAGTCGATCGCCAGCACCCGGCAGGCGATCGAGGCTGCCGCAGCACTCGCGCCGCAGGTCCTTGCCCCTGCCGCCGAGGCGGCCGAAATCCTCGGCGCGCTCACCGCGGACGCCGATCTCGCGCACGCGGTGCTCGCCAGATCCGCCATCGACTCGGGTATCGCGCCCGAGCGGCTCGCCCACCTCGTGGGCCCGGCGGCCCGCGATACCGCACTGGCGCTCTCGAGACTCGGGGAAGTCGGGCTGCCTCGACACTGGTCGCCCTCCCAGGGACTGTCGGCTCGTCAGGCCGAGACGCTGCGCAAGATGCTGCTCGCGGTCGTGAGCGACCCCAGGCTGATCCTCGCGCGCCTGGCCGAGCAGCTCGTGAGCCTGCGTCATGCGCGTACCGCTTCGGCCGAAGCGCGCGAGCGGCTCGCGCTCGAGGCGCGCGCGGTGTTCGCTCCGCTCGCCAATCGCCTCGGGGTCTGGCAGCTGAAATGGGAAATCGAGGATCTCGCCTTCCGCCACCTCGAGCCAGAGGAGTACCGACGGATCGCCGCCGCGCTCAACGAGCGGCGCACCGACCGCGAGCACTACATCGAGGCGCTCTGCGACACTCTGCGGGGGGAGCTCGAGAAGGCGGGCCTTCACGCCCAGGTGTACGGCCGCCCGAAGCACATGTACAGCATCTACAGGAAGATGCAGCGCAAGCACCTCGAATTCGATCAGCTCTTCGACGTGCGCGCCGTGCGCGTCATCGTCGAGTCCATTCCCGATTGTTATGCCGCGCTCGGGGTGGTTCACAGCCTCTGGCGCTACATCCCGGGCGAGTTCGACGACTACATCGCAACCCCGAAGGGGAATCTCTACCGCTCCATCCACACGGCGGTGATCGGCCCCGAGGGCAAGAGCGTCGAGGTGCAGATCCGCACCCCGGAAATGCACGAGCACGCCGAGCTCGGTGTGGCCGCGCACTGGACGTACAAGGAAGGCATCGCCGCCGACACGCAGTATCAGCGCAAGATCGAATGGGTGCGCAGGCTCCTTGAGCCCACCCGCGCCGAAGGCGCCGAGGCGGACCGCGAGTTCCTCGAGCAAGTGAGCGCAGAGCTCTTCCAGGACCGGGTGTACGTGCTCACACCCAAGGGGGAGGTGGTGGATCTGCCGCATGGAGCGACTCCGCTCGACTTCGCCTACACCGTACACACCTCGCTCGGACACCGCTGCCGGGGTGCGAAGGTCAACGGGCGCATCGTGCCCCTCATCCACGTGCTCGCCAACGGCGAAGTGGTCGAAATCATCACCGCGAAGCAGGAGGCGCCGAGCCGCGACTGGTTCGCCCCGGAGCTCGGCTATCTGGCATCGGGCCGCAATCGCGCCAAGGTGCGCGCCTGGTTCAGGAAGCTCGATGCGGCCGACAACCGAGGCGCGGGCCGCGCGATCGCCGAGCGCGAGCTCGCCCGGCTCGCCGTCGGCGCCCAGCAGCTGCCGCAGCTCATCGAGGCGCTCGAGGCGCGCGATGCGGACCACTTCTATCAGCTGCTCGGCGAGGGTGAGATCACCGTGTCGCAGCTGGCGCACGCCGCGGAGCGCCTGTTCGGCTCGACCCGGGAGCCGCCGGCGCACGCTCCGAAGCGCGCGGGCGGCGCACGCTCCGGCTCGCCGGTTGACATCGAGGGCGTCGGGGATCTGCCGATCACCCTGGCGCGGTGCTGCTCACCGCTTCGGCCGCAGCCCATCGTCGGCTATGTCACCGTCGGCCGCGGCGTGACCATCCATCGGGCCAGCTGCCCGGGTTTGCAGCGCATGCGCCAGGTGAGGCCCGAGCGGGTCCTGAAGGTCGAGTGGAGCTCGCGCGACGAGGAGCAGCTGCCCGTGGACATCTCCGTGCAGGCCTACGACCGCCGGGGCCTGGTGCGCGACCTCACCGATGTGCTGGCCGTCGAGCGCTTGAGCATCCGGGCGATGAGCACGACGACGGACCGCGAGGCGGGCATCGCCCGTGTGCTGCTCACCGTCGGGGTGGGGGACCAGGAGCAGCTCGCGCGCGTGCTGCAGCGCCTTGCGGCGGTGCCGAATGTGACCTCGGCCCGCCGCGCGCGCTGAAAGGCTTCGTTGCCGCCTCAGCGGTTGAGGGAATCGATTGCGCGCTTGTCGGCCGCGAGCGCAGCCTCGTGCACCGCCTCCGACAACGTCGGATGCGCGTGAATGGTGCGCTGCAGATCCTCGGTGCTTGCCGAGTATTCCATCGCCAGCACCGCCTCGGCGATCAGCTCGCCGGCCATGGGACCTACGATGTGCACGCCGAGGATCTCGTCATCGTCGCGCGCCGCGACGATCTTGGCAAAGCCCTGCGCCTGCTCCATCGCGCGGGCGCGGCCGCTTGCGAGAAACGGGAACACCCCGACCTTGTAGGCCCGGCCGCTCGCCTTCACCTGCTCCTCGGTCTGCCCCACCCAGGCGATCTCGGGGGCGGTGTAGATGACCGAGGGAACGGTCTTGTAGTTGACCTCGCCGAAGCGGCCGGCGATCAGGTCGGCCGCCATCACGCCCTCCTCCTTGCCCTTGTGCGCGAGCATGGGGCCGCGCACGCAGTCCCCGACCGCCCAGACACCCTCGGCAGCGGTGCGGCAGTGCGGATCGACCTGGATGAAGCCGCGCTCATCGAGCTCGACGCCGGTGCCGTCTGCGAGCAGGTCGCGCGTGTAGGGCCGGCGGCCGGCGGCCACGATCAGGCGCTCCACGGTCAGGCTGTGGGCGCCCTTGGCGTCCTCGTAGGCGATCTCGACCGCATCGCCCGCCACCCGCGCACCCGTCACCTTCGCGCCGAGGCGGATGTCGAGCCCCTGTTTCTTGAAGTGGCGCGCGGCCTCCTTGGCGAGCTGCTGGTCGGCGATGGCGAGGAAATCCGGTAACGCCTCGAGCACGGTCACCTCGCTCCCGAGGCGCCGCCAGACACTGCCTAACTCGAGGCCGATCACCCCGGCGCCGATCACCCCGAGGCGCTTCGGCACCGACTCGAGCTCGAGCGCACCCTGGGAGTCGATGATGTGCGGCGCCTGGAAAGGCGCGGATTTGAGCTCCACCGGCACCGAGCCGGAGGCGAGGATCACGTGCCGAGCCGTGAGCCCGCGCTTCGTCCCATCGGCGGCGGTGAACTCGACGCGCCGTCCGGGCAGCAGCTTGCCGTGGCCCTGAAGCGGCGTCACGCCCGCGCCCTTGAAAAGCGCCAGGATCCCCTGGGTACTCGTCTTGACGATGCCGGCCTTGCGCTTCTGCATCTGCGCCACATCGACGCTGACCCCGTTTACCTTGATGCCGTGCACCGCGAACTCCTCGCGCGCGCGGTGGTAGAGCTCGGTCGATTCGAGCAGCGCCTTGGAGGGAATGCAGCCGGCATTCAAGCAGGTGCCGCCGAAGGCGTAAGAGCCGTCGCGGTTGCGCCACTCGTCGATGCAGGCGACGGTGAGCTTGTTCTGGGCGGCGCGGATTGCCGCCGGATAGCCGGCGGGCCCGCCGCCGATGACGATGACGTCGAAGGAATCAGCCACGGGTATCTTTCCTTTCGCTTCTGATCAAATGCCGAGCAGCATGCGGCCCGGATCCTCCAGGGACTCCTTGACGGCGACCAGGAACTGCACGGCCTCCCGGCCGTCGATGATGCGGTGATCGTAGGTGATCGCGATATACATCATCGGCCGGATGGCGATCTGTCCGTTCACGACCATCGGGCGCTCCTGGATCTTGTGCATGCCGAGGATGGCGCTCTGGGGCGCATTGACGATCGGCGTCGACATCAGCGACCCGAACACCCCGCCGTTGGTGATCGTGAAGGTGCCGCCGGTGAGGTCCTCGATGCCGATCGAGCCGGCGCGCGCCTTCTTCGCGTACTCCCCGATCTCCTTCTCTATGGCCGCGAATCCTTTGATGTCGGCATCGCGCACGATGGGCACGACCAGCCCGCGGTCGGTCGAGACCGCGACCCCGATGTCGTAGAACTCGTGATAGATGATGTCGCTGCCGTCCACGGAGGCATTGACCACCGGGAACCTCTTCAAGGCCTCGATGCAGGCTTTGACGAAGAAGGACATGAAGCCGAGCTTCACGCCGTGCTCCTTCTCAAACCGGTCCTTGTATCGGGCGCGCAGCTCGTTTACGGCGGCGAGATCGACCTCGTTGAAGGAGGTGAGCAGCGCCTGTGTGGACTGCGCCTCGACCATGCGTTGAGCGATGCGCTGGCGCAGTCGTGTCATCGGTACGCGATGCTCGGCGCGGGCGCCGGCGGGCAGCCCGGGCCTCGCGGCCGGCGCCGGCTGGGCGGCCGCAGCGCCCGGCGCCGGGCCCGTCTGCGCGCCGGCGGGGGCCGGCTGCTTGCCGAGGAAGTCCACCACATCGGACTTGGTCAGGCGCCCGTCGCGGCCGCTGGCGGGAATCGCACCGGTATCGAGGCGGTTCTCCTCCACCAGGCGTCGCACCGAGGGGCTCAGTTTGTCCTTGGCGGCTTCGCCATCGGCTTTGACTTCGCTCCTCACCTCGGACGCGGCAGGCGCGGCTTTGGGCGCCGCGGCATCGGCCGCTCGAGCGCCTTCCTCGATCACCGCGAGCAGCTGCCCGCTTCTCACCACGGTCCCGTTCGCGACCTTCAGCTCCCGCAGCACTCCGCTGGCGGGCGCCGGCACTTCGAGCACCACCTTGTCGGTCTCAAGATCGGCGAGGTTCTCATCGCGGCTCACGGACTCGCCGGGCTGCTTGTGCCAGGCGACGAGCGTGGCGTCGGACACGGACTCCGGAAGCTGGGGAACTTTGATTTCGGTCGTCATGATCTCTTTCTCAGGGGGGTCGCGCCGGCCTTGCGGGCACGCGAGGCGGCGGCGTCCGGCTTCAGCCGGTTCGTCCTGCGGGCGGATTTCTCCGCCACCGTGGCGTGCAGCGCCGCATCGACCAGCGCGTGCTGCTCGCTGTCGTGGATCTTGCCGATGCCCGTGGCGGGCGCAGCGGCAGGCGCACGCCCGGCATAGAGGAGCGTACAGCGACCCTCCGCCGGCTCCTGAAGGCGGTGGCGGACCTGGTACCAGGCGCCCTGGTTCTGCGGCTCCTCCTGGCACCAGACGACCTCGCGCAGGTTCGGATAGCGCTTGAGCGTCTCTTCGTACTCTTCCGAGGGGAACGGATAGAGCTGCTCGATGCGCACCAGCGCCACGTCACGGATACCGTCCTTGCGCCGCGCCTTGAGCAGGTCGAAGTACACCTTGCCGCTGCAGAAAACGACGCGGCTGACCTCTCCCGGGTCGATTGGATCGATCTCATCGATCACGCGCGCGAAACCGCCGAGAGTCAGATCCTCAAGCTTCGACACCGAAAGGTCGTGGCGCAGCAGACTCTTCGGCGTCATGACGATGAGCGGTTTGCGGAAGGGCTGCAGCATCTGGCGACGCAGCATGTGGAACATCTGCGCCGGGGTCGAAGGAACGCACACCTGCATGTTGTTCTCGGCGCACAGCTGCAGGAAGCGCTCGAGCCGGGCCGAGGAGTGCTCGGGGCCCTGCCCCTCGAAACCGTGCGGCAGGAACAGCGTCAAGCCGCAGTAGCGCTCCCACTTCGCCTCGCCCGAGCTGATGAACTGGTCGATGATCACCTGGGCACCGTTGGCGAAATCGCCGAACTGTCCCTCCCACACCGTCAGACACCCGGGCTCGGTGGTCGAGTAGCCGTACTCGAATCCCATCACGGCTTCCTCGGACAGCACCGAGTCGATGATCTGCACGCGCGGCTGACCCTCGGCGAGGTGCTGCAGCGGAACATAGACGCGCGGGGAGCCCTGATCGTGCAACACGGCGTGGCGGTGAAAAAAGGTGCCGCGGCCGCTGTCCTGCCCCGAGACGCGCACGGAGAAGCCGTCCTCGACGAGGGAAGCATAGGCCAGCGTTTCGGCGGCGCCCCAGTCAAGCGGCTGCTCCCCGGCGAACATCCTGTTGCGCGACGCGATCACCTGCGCCACGCGCGGATGCAGCGTGAAGTCCGCCGGAAGTCTGCCCAGGCGCCCGGCGAGGGAGCGCAGGCGCGCGAGCTCGATCCCGGTGCCCACACTCTCGGTCCAGTCAGCCTCGGCATAGCGGGTCCAGTCGACGGTGTACTGGTTGCCGATCATGCCGAGGGCGGCGCGCGCGAGCGGTTTGCCCTGATCGAGCCCCTCGCGATAGCGATCGACCAGCGCCGCGGGCTCCGAGTCGGCGATGACGCCCTCGGTCACGAGCCGCTCGGCATAGAGCGCGCGCGTGCTCGGATGCTGGCGGATCACCTGGTACATCTGCGGCTGGGTGGCCGCCGGCTCATCGGCCTCGTTGTGTCCGAGCCGCCGATAGCACACGAGGTCGATCACGACATCCTTGTGATATCGCTCGCGGTACTCCAGCGCGAGGCGCATCACGAACACCGCCGCTTCCGGATCATCGCCGTTGACGTGGAAGATCGGCGCCTCGAGCATCTTGGCGACGTCGCTGCAATAGAGCGTCGAGCGGGCGTCGCTCGGCTCCGAGGTGGTGAAGCCGACCTGATTGTTGATCACGATGTGCAGCGTGCCGCCGGTGAAGTAGCCGCGGGCCTGTGACAGCTGCAGCGTCTCCATCACGACGCCCTGTCCGGCGAAGGCCGCATCGCCATGCACCAGAACCGGCAGCACGTGCTCGCCCTTCACATCGTTGCGGCGCTCCTGGCGGGCACGCACCGAGCCCTCCACCACCGGATCGACGACCTCGAGGTGCGAGGGGTTGAAGGCGAGAACGGTGTGCACGTTGCCCGTGGGGGTGCGAAGGTCGGCGGAGAAGCCTTTGTGATACTTCACATCGCCCGAGCCCCTGAGGTGGCTCAGGTCGTAGTTGCCCTCGAACTCGGAAAAGAGCAGCGAGGGCGGCTTGCCGAGCAGATTCACCAGCACGTTCAGGCGCCCGCGATGCGCCATGCCGATCACGACCTCCTCGACCGCGGAGGGTCCGCAGCACTGGATCAGGTCATCGAGCATCGGAATCAGCGTCTCGCCGCCTTCCAGCGAGAAGCGCTTCTGGCCGACGTACCGGGTGTGCAGATAGCGCTCGTGCCCTTCGGCGGCCGTGAGCTGCCAGAGGATATTGCGCTTCTCCTGCGCCGTGAAGCGGTGCTCGAGCCGTCCGTCCTGGAAGCGGTCCTGCAGCCACAGGCGCTCGTCGGAGTTCGACACGTGCGCGAACTCCGGGCCGACCGAGCCGCCGTAGATCGCCTCGAGCTGGCGCAGGATCTCGCGAAGCTTCATGCGCTGCGGCACCGCCTCGGTGCGGCTGCCGGTGAAGAACTCCGTCTCGAGGTCCGCCTCGGACAGCCCGAAGTAATCGAGGTCGAGCACGTGCGGCCGGGGCCGCTGCGTCAGCCCGAGCGGATCGAGCCGGGCGATGAGGTGGCCGCGGTTGATCCAGATCTGAATCAGGCGCGAGACGACCGCCTGGCGCGCATCGCCCTCTGCGGGGCCCGGCGCCGCCGAGGGAGCACGGGGCTCACGGGCGCGCGCGGCGAGCTGCGCCTCGATCGGGCCCTGCGCCCGCTCGTTGCGCTTCTCGCCCGGCAGTTGCTCGAAGTAGGTGCGCCAGCGTTGCTCTACGCTTGCCGGATCGCGAAGGTATTGCTCGTAGAGAGTGTCGAGGAAGGCGGCGTTGCCGCCGAAGAGGGGTGTAGGTTCAAGCATGCTGGGTTGGGAACAGCGAGCGGTGAGTGTAGCGGAAAGGGAGCACGCACGGAATATTGAATTCGCTCATCAAGCCTTGAAAATTAACGGGAATTCAAACCGAGCACCATGACCCTAATGAGAGAGAGCGCTGCGGGAGCCCGTCACGCCCTGCGAAATCCCGGGCTTGTCCCCCATGGACACCCGCCCGGCGCAGCGCAGCGGCGCCTCGCGGAACGATAAGGCACCGCCTCACCCCTGAGTCGGCGCATCATGCCCCGGCCCCCCCCTGAAGGCGATGGGCAACCGCGCTCACAGTATTGCAAGCAGCCTGAGCTCATAGACGATTAGTACGACATATCCGAGCAGGACCACGTAGAGCAGCAGTTGTGCGGGCAGGCGCCCGAAGACTTTCAGCCTCGCCAGCAGCGTGAGACACACCAGCCCGACGCCTGTGAGACCAACCTTCACCAGCACGAATGCCACCGGCGAGTCGCGCACCAGGGGCGCGAGCAGCGGGTTCACCTCGGAGGCGCCGCGGCCGATCAACAGCAGGGTGAGCGCGGCATCGACGCAAGAGAGCAGAAGGATGAGCACCGCCAGAACGAGCCACCACGGGTGATGCCAGTCGACCGCGCCGAGCTGATGCTCTCCGTCGCGCCGGGGACCCTGGCGCCGGGGGCGAAGGCTCCCGTGAAGCAGCGCCCGGACCACCTCCGAGCGCCGCTCCGCCCGCAGGCGGCGCTCCGGCCCGGGGTAGGCGATGCGGGGTGTGCGGCGGCGGAAGAGTCGGGTCACGATGCGCGAGCTTTGGCTCCGGGGAGTGCCGGATTCTAGGGCGTGACAGAAAGGCGCCCCGGCGGCCCCGACCGAACTGTGATGCCCTTCGCATCGCGATCCGGCTGTCCTCGCCCGATTAAGGGTAGCGCACCCCGAGCGCCCCCGGCCCCGGCGGCTCGCCGGCGATCTTGTTTGGTCGCATCTGGGCGGGCCGTCTGCCGCAGATCCCCCCGTCGCGGCTGCGCCCAGGGTAGGCCCGCTGCGGGCTTCCCTGGCATCATGCGCGCCCCTTGCGCCGGGATACATTGGACGCGGCGGGCCCGCGCATGATCGGCCGATCACGTTATCTCTAGAACGGCGGTCCCGGCTCATCGACCGTGGGGCTGCACATGGGCGCCCTCGGTCCGGTGCGCATCCTGACCCAGAACGATACGCACACCCCTCCCGCCCCGTCCCGCATCCTCAAGAACCGGTACAGCCTGCTCGATGCCGCGGATCTCGTGTTCATCGACGTCCCCGGACACCGGCTACAGCCGCACTCCCGGGCCCGACAGCGCCCAGGCCTTCCACGGAACCGATCAGGGCGGGCATGCGTTCTCGCAGTTCATCATGAAATTCCTCAGGCGGTACGGCCGATGGAACTCGCCGAAACCGCTGTTGGGCGAGAGCTACGGCACCCCGCGCTCCGCCGCCCTCGTCCATGTGCTCGAAACGCACGACAACATCGACTTCAACGGCCTGATCCTCCTCTCGCAGATCCTCAAGCACAACGATGCGAGCGGACTGGCCGAGTACGAACCCGGCATCGATCTGCCGTTTGAGCCCGCACTGCCGGGCAGGACGGCGACCGACTGATGCCACCACATGCTGCCCGGCGGCGAGGCGCCATCGGGGATGGGGGGCTTGGGCAGTCGATGGCGCCCCCGGCCGGAGTTGAACCGACGACCTACCGCTTAGGAGGCGGTCGCTCTATCCACTGAGCTACGGGGGCGCT
>JAJZDX010000029.1 GCA_021805865.1 Pseudomonadota bacterium
CCCTGAATGCAGGTAGGCCAAACCGCTGCAGTTGAACGGGGGCAGCGGCCACGCTCGTTGGCTGCTGCGGCAGACATGCCCCACCTAACCATTACTCCGGATGATTCAGCCGGATATTGATCCCGCCGGACTGCCCCTGGTGGCGCAGGGCATCCTGCGCATGGCCGAGGCCGCGCGAGGCGTGCTTGGCGACGTTCATCGCGTGCTGAGCGGCGGTGCGGTTGAAGAATCCCTTTCCGGCCTTCTCCGCCCCGGCACCCTCTGCGGCTGCGCCCGGCGCAGTCCCCTTCGGGTCCGCGATGCCATCCTGGCCACTTCCCGCGGCTGTCCCCGGAGGCACACTGCCAACGGCAGGGCCGGTGCCGCCCGCAGGGCCGCCTGTATTCGAGTCTGCGCCGCGATCCTGGCCGGGGTGAGCTTGGCCCGTCGAACTACCGCCCGTCGGACCTGCGGCGCCTGAGCCTGCGCTCGGGCCATTCGCCGGTCCTTGGCCGGGGGCGGCCCCAGAGCCGGCCGCCCCCGCCTGACGCGACGCCGAACCTCCGTCGCGGTCCCCGAAGCGAATATTCGGCGCTGGTCCGCCCGCAGCGGCCCTGGACGCGCCTGCCGGCCGAGCGGAGGCTCCCGGCTGGGCGGGCCGGGCTGTGCCGGCCGAATCCACCGTCCATGCACCGGTCGGGCCGCCAGATCGCGCACCGCTGCCGACGCCGCCGGCACGGGCGGTGCCGGTCGCAGAGGCTCCCGAACCTCCACCGAGGCTGCCGACCGGTCCGCGCGAACTCGATCCCGTCGCGCGGGCAAGGCCCGCGACGCCGCCACCCCCGCCACTGGCGCCACGGTTCGTGCCGGCCATGGCCCCGAGCATGCTGGTAGCGCCCATGTCCCCGGCGATACCGCCCGCCACCGCGGACCCGCCACCGAGCCGTTTCGCCATGGCGGCGAGCGCCATGCCACCAGAGCCCGCGAGACCCGCGACACCTGCGGCGGCGCCGATCCCGGCAGCCGCCACGCCCGCCCCGCCCGCCGCGGCGCCCATGAAGCTGCCCGTGGACAACGACGGACTGCCCGAGAGCATGCTGCCGGCGATCCCCGGCGCGCTGAGTCCCACCACGCCGTAGACCAGCGTCATGAACGACATCTCGATCGGCGCGGTCCAACTGTAACCTCCCTGGCTGCTCATGACGTGGAACACATGCTGAATGTCGACCGGCAACTGAGCGCCGAGCGCCAGGATCACGGTCAGCACAAAATATTTCACGCCGATGCTGAATACGTAGGAGAGGTATTTTTCCGAAAACGTCGTGGTCCAGTTCGAGCCGCTGAACGCCAGCATGAAAACCCCGGCCCCCAGGATGACCGAGGCTTCAATATTGATCATGAGTGCCTCGAACGCCAGGAGCGCGTAGGCCAGAATAAAGATGATCGCCGACGCAACTGCCGAAAGGCCCATAACGGTGTCATCGAGCGGGTGCAGCAGGCTGATCTGACTCGTTACCGCTGAGGTCAGCGCCTTAATGGCATCCCAACTCTGCCCGAAGATCGCCGAGGGGTTCGCAGGCGTAAGCGCCTGGGCCTGCTGCCCCGACATCCCCGTCACGACCAGTCCCGCTCGTTGGAAGATATGCAACACCAGCGGAATCCAGTGCGGCGCCATGCCGATCACGCCGAAGTAAAACAGCGCAAAGAACGCGATCTTGACGGCGAGCGACCCGATCAGCTCGTGCGGCTCCGGGCGCTTCAGCGCCCACTGGATGCCGACCCACATGAGTTCGAACACCGCAAGATAGGTGAAGAGGTCCTGCGCGGCCCGAGTCGCGTGCGCCAGCCACCCGCCCATCGAGCCGAGGAAGTGATTCTGGATGGACGTGAGGATGTGCGTGGTCTGCCCGGCCGTGCTCGCCGCCGGCAACGGGCTGGCCGACTGGGCGAGCGCAATGACCGGGAGCAGCAACGCCGCAACGGCGAGGACAGCGACTACACGGCGAGTATCAGAGCGCATGGCAGATATTCCATGTGAGATAGACCATCCCGCAGAGCGAGAAAGCGATCATGGCGATGGGAAGCCACAGCGGAATCGGCCGGTGCATGTTGATGTTAGGTTTCAGTTTCATGGCGCGCCTCAAAGCTGATAAACCGCGTACTGGATCGAACCGCAGCCGAGCCCGTTTTCGCCGCCCGTGAGCTGGATCTGCCCGCTCTGCCCGGCGGGCAGAGTGAACACCAGCGAGAATGGGAAATACATGGCGTACGGGTTGTAGTTCGACCCGCCTTTTCCATACCGCCCGCTTTGCGAGGCCACCGGAGCACCGCCGGAAGTAGCAGAGAGTGTGATGACTCCGGTACCCGCAGACGGTCCGCATCCGCCTTGCCCAATCCCGGCCGAGGCATCGGCGAAAATCAACTCCGGAGACGAAGGAGCCGTGAGATTGACGGTCGGCGGGCTGGTACCGTACTGGATGCAGCGGTACCGATAGAAGCGACTACCGCACCAGCCCCAGTAGGAGTAGGTCGTCGGCCCCTGGGTGCCCGTGCCCAGCAGACGGCCCATGTTGGCGGCGCCAAACTGCTGAATTTCGTTGCACAATTGAGCGATGGAATTGTAGCCGGTCGAGCACGGCCCCTGATTCAGGTTGCTATTGATGTTGTTGATCTGCCCCTGCTGGCTGCCGTACTCGTTGTTCAGGTTGCTGATCTGCCCCTGCTGGCTGCTGTAGTCATTGGTCAGATTGGTGACCTGCGAGGAGAGCTGCGAATACCACGGGTATGCGCCGCCAGAGCGCACCTCGAGGTCGTTCACGTTGGCGGAGCCGAGGGCTGACCCAGGAGCGACATTCAGGTTTCCAGCACCATCCTGGGCGACCATGCCCCACCCATCGGTGTAGTGCGCAGAGAGTCCCCATCCATTGCAGGATCCGGAATTGTTATCAATGCAGACGCCTTGATTCCAGATGTCTCCGGCGCTGTTCATCGCAGCGAGCGGGCTCGAATTGTTCGGCCCCGCCCCGATCGTTCCGTGGGCGTCGATGTCCCACGTCTGAATGCCGCCGCCCCAACCCGGCGGAAGCCCGGCATGAGGGGAGTAGCCATTGGTGCCGAGCTCGCCGGAGACGTCCACGTCGCCACCAAAGTGCCCGGTCCCCGGCACGGTCAGGTTGCCATTCTGGTCCACCGCGAGGGCCTGCCACGACGAGCCGGACCACGCGAAGGCCCGATCCGTGTCCAAGGTGAGGCGGACATCGCCATTCTGATTCCCGCTCGCCGGCAGCGCCGCGTAGGTCGACACCGGCGCGCGCCAGTGCCCGCCGCCGACGGCGGTCCACGTGCCGCTCTGGCAGGACACCAGCGCCCCCGTCCCGTCCTGGGCGATGGCGCCGGTATTGGCGCACCCGGACCCGGGCGTCTCCACGGCCCCCAGGATCAGGGGCGTGCTCATCGTGTTGCCGGCCGCAGTCGGAGCGGGCACCCTCCAAAGGAAGCGCGAATCGTCCGCCTGCTGCGCGGCATTGCTCTCGACCTTCACGTCGATGCTTCCCGGATTGATCCCGGCGGGCGCGGGGGACTGCCAGGTGCGGCCCGTGCCGTAAATGACACCGGTCGTCTGTCCAGCGACCGGTACCTCCGGCACATACCCGCCCCGGTCGCCGAGATCCAGAAGGATCTGCCCGGCATCCGCGTCGGGGTAGCGGTATGCGCCCTGAGTCACTACGTAGCCCGTGACATTGCCGGAACTATCCGCCTGGTACTGGACGGAGATCTGATCCCCCATCGCATCGACACTCGAGGTGCCCGGCGGCAGATAGCCCTGCTGAATCAGCGTCTGGACGGACACCGTGTGCGTGCTGCCCGGGGCGGACAGACTCGCCATGTACCCGTACTCGTATTGTAGAGCGGCGTCCGTGATGGTCGAGAGCTGCCCCGCCTCGACTTGCGCGACCTGGTCGGTGAATGCGGTGTGCTGCGCACCGACCATGCTCGGGAGCATGATCGCGATGCCGAGCAGCGCGGCCAGAAAGAGGATGAATTCCCCGGCGCCCATGTTATTTCTCCTTCGTCGCGCCGGCGGCGCGGTGTCCCGTCCGTCGGACGGGCGGCGGCGGGACCGCGAGGACGCGGTCTCCCGGTAGCAGTGCCTCGACGCGGCACACCCGCACGGTCTGCGCCTCTATGCGCGCAGCGCGGAGAGTCAGCGCCAGCATGCCGAGACTGAGGGCCGCCATGGCAGCCATAGACCAGTACATGATCCTCAGCCGCCTCGGCGGCGTGGGGCGCGCGGCAGCGCGGAAGAATCGAGGAGAAATGCCCATATGCCCACCTCATTGCCTGCCCATGTGCCCGAAGAAGGGCGCGGGGCAGGAGACGTGTGAGACGGGCGCCTGCCCCGCGCCGAAGAGGCGCCGAATGGGCTGACGGTGCCTCAGTTCATTCCCCGCTGTGGGCGGCGGAGGGGGTGCGTCCATGCTGAGAGCGCCGGCATCCTGCCGGCGCGGAGCAAGAACGGCGGGGCGATAGTCTCCGGGCGCTGGAATCGGGCACATCGGCCCAAGATCGGTTGGCGCACGATTCCAGGCCGGGAGCTGGGGCGGCTACGCCGCCCCAGCGATTGGCGGACAGGCAGACTCGACAGACCACCGCCGGCGGTCGCGGCATCGGTCTCGGCCCCGCGCAGGACCCCCTACGCGCCCTCGCGTCTCTTCGCCGCGCAGGATGCGCGGCTCTGCTGCTTGGGGACATGGATTGCCCCACGCCGTGCCTTTCGGGGCCCGGGGGCTGCGCCCCCGGCAATGTCATTTCTCGTGGCGCCGCGCCGCCCCCTAGGCGGCGCGAGCGCCGTCATAGAGTCTCATAGGAGACTCTTAGAACATTCCGTCCGACCGGTTTCAACACATTGATTTTATGAGCAATTCCCGGTGTAAGGCGATCCTAATTCTACGCACTGGCGTCCCAAACACTACGCAGTTGCGTCCCCAACACTACGCAGGCACGTGGCGGCAGCCGGCATCGGTCGGGTAATCGTGCAGACATCGGGTGCGACCTGGACACCCCATCCAGGCAGGGCATTGATCTCGAGCAGCGCAAATCGGATCCGCCGACGGCGCTTTCTTGCGGCTCCGGCGGTCGCGGACGGTTCAAGCCATACATAGCCCACCAGAGTATCGATACCGACCCGCGCTGTCTCACCCGGATTCAACCATCCGGACAGTCTATGGTAGATCAGTTGTGCTACGTCTCCCCGCAGCGCCCGCAGATCGTCCATGTTGATGCGGGTATGCTGGCCGCCGAGGATCGTGCGTGTCAGGCGAGCGTTGAGCGCCACGGCAATTTCATCGGTCTCATGGTCGAGTGCCCAGCTCAATAGGTGAGACATGCCTTCCACTCGACGCCGCCCGCGGCCGGTTCGAAAATATATGCTCACACTCCCCAGGTCGACCAGCAGTTTGCGCATGTGGTCGATGTTGTTTCGGCCACCCGACAACCCGCATTCGCGCAAGATTCGACGTACGCTCGCGCGGGCCATGATGCAATCCACGCTCTGCGCGCCCCGTGCCGCCGAAATGAGTTCACGCAGCGTCTTGCCGATTTCCGTTGTCGGCGTCGGCGACAGCGTCTCTCCGCCGACGCCCGCGAGAGCAACGAGGGCAGTGAGGAGACGCTGATGCTCGGCGCCGAGAAAGCTGCGTGCGAGGAACCGCACCGTGGTTTCTCCGTGCACATACGTGATATCGAGATTTTCCGGCGTGGAGTTCCGGATCGAGCGGAAGAGACCCGGCGCAAGGCAGTGCGCCGGGTCGTGGCGCGCGAATTCCGCCAGATAGCGCGCTGCGCCATCCGCATCTATCGCACCCATCTCAGGCTTCCTTGCGAGGCTTGCGCTTCCCATGGCGCTTCCCCTCCACTTGTGCCGCACCGTCTCGACCGCTCCCATTTCTCTTGAGCTTCTCCTCTACGCTGGCGTTGTGTGCTGCTATTTCCTTGTCGACCCGTGCCTCCCGCTCGCGCAGCTTCTCGTCCGCCGGCACGAGCACACCACCGGCCGCACGTTCGTACGTCCTTCGATCCGCAGGCGGCACATAGTTAGATTTCGAGGCGCCGAAATGCACGATGTGCAATGTCTCCGTGAGCTGCGTGCCGAGCGTCTCGCTCTCGAGGTATCCCGCCCAACGAGCATTATCTGTTATGACCGATGCACCCCTCGCGGCGTGTTGGTGAGAGTTGTTGTGCGCGATAGCCGCGCCCTTTCCGATGTGATGCATGAGCAGCACGGCGGTGCCGGTCTCAGCGGCTATCCGTTCATATTGCCGCATCACTGCCGCCATCTCCCCGTTGGCGTTTTCGTCCCTGACATGCGTGCGCGAGAACGTGTCGATGATCAACAGTCGTACGTCGCGGCAGCGCCCGATGAGGACATCGATGTGTTGGGGATCCATAATGTCGATAGAGGCCCCCATCGCCGGGTACAGCGCGAGCCGGTCGGCTACAGCGTCTCTCGCGGCAGCAGACAGGCGTTTCCCGATAGCATGCATGCGCGCATGCAGCACAGGAGCAGGATCCTCGAGTGCGATGTACACCACGTGACCGCTTGCACATGGCGACAAACGCAGGATATCGGCATCACTGCCGCCAGCGAGCGCGCAGGCTGCCTGCAACCCAAAATAGGTCTTGCCAGTCGCACCTGGCGCAACCAACACCCCCACAGTGCCGCTTAGAAAACCGAGGTCCCGGAACAGGAAGTCGAGGGGCGCGGCGGGATGCTCGAAATATTCGTTCAGCGCGGCCCGCCGCAAGATCATGCCTTTCATTGCTCACCCCCCGCGCGGCGGGCGGTGCGACGGGCGGGGATCGCGGCCGATGCCGGGGCCGGCATCGCTTTCCCCTGCCGTTGCGCGGCGAGGGCATCGAGATACGCTCGCGGGTCCACGAGGATCCGGCGGCCGACCCTGACAAAGCAATGAGAGAGCCCGCGCTGGTGGCGTTGGCGATATGTCCAGCGCCAGCCGTTTTCGGTCGCGGGGTAGGCAATGCCGGCAGCCTGAGTGGCCTCTGGATCGTTGATTGGGATGGGCCCTTGGGGGATGGGCCTCTGGATCGTCGTCATGATGCATCTCCGCACGCGCCGGCTCTTCTTGCCGCCGCTTCCCTCCATTCCCCTCATAGTGATAGCATTCCGCTCAATGGCTTACCGCCGTGCAACTATCAAAAATGCTCGGCAGCCGCTCACTGCGGTGGCGGCGCGCGCCGGGTATCGGCTACTGCTGGACCGTGATGGGCGGTTTCGGCGACTCAGATGGACGCCAGAGGTGCGTACAGCACCGCTCAGCGCCATCGCCGCGCTCGAGCGCGCGCTCGCTGCCTTTTGGCTTGCTTGTGAGCCTCAGCGGCGCCAAGGCGGACGTGGGCGACCGCACGCGCAGATCGATCCCGCCACGGCGGCAGAAGTTTTGCTGACATGGGCCGATGGTGTCGACCTCGAGGCTGCCGCGGCGGAACAAGGTATCGCGCCCGCGACGATGTATCGCCGCCTCCGCGACTTGCGGGCCGTGCGCGACTTAATGGTGCCTGTCGAGGCGCCCAACTCTGACCGCGCGCGACGTACGCGTAGGCGAGAGCGGGAAGCGCGGGATTTTGCGCTCAGGCGACGCGCGCTGCCGCTGCTATTTTTGGGCGGCTCGATCCCGACGTTCGCACCCGCATACGTAGGTGCCAGTTTGTCGACGCTCTATCGGTGGCGCCGCCTGGCGCGCAACATGGTCTCCATTCGGACACCGGTATCACTCTGAGTCCTTTCCCTTCTCCGCCACCCCGCCCACCTTCGTGCTGAGCCCGGCGAAGAGATCCTTCATGTCATTGGCGGCTAAGTGGACGTAGCGCAGCGCCACATTTGATTTCCATCCACCCGCCGCCTTGAGCTGTGGAAAGGTGGCGCCGTCCTGGGCGAGATAGGTCGCGGCCGAGTGTCGCAGGCCATGGAACGTGAAATCCTCGATACCCGCCGCCTTCACTGCGGCGACGAACGGATCGTGGTAGTTGTATCTGCTCTGACCGCCGCGGCGGCTAGGACTCGAGAACACGCAGCCATCATCCCGGTGCGGTGTTTGGGCGCGTTCTTGCAGCAATCGCAGCGCCTCGCCCTGCGCCCACACAGCCCGCGCCTGTCCATTCTTGGTCTCAAGTTTCGACTGTTGACCGGGTTTTCTACCTAACAACATGCGCCCCTCTTTGAGGTCCACATCCCGCCATTGGAGGTTCAGCAGCTCACCCGCTCGGCTCGCAGTAGAGAGCGCCAGCATGACCATACAGTGAAGTTGCGGATCCTTCGCCGTCTCACGCAGGAGCGCCGCACGCTCCTCTTCGGAGAGATATCGGACGCGCCCCGGCCCTTCGTGGAGTTTGCTCACCCCCTCCATCGGGTTGCTGCTAATCCAATGCCATTCGCGGCGCGCGATCGTGAACACGTGACTCAGCACCTCGAGATAGCGATTCACCGTGCTGTTGCTGCGCTTGTATTCCGCTGGCTTCTCGCCCGGCTTCAGCAGAGTCCGCTTCGCGCCCTGGCGCGCACGGGTATAGGGCTCTCGCGCAAGTTGACTACGCGCGTCCACAATGGCCACAGGTGTTATATCGGCCATCTTCAGGTGCCCTAGTCGGGCCCGCCACCAGGGCAGGCAGTAGCGATGCATGGTGTCCGCTCGCTTCTTCGGCAATTCTTCTTCGGTGTAGCGGTCGATCGCATCGGCCAGAGTGCGGCGGCGCGCCTCGACATCGCGGAAATGCCTGCCTTCGATCATCTGCGCTTTGATCTTGGTTTCCCACCGCTCCGCGAGTCGTCGTGTTGGAAAAGTCGCGGTGCGGGACGGGAAGCCCACTATGCGCACCTGCACTTGGTACACCGTCTTGCCCCTGTTTATTCGCTCTCGGATATTGCCCTTGGGTTCTCGCTTCATCACTTCACGCCCCTTCGTCGTGCGATGCATTCCCGGCTTGACTATAGCGCGAATCGGGTGAATATTAGTGGCAGAACTGTGGCGAAGGCCACTGCCGCAGTTCCCGCGGAACACGGAAGTGATTGATTTTTAAGTGTTTATTGGCGCGCCCGGAGGGATTCGAACCCCCGACCACCTGGTTCGAAGCCAGGTACTCTATCCAACTGAGCTACGGGCGCGTCGTGCGGACATCTTATCAGGCACCGTCCGGCGCGATTGCGCATTGCGGGCGCTGCCACCCCTCCCTGGACGGCTCCCCGGCCCGAGCTTCTCACCGCGCGCTCCTCCCCCGGCCGAACGTCCCTTCGGGACCGGGCAGCCGCCGTCCGCGGGAGCCGCCGATGCAGACACGCCTGCCAAAGGCTCCCCGCCGGCCCTGACCCGCGGGGCCCCGCCCCTCCGGTATCCCCTTTTTCCCCGGTGCCCCCCCCCGAAATCAGGCCTCCTGCTCAAGGCGAGTGGTCCTGAAGGTGCCCCGCCCGTAAGATAGGGGCTCCGCCCATCAGAGGTATTCCTAAATGAAATTGCTTCTTGCCGCAGCCGGCCTGGCAGCGCTTGCCGTGTCTCCCGCCTTTGCCGATTGCGCCTATCCGCATGCCCCGAGCCATCTCCCGGACGGCAGCGTCGCCACCATGGCTCAGATGCTCACGGCGCAGAAGGCCGTGCAAACCTATAACAGCCGGATGATGACCTACCTGCACTGCATCAAGCACCAGGAGGACAATGCCATCGTGAAGGCGTCCACCAAGCTGACCAAGCAGCAGATCGCGAAGATGGAGACGATGGAGGTGCAAAAGAACAACGCCGCGGTCGATCAGCTGAAGTCCGTCGCGAAACAGTTCAACACCCAGGTGAAGATCTTCCAGGCCAAGCACGCCAAGAAGAGCAACTGAGGAATGGCGTTGCTCACTCCCGCAGAAGCCGATGAGTTGATCGAGCGGCACCTGACCTGCCTGCCGGTCGAGTCGCTGCCGCTCGCGCAATGCGCCGGAGCGGTGCTGCGCGAGAGCATCCATGCCGAGCGCGACCAGCCGCCTTTCGACCGCGTGGCCATGGACGGCATCGCGCTCGAGAGCGGCCAGATCGCCCGGGGAATCCGGCGCTTGCGTATCGAGGCGACCCAGGCGGCCGGCGATGCGCCGCTCACGCTCGCCTCCCGTGAAGGCTGCATCGAGGTCATGACCGGCACGCCGCTGCCGCAAGGCTGCGATTGCGTGGTGCCCGTCGAGCAGATCACGGTGGAGGGTGGTGAGGCGCGGCTTGCGCAGGGGCTGCAGGTGCGGCCGTGGCAGAATGTGCACCGGCGCGGGACCGATACCCGCCAGGGCACCAGGCTGCTCGGCGCCGGCACCCGGCTGGGGCCGGCGGAGATCGCGATCGCCGCCGCCGCAGGGATGGCGCGGATTCGCGTGAGCAGCCAGCCGATGCTGGCGGTGATTTCCACCGGCAACGAGCTCATCGAGCCCGGGGAGCCCATCGAGGCCCACCAGGTCCGGCGCTCGAACGCGTATGCGATCGCCGCGGCGCTGCGGCTGCACGGCTTTCATCGCATTGCGGACGACCATATTGCCGACAATGAGACGCAGCTCACGCGCCGCCTGAAATTCCACCTCGAGACCCACGACGTACTGGTGCTGAGCGGAGGGGTCTCGATGGGCAAGCTCGATCTCGTCCCCAAGGTGCTCGAAGCGCTCGGGGTTCGCTGCGTGTTCCACAAGGTGGCCCAGCGTCCGGGGAAACCCTTGTGGTTCGGCATTGCCGGAACGGGCGCCGCCGTGCTCGCCCTGCCGGGCAATCCCGTCTCGACCGCCGTGTGTGTCTGCCGCTACGTCCTGCCAGCGCTCGCCGCGAGCCAGGGACGAATCGTCCGCGTGCCGGAGCGGATCGCTTTGGCCGAGCCATGCACTGTCAATCCGGCGCTCAGCTACTTCCTGCCCATCGTCCTCGAGATGGACGCTGACGGACGCTGCTGGGCCAGACCGAAACCCACCAACGGATCGGGGGACTTCACGGCGCTGGCGGGCACGGACGGGTTCGTGGAGCTGCCGCCGGGGCCCAAGACCTACCCACGGGGATTCGTGGCACGGCTGTTCCGCTGGTAGCGACGCCTCCCATGCCCGGCCGCTCGGGCTATTCCATCCGAATGATGGCGTTCCGCGCCCGCCGGTGATAAAGGTATTCCATGGCTGGCAGTGACAGCGTGACTCCCTTCGGTGGCGCCGGTCCGCGGGACCTGCGCGGACGGGTGCTGCGCGATCTGCGGATCTCGGTCATGGACCGCTGCAACTTCCGCTGCCCCTACTGCATGCCGCGTGAGACCTTTCACGATAAATACCGCTTTCTCGGCTCGCACGAGCGGCTTTCGTTCGACGAAATCGTGCGTCTCGCCAGGCTGTTCGTGCGGCTCGGCGTACACAAGCTGCGCCTGACGGGCGGTGAGCCGCTGCTGCGGCCCAATCTCACCGACCTCATCGGCGACCTGACGGCCATTGCGGGTATCGAGGACATCGCCCTCACGACCAACGGCGCCCTGCTCGGCAAGCACGCCTTCGAGCTGCGCGCCGCGGGGCTGCAGCGCATCACGGTCAGTCTCGACAGCCTCGATCCGGAGGTCTTCACGCGCCTGAGCGGCGGATTCGGCGGCCTGGAGGACGTGCTCTCGGGCATCGAGCACGCCCGGCGAGCCGGCCTGGATCCGATCAAGGTCAACACCGTCATCCAGCGCGGCGTGAACGACCACACCGCGCTCGACTTGGTGGAGCGTTTCCGCGGCACGGGCGTGATCGTGCGCTTCATCGAGTACATGGATGTGGGCAACCGCAACCACTGGCAGCCTGGTATGGTGCTCCCCTCGAAGGAGCTGGTCGCCCGGATCAATGCGCGCTGGCCGCTTACGCCCCTGGGGCGCGCCTACCACGGAGAGGTGGCCGACCGCTATCGCTTCACCGACGGGCGGGGCGAGGTGGGCTTCATCTCATCGGTCACCCAGCCGTTCTGTGGCGGCTGCACCCGGGCACGCCTTTCCTCCGATGGCGTGCTGTATACTTGCCTGTTCGCCACGCATGGAACCCCGCTTCGCGACAAGCTGCGCAGCGGCGCCAGCGACGACGAGCTGCTCGATGTGCTGCGCAGGGTATGGGTGGAGCGCTCCGACAGCTACAGCGAGCGGCGACAGACGCACCTCGCGGTGAGCGAGCGCAAGGTCGAGATGTTCTACATCGGCGGTTAGGAGCCACTGTTTGGCCTCGAGGACACCCACGGCACTCTCACATCTCGACAGCCGCAACCGCCCGACGATGGTGGATGTCGGGGCCAAGGAGGTCACCCGCCGCGAAGCTCTCGCCGAAGCAGCAGTGCTGCTGCCCCGAGAGGTGGCCTCGGCGCTGCGCCACAGCGGCCATCGGACAAAAAAAGGTCCCGTGTTCGACACGGCGATCATCGCGGGCGTCATGGCGGCCAAGCGCACGCATGAGCTCATTCCGTTCTGCCACCCGCTGGGTCTCGAGCATTGCTCGGTGGAGATCGAGCAGCGACGCGGCGGGGAGATCCGGGTGCGCTGCCGCGTCTCGGTGCAGCACCGTACCGGCGTCGAGATGGAAGCGTTGACGGGCGCGACGGTCGCCGCCCTGACGATTTATGACATGTGCAAGGCGCTTTCGCACGACATCGAGATCACCGGCGTTCGGCTGCTGGAGAAGTCCGGCGGCAAGCATGTCTACCGAAGGGCCGCTCACCGCAAAACGGCACAGGAAGGGTAAACTCCGCACCATGGCGACCTCCCCCTCCGCTACCTTCTGCGCCGCTGCGCCCCTCTACGGGCTCGTGCTCGCTGGCGGCCACAGCACCCGCATGCAGCGCGACAAGGCCGCGCTCGCATACCACGGCCTCAACCAACTTGAATGGACGATGTCCCTGCTCGAGGGCCGCGTGGAGCGGGCGTTCATATCGGTTCGCGAAGATCAGCGCAATGATCCGGTGCGCGCTCGATTTGCGCAGATCCCGGACCTGGAGCACGGCCTCGGGCCCGTGGCCGGCATCCTCGCCGCGCAGGCCCTCCACCCGCATGCGGCCTGGCTCGTGCTCGCCTGCGACCTGCCCTTCCTCGATGCTCGCACGCTCGATCGGCTGATCGCCTCCCGAGCGACGCATCGCACAGCGACCGCCTATCGCTCGAGCCACGACGGCCTTCCCGAGCCGCTCTGTGCCATCTACGAGCCGGCAAGTCACGCAAGCCTGGCCGCACAAGTGGCCGCCGGCCGCAGCTGCCCGCGGAAGTTCCTGATTCAGACGGATGTCGAGCTGCTCGATCAACCCATTGCGGGCTCGCTCGACAATGTCAACACCCCGGAGGAGTTCCGGCGGGCGGCCGGCGCACTCGGAAGCTCGCGGCCGGCACCGGCACGGAAACGCATTGGCGTGCAGTATTATGCGCTGTTGCGCGAGCAGGCCGGGCGCAGCAGCGAGTCGCTTCTCACCGTCGCGGGCACTCCGCGCGAGCTGTACCTGGAACTCAAGGCCCGCTATCCGCTCACCCTGCCTCCGGAGCTGCTGCGGGTGGCCGTCAATGCGGAGTTCAGCGACTGGTCGCAGCCGCTTGCCGAGGGGGACACGGTGGTGTTCATCCCGCCTGTCGCGGGAGGGTGATCAGAGGCTCCTGTGTTTCGATTCACGACTGACCCCATAGCATCCGCCGCGCTGCGCGCCACGCTCGAGGATCCCGCCTGCGGTGGCCATGCCTGCTTCGAAGGGTGGGTACGCGACCACAACGAAGGCCGGCAGGTCATGCGTCTGGAATACGAGGCCTTCGAGCCGCTGGCGATCAAGGAAGGCGAGCGGATCCTCGCGGAGGCCACCGCCCGCTTCGGCGTGGAGCGCGCCATCTGCGTACATCGCTTGGGGCCGCTCGGGATCGGCGAGACCGCCGTCTGGGTCGGGGTCAGCGCCCGGCATCGGCATGAGGCTTTCCTTGCATGCCGGTACATCATCGACGAGGTCAAGCACCGTGTCCCGATCTGGAAGAAGGAACACTACGAGAGCGGCGACTCCGGCTGGGTCAACTGCGAGCGGTGCGCGGCCCCGCTGAGCGTCCCCGCGGACGCGGCGCACCCGCAGGCGGGCGGGCACCACCATGATCATGGGCATGTTGCCCCGGTGGCTGCGGATTACTCCCGGCAGATGGCATTGAAGGAGGTTGGCGCGGCGGGGCAGGCAAAGCTCAAGCACTCCTCGGTGCTGGTCGTCGGCTGCGGCGGCCTCGGTGTCCCCGCCATGACCTACCTCGCGGCCGCCGGCATCGGCCGGCTGGGCCTCGCGGATGCGGACAGGCTGGAGGCTTCCAACCTGCACCGCCAGCCGCTGTATGCACTGGCCGACGTGGGCCGGCCCAAGGTCGAGCTGGCGGCCTTGCGCCTGCGCGCGCTCAACCCCGAAGTCGCGCTCACCCTCCATCCGGTCCGTCTCGATGCGTATACCGCGCCGGACATCCTCGCAGGCTACGACCTGATCATCGATTGCACGGACAACATCTCCGGCAAGCTCGTGCTGAACGACGTGTGCGTGCGTTTGGGCAAGCCCATCGTGTTCGCAAGCGTCTACCAGTACGAGGGCCAGCTGCAGGTGGTCCGGCCGGATCGAGGCCCCTGCCTGCGGTGCATCTGGCCGGAGGCGGCGCGCGACGGCCTCCTCGGCAACTGCGCCGAGGCGGGTGTCCTCGGGCCCGTGCCCGGCGTGCTGGGCAACCTGCAGGCGCTGGAAGCGCTGAAGCTCCTGCTCGATCTTCCCGGTCAGCTCGGTGAGGATCTTGTCATGGTCGACCTGCTCAGTCTGGCCATCACGCGCTTGCGGGCGCGGCGCGCGCCCGACTGTCCGGACCATGGACGGTCGCGTACGGCGGCGGAAGGGGCGGATGGCGCCGCAGATTCGGACATCGAGATCGATTTCGACTCGCTGGAGGAGGCGGCCGAAGCGGGTTTCGAGGTCATCGACATCCGCGAAGTCCCGGAAGTGGCCGCGCAGCCGGCCTGCTGCTCCCGGATCCGATGCATTCCCATGGGAGAGCTGCTCTACGCAGCGCCCGGAGCGCCTGCGGGCAGATGTCTGCTCGTCTGCTCCGGCGGCGTTCGAAGCCTCGCAGCCGCGCGGGAGCTGCGCGCCCGCGGCCGTGCCGAGGTGTTCTCGCTCCGGGGCGGACTCGCGGCGCTGACCCGAGGCGCTATGGCCTGACCTGACCTGCGCCGCGCACCACGTACTTGTAGCTGGTCAGCTGCTCTACGCCGACCGGCCCGCGGGCGTGGAAGCGATCGGTGGAAATGCCGATCTCGGCGCCCATGCCGAACTCCCCGCCGTCGGCGAATTGCGTCGAGGCGTTGTGCAGCACGATGGCGCTGTCGACGCGCTGCAGAAACCGCTCCGCCGTGGCCTGGTTTTCCGTGACGATGGATTCGGTGTGCGCCGAGCCGTACTTGGCGATGTGCGCGATCGCACCGTCCACGCCGTCGACCGCGCGGGCGGCAATGATCGCGTCGAGGTATTCCGTATACCAATCTTCCTCGCACGCCGGGCGCACGCGGGCGTCGGCTCTCTGCACGAGGGCATCGCCGCGCACCTCGCAGCCCGCCTCGAGCAGGGTGCGCACCACGGGCACCAGGTGCGTCTCGACACAGGCACGGTCGATGAGCAGAGTCTCGGCGGCCCCGCAGATCCCGGTGCGGCGCATCTTGGCGTTGAGCGCGATGGCCTGAGACATGCGCACGTCCGCGTCCCGATCGATGTAGACGTGGCAGTTGCCTTCCAGGTGCCCGATCACCGGCACGCGCGCCTCCTGCTGGACGCGCGCGACCAGGCTCTTGCCGCCGCGCGGCACGATGACATCCAGATACTCTGTCATGCCGGCCAGCATGTAGCCGACCGCCGCGCGGTCGGTGGTCGGCACGAGTTGAATGCACTCGGCGGGCAGGTGGGCGGCGGCAAGGCCCTCGAGGAGACAGGCGTGAATCGCGGCGTTGGAATGGCGGCTTTCCGACCCGCCGCGCAGGATGACGGCGTTTCCGGATTTCAGACACAGGGCGCCGGCGTCAGCCGTGACGTTCGGGCGGCTTTCGTAGATGATGCCGATCACTCCGAGCGGCACCCGCACCCGCTGGATCCTCAGGCCATTCGGCCTTTGCCACTCCGCTGCGGTGACGCCGACCGGGTCCGGCAGCGCCATGACCTCTTCGATGCCGCCCGCCATCGACTCCACGCGCGGCTCGGAAAGCGCCAGCCGATCGATCAGGGCCGCACTCAGATTGGCCGCGCGCGCGGCCGCGACGTCGTGCTGGTTCGCCTCGAGGATCTCAGCTGCGTGGGCGCGCACTGCACGGGCCGCTGCTGCGAGGGCGGCATTTTTCACGTCCGTGGAGGCCAGCGCCAGCACCGAGGCGGCGCTGACGGCGCCGCGGCCCAGTTGCTCCATCGTCTCACCGAGAGGAGGATCCGGGTGGGTGCTCATAGGGTGGAGTTTCTCAACAGTACCAGATCATCGCGATGGATCAGCTCATCGCGGCCCCTGAATCCGAGAATGCCCTCGATCTCGACCGACTTGCGGCCCATGATCCGGGTCGCATCGCCGTCCGAGTAGGCAGTGATGCCGCGGGCGATCTCCGCGCCGTCGGGCGCGAGCACGCTCACGGTGTCGCCACGCTCGAACGGACCGCGCGTTGCGGTCACGCCGGCGGGCAACAGGCTTCTGCCCTTGAGCAGCGCATCGAGCGCCCCCCGGTCTATGGTCACCGCCCCGGCCGGGCGCAGCGTTCCAGCAATCCATTGCTTGCGCGCAGTGCCCGGTGTCCCAGCAGGCAGAAACCAAGTGCAGCGCGAGCCCTGCTCGATGCGCCTGACAGGATGGCGGTGGTGGCCCGCCGCGATGCACATGTGGGCGCCGGCGGAAACGGCGATGCGCGCGGCGAGCAGCTTCGTGGTCATGCCTCCGGAGCCCACCCCGGATGCGGAGCGTCCGCCCATTGCCTCAATTTCCGGTGTGATTTCACGTACTTCCTCGATGAAGCGCGCCGCCGGATCCTTGTTCGGATCCGCGGTGTAGAGTCCATCGACATCCGACAGCAGGATCAGGCAGTCGGCTGCGGTCATCTGTGCCACCCGGGCCGCCAGACGATCGTTGTCACCATAACGGATTTCCGTGGTGGCCACGGTATCGTTTTCATTGATGACCGGCAGGGCCCCCAGGGAAAGCAGTGTCTCGAGCGTCGCCCGGGCATTCAGGTATCTGCGCCGGCGCTCGCTGTCTTCCAGGGTAAGCAGCACCTGAGCCACGGTGATCCCCTGGCCCTCGAGCAGATCCTTGTAGGCGTGCGCCAACCGGATCTGGCCGACTGCAGCGGCAGCCTGGCTTTCTTCGAGCCGCAGCGCGCCCTTGGAGAGATCGAGCTGGCGCCGCCCGAGGGCGATCGCGCCGGAGGACACCAGGATCACCTGCTGGTCGCGCCCACGCAGCCACAGCAAGTCCTCGACCAGGGTCTCGAGCCATGAGCGATTGAGGCGTCCCGTGCGAGCATCGACCAGGAGAGCCGACCCGACCTTGACCACCACGCGCCGGGCCTTGCCAAGGGGGGAGGCGGAGTTCGAGTGGCGGATCATAGGATGAAAACTATACGGTCCCACAGCGAATCGCGCTATTGAGAAGCGCTCGATCCGGGCATCGTTGCCCGGCCGAGCGCGGCAGCGCCCTGGGCCCGGTCATGCGCTCGGGTCGCTTCGTGCCTGGGGTCTGCTCGAGACGGTGGGCAACCGCCGAGCGATCCTGGCTCAATCCGCTCATTCCGCGTTGCTCCCCGCCACCGCAGCCCCTAAACTTGCGCGGCCGCCAAGTGGAGAGGACAACATCGGTGAGCAGAGATTACGAACCGGTTCCCGGCCAGTGGTACGAGAACCTTGAAGACGACGAATCCTTCCGCGTGCTCAAAGTGGACGAGGACGCCGAGCTGGTCGAGATCGAGTATCTCGACGGCGAGGTCGAGGAGATCGACCTGGAGACCTGGCACGAGATGGACCTCGAGCCTACTCAGGAGCCTGAGGGTTGGACGGAGGACGAAGAGGAGGACGAAGAGGAAGAGGAAGACGAGGATGAGGATGAGGATGAGGATGAGGACTGGGACGAGGACGAGGACGAGGACGAGGACGAAGAGGAGGATGAGGATGAGGACGATGAGGACTGGGACGAGAACGAAGACGGGCACGATTATTGACGCTTCAGGACCAGGCTCACCGCGATCCACTCCGTAAGCCGAGGCCCTGGCACGGCTCCTTGGGGCTTTCGGGCGCGGCATGAGCGACGGCCTCGACAGCTGGCTGCACGAGAAGGAGTCCGCGTGGCTGTACCGGCGGGTCGCCCAGGCCGAGCCCGACCCCCGCAAGCAGCGTCTGTTCGATCAGCTCGCGGTCGCCGCGGAGGAGCAGGCGAGGCGGTGGGAAGCCTCCCTGCGCCGGTCTGCGGCCACACCGACGGCCCTGATTTTTCGGCCTTCGACGCGGGCGCACATCGTCGCGCGGCTGGTCGCTTGGCTCGGACCCAAGGCCATGCGCTCTGTCCTCGCGGCCATGAAGCTGCGTGGCCTGTCGGTCTACAGCGGCCCCGCCATCACCAGCCATGATATGCCGACGACGCTCGCGGACGTCGGGGAACGCCATCGCGGCGGCCTGGGCGGCAACCTGCGGGCGACCGTGTTCGGCGTCAACGACGGACTCCTTTCCAATGCGAGCCTGGTGATGGGCATTGCCGGCGCAGGCGCATCGCCGGCTCTGGTGCTGATCACCGGCCTGGCGGGACTTCTCGCCGGAGCGCTCTCCATGAGCGCGGGCGAGTATGTCTCGGTGCGTTCGCAGCGCGAGATGTACGAATATCAGATCGCCCTCGAGCGTGCGGAGATCGCCGAGTACCCCGAAGAGGAAGCCGAGGAGCTGGCGCTGATTTACGAGGCGCGCGGCATGGAGCTGGCCCAGGCGCGCGAAGTCAGCCAGTCCCTGCTCTCCCGGCCGGACAACGCGCTCGATGTGCTGGCCCGGGAAGAGCTCGGCTTGAGCCCAGACATGATGGGCTCCCCCTTGGGCGCGGCCAGCGCTTCCTTTTTGTCCTTTGCCTTCGGGGCGGCTGTGCCGGTGCTGCCGTTCCTCGCCGGCCTCACCCGGCCGCGGGAGATCATTGCCGCAGCCCTGCTCACCATCCTCACGCTGTTTGCCGTGGGACTCGCGATCAGTCTGTTCACCGGCCGGGACGCGCTGCGGGGCGCGCTGCGGATGGTGCTGATCGGCGGCGCAGCAGGCGCCTTGAGCTTTCTCGTCGGCCACCTGCTGGGCGTGGCCATCCACTGACTATCTGATCCTCGGGGGCTCCATGCCGCCGAAGCGGTTTCGCGAGCCGGTCTCCATGAGGCATATTGGGCGGCACATGAGCGAGATCCACGCATCCATACCGGGAGCACTCGAGCCGCAAACGCTCGGCCGTCTGGAGCAGGCGCTGGGTCCGGGACGGTTGCTGACCGGCCCGGAGGCCGCGCCCTTTCTCACCGATCACCGTCAGCTGTATCACGGCCGTGGCCTCGTCGTTCAGCCGCGCGCTGCCGAGGAGCTCGCCCGGCTCCTCGCCTTGTGCAATGATCAGCGCATCGGCGTTGTCCCCCAGGGGGGCAATACCGGCTACTGCGGCGGCGCAACGCCCGACGAATCCGGCACGCAGATCGTGGTGTCGCTCGCCCGACTGAACCGCATCCGTCGGGTCGATCCGCTCAACTACTCGCTCGTCGCCGAGGCGGGCTGCATCCTGGCCGAGGCACAGCGCGCGGCGGACGAGGCGGAGCGATTCTTCCCCCTGAGCCTGGGGTCCGAAGGCAGTTGCCAGATCGGCGGCAATCTATCCACCAACGCAGGCGGAGTGCACGTGCTGCGCTACGGCATGATGCGCGATCTGGTGCTCGGCCTCGAAGTGGCGCTCGCCGACGGCCGACTGCTGTCCTCGCTCACGAGCCTGCGCAAGGACAACACCGGCTACGACGTCAAGTCCCTCTTTCTCGGCGCGGAGGGCACGCTCGGCATCATCACCGCCGCAAGTCTCAAATTGTTTCCGAAGATCCGCTGCTCGGCCACCGCCTTTGCCGCCCTGGCGGATCCGAGCGCGGCGGTCGAGCTGCTCGCCCGACTGCGCGAGGCGAGCGGCGAGCGGGTCAGCTCCTTCGAGCTCGTCCCGCGTCTCGCCATCGAGCTCACCACACGACACATCCCCGGGGTACGCGACCCGCTCGATGCGCCCCACCCGTGGTATGTCCTGTGCGAGCTCACCTCTTCCCGTGCTGCCGACCCGCTCGATTCAATGCTGACGGAATGCCTGGGCGCGGCTCTGGACGGTGGCTTGGTGCAGGACGCCGCGCTCGCCGCAAGCGAGCGCGAGCGCCTGGCGTTCTGGAAGCTGCGGGAAACCATCCCCGAGGCGCAGCGGCTGGATGGCGCAAGCCTCAAGCACGACATCTCGGTGCCCGTCGCCGCGATCCCGGGGTTCATCGAGCGCGCCTCCGCGTGGCTGCGTGAGAACGTGCCCGACGGCCGGCTGGTCGCCTACGGCCACGTCGGCGACGGCAATCTGCATTTCAACCTGAACCAGGCCCCGGGCGCCGACCGCGCCGCCTTCCTCGCGCGCGCCGAGCCCGTCAAGCGCGCCATCCACGACCTGGTCCGCGACTTCCACGGCAGCTTCAGCGCCGAGCATGGCATCGGCCGGCTGAAGGTGGGCGAGCTCGAGCGCTACGCCCAGCCCGTGGAACTGGACCTGATGCGCGCGATCAAACGGGTCTTCGACCCGTGCGGAATCCTCAATCCCGGCAAGGTGCTGCGGCGGGATGCAGATTGAGCCCGCTCAACCCGTGAGAGAGCCGAGATGAACCGACAATCGAATGAGCATTTCCTGCCCACCGGCGCGCTGGTCACCTGGCTCGCCACCGTGTGCGCATACGCCGTGCGGGTGGGCGCCGGGACGTTTTTCATCAACGCGGGCACACTGCTCCTCGGGGTGGGCGCGCTGTCCCTGGCGTTGCGCTTTCATTTCCGCAAGGTCCCGGAGAGCTTCGCGATTTTCTTCCCGGCGATCGGAGAATACCGGGGGGTCGCCCAGTCGATCCGCCTGATGGGGACACTCCTGATCGTCTACAACATCGGGACGCTCTGGGTCATTCTGCACTCGTCGCTCTCCCCGGACATGATCCGGGTAATGCTTGCCGCCGGAGTCATCTCCGCCATGAACCTCGCCGATGAATGCTGGATCGCGCGCCGCCGCCGGCTCGCCTCGACGTCCTGACGGGGCAGCGAGGCGAGCCGCGGAGACTGCAATGAGCCTCATCGAGGGAGCCGCCGGCGGGCGGATTCCTCAATTGAACTTGTAGTTCGCGCCGGCGATGAAGTATACGCCGGGGGTGCGGTAGCCCAGCACCTCGACGATCCGCCGATCGAGCGCATTCTGCACACGCCCGAACAGCGCGAGACGGCCGGTCACGTGATAGCGCCCGAAGAAGTCCAGGCGCGCATAGCCAGGCACCCGGAAATCGCCCGCCCAGCGCAGGCGGCGATCGGTCGCGAAGAGATTGGCGCCCACATCGAACCTCGACGTCGTGTACGTCAGTCCCAGGTTGCCCATGTTGCGCGCATTCTCGATCATGAGCTCCCAGACGCCGGCGTTATCAAGATAGGCGTCCGTGTGGGTATAGTTTCCGGTGAGCAGCCAATGCGAGGCGATCCGGCAGGCCATCTCGAACTCCACCCCCTGCGAGCGCTCGGCCTCGGTGTTCGCGTATTGCCCGTAGGGGGTGCCGTTCACGATGCGGGGATTGCAGATGCTGTAGTCGAATGTGATGACATTGGCGACGTATGAGTGCCAATACGTGGGGCTCTCCGTCACCGCTCCGTCGAGCTCATGCCCCCGGAGTCCCGCCTCGATGGTGCTGGCATTCTCCGGCGTGAGGCGCCTGTTGCCGTAGAAGGGGAGGTTGGATGGATCGGGAATCCGGGCGGCGAAGTACGGAGGTGGCGCACCCTGGATGGACTCGATCAGGTCGGCGCTCTGGAACCGGGTGTCCGTCAGATAAAAGCTGCTGCCGACCTCGAAGTCGCCCGTTTCGCAGGTCGTGCGCCCGACCACGGTGCCGTTCCTAACGCGGCGACGTTCGCTGGACTGCTCGCGGTGCGGGCACCGAAGCCGGCCAGCGGGCGCTTCGCGCATTCTCCTTGCGAGGTGGCGGGATTCTGACGGTACGCGTGATCCGGGCCCGTTGCGTCTCGAGAGAGACGCAACGAGTGCCCTCCGGGGTGCGTGGGAGGCGCTAACGCGCCTCTTTGCGCAGCCGCACCAGCCCCTCCTGCGCGGTGCTCGCCACCAGCCGCCCGTCCCGCGAATACACTCCGGCACGCGCGAAGCCCCTCGCTCCCGAGGCGCTCGGGCTCTCGACCGCGTAGAGCAGCCACTCGTCCACCCGCATCGGGCGATGAAACCACATCGCGTGATCGATGCTCGCCATGACGAGCTTGCCGCTGAACGACGGCAGCCCGTGCGGCAAGGTCGCGGTGTCGAGCAGGAAGTAATCCGACAGGTAGGCGAGCAGGCGCCGGTGCAGACCTTCGTCATCCGGCAGCCTGTCGACCGCGCGAAACCAGACTTGCCGCGCCGGCGCCGCCTTGCGCGGGCTCAGGAACTCCATCGGCTGCACCAGGCGGAACTCGAACGGCCGCGGCCGCTCCAGGAAGCGCCGCACGCCCTCCGGCAGGCACGCGAGCATCTCCTGTGGCGGCCGGCTCGAATCCGGCAGCGTCTCCGGCGCCGGGACGGAGGGCATCTCGATCTGGTGATCGAAACCCTCCTCCACGATCTGGAAGGAGGCCGCCATGTTGAAAATCGGCGTGCCGTTCTGGATGGCCACCACCCGGCGGTTGCAGAACGCGTGCCCGTCGAGGCTGCGGTCCACTTGGTACACGATCGGCGAGTTGAAATCACCGCGGCGCAGGAAGTAGGCGTGCAACGAATGCACGATGCGGCCCTCCACGGTGGAGGCGGCGGCGGTGAGCGCCTGGCCGAGCACCTGACCGCCGAAAACCTGAGGACTGCCGATGTCGCGGCTCTCGCCGCGGAACAGATTCACCTCGAGCGGCTCGAGATCGAGAAGCTTGACGAGGTCGGCGAGGCGGGGATCCATCGGTTCTCCTGGGTGTGCTATCGAGATATCGGTTCCCCGAAGACACCGGCATGTGCCGCGGCCGGGCCGGGCAGGGTGCCCGGGCTCAGCGCATCGGGACTAGTCGGGCACGCCCAGGCGCTGGTGCATGACGGGGCTGGTGGTCGTGTACTGAAGGAACTGGCGCTTCTGCGGATACAGGTGATGCTGAATGCCGAAAGCGGCCAGCGCCGCCTCGTGAAAGCCCGAGAGAATGAGCTTCTTCTTGCCCGGATAGGTGTTGATGTCACCCACGGCGAACACGCCCGGGAGGCTGGTCTGGAACCTCTCCGTGTCGACCTTGAGCGCCCTTTTCTCGAGCTCGAGGCCCCACTCGCCGATCGGCCCAAGCTTCGGGTGCAGCCCGAAGAACACCAACAGCTGCTCGGCCTGGAGATCGAGCACGCCGGCTGGTGTCTTCACCTTGACGCCGTGAAGCGCGCCGTCCCGAACGAGCAGCGACTCCGGCAGCGCCTCGTGCAGGTGCATACGCCCCGCCGCGACCAGCTCCTTCATCCTGGCGACCGAGGCGGGCGCAGCGCGGAACTCGGCTCGCCGATGCACCAGTGTCAGGCCCCTGACCCGTGACACGAGCTCCAGGGTCCAGTCGAGCGCGGAGTCTCCGCCGCCGAAGATGACGAGGCGCTTACCCTCGAGCGAGGCGGCATCCTTGACACGGTATTGGATGGCGCCGCCTTCGAAGGGCTCCGCGCCCGCAACACCCAGGCGGCGCGGCTGGAACGATCCAACACCCGCCGCGATGACCACGGCGCCGGCGCTGAAGCACGTTCCGGCCGCGGTGACCACCGTAAAACGCCCGTCCTCGCGGCGCGCGAACCCGCTGACCTCCTGGCCCAGGTGAAACCGCGGTCCGAAGGGCTTGATCTGCTCCATCAGCCGGTCGATCAACTCCTGGGCACCGCACACCGGGAGCGCCGGAATGTCATAGATGGGCTTTTCGGGATAGAGCTCCGTGCACTGCCCCCCCGGATGGGCGAGCGAGTCGACCACATGGGCGCGGATCCCGAGAAGGCCCAGCTCGAACACCTGGAAAAGACCACAGGGGCCTGCGCCGATGATGACCACCTCGGCGTCAATGGGCTCGCCACCGGCCTTGCCGGACTCGGGATCGATCTGACTCACGCGCTGCCCCCCTTCCCGGGTGCAAAGCCGCCATCTTAAACGAGGTCCGTGTGCTGCGGGGGGTCCCGGGGGCCGACACCCGGGATCTTCAGGCTCGGCCCGCGTTCGAATCGGTCGGCGTATGGAAATACTCGCTCTCGGAGGCGAGCTGCTCAATCAAGCGCTTGAGCTCGGCCATGCGTCCCTCGGCCGTGCTGATGGGCATGCAGTCCTGGCAGCGCGGGTCTCCACAAGGCTGGCGTGAATACAGCCAGTACTGAAGCGCACCGGCGAGCAGTCCGTCTGCGATGTCCCACAGGTCGGCGTCCCGGTCCTTGTCCGCCATCCGATTGCCAAGATCGACGGCTTTGGTGAATGCAGAGTCGAAGGTATCAGCGATTTCGGTCATGGGCCGTCTTCTACCACATCCGCGTAGTATAAAGCATACACTCCCGCCGCATGGATCACGGCTTCGCGGCCGGACGAAGACCCGCTTCGCGGAACCGGCTCGTGACCTCTCGGGAAGCCCCTTCCATGGCGGCCAGGCGGGAGAGCACAAACTCCGGCTCAAACTATGCCATTGGACAATATCCGAATCCTGTCGGGCTCGAGGCGAGCCCCTCTAAGCCCGACAGGCTTCCAGGAAGGCATCGCGGGCACGCACGCCGATATCGGGTTGGTCGGTGAAGAATCCGTCGATGCCGGCTGCAAGAAAGTACCCGAGCTCGCTCGCAAGGTCACCGCGGTCCGCGTCCCGGGCCGAGGAGCGCAACTGCGCGGGCAGAAAGGCATTCTCCGCACGGAAAGTCCAGGGATTGACGCGCAGCCCCTGCGCATGGGCGCCGGCAACGAGCGTGGTCGGCCGGGCGAGCCCGTCCCGGGCGGCCCGTGCAACGACCAGTGATTTCTCAGGTCCGATCGCCGAGGCATAGGCGGCCACTTCCGCGAGCCCCTGTGGGGTGAGCAGAGCGGCAAAGGTACGCGCATCGCCCGTGGCGATGAAATCGGCTGGGGCGCCCTCGGCCTCGATGAGCTGAACCCGCGGCAGCCGGGTAAGGAGACTCAAGGCGCGCAGGATCGAGGGCTCGAACGACTGCAGAAACACACCGGCCTCGGGCCCGCGGCAGCCGTGACGCTCGAGCGTCTCGATGAGCGGCTCGGCCATGGGCAGGCCCAGAGCCTCAAAGTAACTGGGATGCTTGATTTCTGGATACAGACCGATCGGCCCGGGCGGCGGCAAGCCGAGCGCGAGCGCGCGAGCAGACCTCTCCCGGCCGACCTCCTCGCGCAGCGCGAGGATTTCCTCCAGCGTGGCGATCTCGAACTGCCCGTCGAAGCGGCTGTTGTCGGGCCTCAGGTCCGGGATGCGCTCGCGCGCGCGCAGGACCTTCAGCTCCTGCAGGGTGAAGTCCTCGGTAAACCAGCCTGTGACGGCCACCGCGTCGATGACCTTCGTGGTGCATCGGGATGCAAAGCGCGCGTGCCGCGCCACATCCGTCGTGCCGCCGAGCTCGTTTTCATGGCGGGCCACGAGCACCCCGTCCCGGGTCATGACCACATCCGGCTCGAGGGCATCGGCCCCCTGCTCGAGGGCGAGCCGATAGGCCGCCAGCGTATGCTCCGGGCGGTATCCGCTCGCGCCCCGATGGCCTATGACGGTGGGTTTCTGCATCGCCTTGCCGCCGCTTGCTACACTGCCCAGGTGTGGCTCACCGAGCATGACATTTACCTGTTCCGCGAGGGCACCCATGGACGGGCCTACGAGAAGCTCGGGGCCCACCTGCTGCCCCCTGAGCCGGGCCGCGCGGCCGGAACCCGCTTCGCGGTGTGGGCTCCAAACGCCGCCTCGGTCTCGCTGATCGGGGATTTCAACGGCTGGAACGTGCAGGCCCACCCCCTAGCGCCCCGTCCCGACTCATCGGGGATTTGGGAAGCGTTCGTCCCGGGCATCGGTCCCGGGACGCTGTACAAGTATCACATAATGTCCCGCCACGGGGACTACACGGTCGACAAGAGCGATCCGTACGCGTTTCATTGCGAGCGGCCGCCGCGCACCGCCTCGGTCGTGTGGGATCTCTCCTATCAGTGGGGCGATGAGGGCTGGCTCGATTCCCGTGCCGGGGCCAATGCCCTCGATGCGCCCTGGTCAATCTACGAGCTGCACCTGGGATCGTTCATGCGGCTCGCGCAGGAGCATCAGCGCTGGCTCACCTACCGGGAGCTTGCGCATGCGGTGGCCGATTATGTGACCGAGATGGGCTTCACGCACGTCGAGCTGCTGCCGGTCATGGAGCATCCTTTCTACGGCTCCTGGGGCTATCAGGTGACGGGCTATTTCGCCCCGACCTCCCGCTACGGCACGCCGCAGGATTTCATGTACTTCGTCGACCACCTGCACCGGAGGGGCATCGGCGTGATTCTCGACTGGGTGCCGTCGCACTTTCCGTCCGATCAGCACGGACTCGGCTTTTTCGACGGCACGCACCTGTACGAGCACGCCGATCCGCGCCAGGGCCATCACCCGGACTGGGACAGCTCGATCTTCAACTACGGCCGCGCCGAGGTACGCAACTTTCTCCTGAGCAGCGCCCTTTTCTGGCTGGACGTCTACCATGTCGATGCGCTGCGCGTCGACGCGGTGGCCTCCATGCTCTACCTCGACTACGCACGGCGCAACGGCGAATGGATTCCCAACCGTTTCGGGGGCAATGAGAACCTGGAGGCGGTGCAGTTTCTGAAGCAGCTCAACCTCGCCGTCTACCGCGACCATCCCGATACGCAGACCATCGCCGAGGAATCGACCGCCTGGCCCATGGTCTCGCGGCCCGTCTACCTGGGCGGACTCGGATTCGGCATGAAATGGAACATGGGCTGGATGCACGACACGCTCAAGTACCTCGCCGCCAACCCCGTGTACCGCAAGTACCATCACAGCCAGATCACCTTCAGCCTCTGGTACGCCTTCAACGAGAACTTCGTGCTGCCGCTCTCCCACGACGAGGTGGTGCACGGCAAGGGGTCGCTCCTTGGCAAGATGGCCGGTGAGGACTGGCAGCGCTTCGCCGGGCTGCGGCTGCTGTACGGCTATCTCTGGACCCACCCGGGCAAGAAGCTGCTGTTCATGGGCGGGGAGTTCGGCCAGTGGGGCGAATGGGGGCACGAGCAGAGCCTTGAGTGGCATCTGCTCGGGCACGCGCCGCACGAGGGATTGCGAAAATGGGTCAAGGACCTGAACCGCCTGTATCGCTCGACCCCGGCGCTTTACGAGCGCGACTTCAGCGCCGAGGGCTTCGAGTGGGTCGACTGCGACAATGCCGACGACAGCGTCATCGTGTACCTGCGCCGGGGACGGCGAGCCGCGGACTGGGTGCTGATCGCCTGCAATTTCACGCCCGTACCCCGGGACAGCTACCGAGTCGGTGTGCCGCTCGGCGGCCGCTGGGTCGAGCGCCTGAACAGTGATGCCGCCGAATACGGCGGCGGCGGCGGCGGCAACCTGGGAGGCGTGCAGGCCGCCAACCAGCCCTCCCACGGCCGCCCGCATTCACTGACCTTGCGTCTGCCTCCGCTCGCCGTGATCGTGCTGATGCCCGGTTGAGCTGGCGCCAGCGGCGCCACCCCCCCCCCGGATCGATCGACTCCCGAACCGCCCCACCGGCCGCTGCGCCAGAGCGGCGCGCGCGCCCGGAGGGTGCTTGCGCGCCTCGCCGCCCATATGTATTATCATCGTCATAATATTTAAGGGGTGGCCTCAGCGAGAGTGCAGAACATGAACTACGACGTCATCATCACTTGCGCCGTGACCGGCGACGACACCAAGGTCACCAAGAGCCCGCACTGCCCGGTCACCCCGCAGCAGATCGCTGCGGCGGCCGTGGATGCCGCCAAGGCGGGCGCGGCGATCGTACACATCCACGTGCGCGACCCCGAGACCGGCGCCTTCAGCATGGAGACGCGCCACTACCGCGAGGTCGTCAAACATATCCGCGAAAGCGGCGTCGATGTCATCGTCAATCTGACCTGTGGCATGGGCGGGTACATCTGCATCGGGGAGCACGGCCTGGACGACACCCCCGCACCGGGCACGGACTTCGTCAGCCAGGAGCGGCGCATGCAGCACGTGATCGATCTGTGTCACGAAGGGCTGTACCGCCCCGACATCGCCACCCTCGACTGCGGCAGCCTCAACTTCGGCGACGGCAACCGCGCGTACGTGTCGACACCGGACTATCTGCGGCGCGGGGCCGCGATCCTGCGCGACCTCGGCGTGAAGCCCGAGCTCGAAGTGTTCGACACCGGCAACCTCTGGTTCGTCCGCAAGATGGTCGACGAGGGGCTGATTCCAGCACCCGCGCTCATCCAGCTGTGCGCGGGCATCCCGTACGGAGTGCCCGCAGACGTCGGCCATCTGCTCGCCATGGTCAACACCCTGCCCGCCGGCAGCGTCTGGACGTCCTTCGCCATCAGCCGCATGCAGATGCCGTGGGTGGCCCAATCCATACTGCTCGGCGGCAACGTCCGGGTCGGGCTGGAGGACAATCTCTATCTCAGCCGCGGTGTGTATGCGAGCAATGCCCAGCTCGTGGAGCGGGCCCGCACCATCATCGAGGCCATGGGCGCCCGCATCCTCTCGCCCGCCCAGGCGCGCGAGCGGCTGAAGATCCGCTGAGCGGCCGGGAGACGCCGTCGATGCCGGCGGAACCGATCTACCGCACACCGATCGATCCGCAGTGGATCGATTACAACGGCCATCTGCGCGATGCGTACTATGGGCTCATCCTGAGCCTCGCCACGGATGCCCTGATGGACCGTCTGGGCATGGATGCGCCCTACCGCGAGCGCACGCGCTTCACGCTCTACACCGTCGAGATGCACATCCACTACCTGAGGGAGGTGCACAAGAGCGACGTGGTTGTCGTCAATGCGGCCATCCTCGGCAGCGACACCAAACGGATCCATGCGGCCCTGCAGCTCGGTTGCGAAGGCCGGGCCGAGCCGGCCGCCGCCGCCGAGATCATGCTCCTGCACATCAAGCAGGGGGACACACCCGCGGTTGCGCCCTTTGCGCCCGACATCGCCCGGGCCATCGAGCAATTTCGCGAGCAATCGGCCGGCACTCCCGTCGGTCCGGGCTCGCGCCAGATGGCATTGAGGAGTCGCCCATGACCACTGTTCACCGCTCACGCGCCCCGCTCGCCTCAATGGCCGCGGTTGCAATGGCACTGGTGGCGGCGGCGGCCGCCGCCGCCACCCCTCCACGGATCAATCTGCGCCCGCTCGATGCGGCCCGCCGCACCGTCGCCCTGCCCGACGGCATCTCCATGGCCTACGTGCCGCTCGGCGACCCGCGGGGCACACCGGTCGTGTTGATCCACGGCTACACCGACAGCGACCTCGACTGGGCCCCGCTCATCCCTTACCTCTCGAAGAATTTCCGCCTCATCGTCGTCGACCTGCGCGGCCACGGCGAGTCGAGCAAGCCGGATTGCTGCTATACCCGCTACGACTTCGCCTATGACGTGAAACTGCTGCTCGACAAGCTGCACGTGCGCCGCGCCGACATCGTCGGCCACTCCCTCGGCAGCATCGTCGCCCAGACCTTTGCGGAGGTCTGGCCGGCGAGCACCCGGCGCGTGGTGCTCATCTCCTCCACCGCCGGCCCCCCGCCCAGAGGAGAGCGCCATGAGTACGACTGGGCGGCGCAGATCCGGCGGCTCAAGGAGCCGCTGAACCCCAACTCCGCCTTCATGCGCAAGTGGTGGTCGTCACCGCACCCGGTGGACCCGGCCTTCCTGCGGCGCGAGCGGCAAAACGCCGCGGCGATCCCGCTGCGCGTCTGGCTGGCCGTGCTCCATCAGAGCCTGTCGGATGCCGATCTGCGCAACCTCGCCTCGACGCTGCCGCGGCTCAGGGCGCCGACGCTGCTCATCTGGGGCAGCGACGACCCGATCATGCTGCCCGCCATGCGCCGCGGGCTTGAGCGGGCTCTGCCGCACGCCAAGGTCGCCATCTTTCCGGGACTCGGCCACAACCCGTTCTGGGAGCAGCCGCGCCGCGTCGCCACGGTCATCAACGCCTTTCTCAACCCCACTGCGAACGTTCGGCGCTATGGCGCCGGCTGACCGGCGGGACCGCAAGATTGAATCACACGAAATCAACCCAGGGGGAATACGACGAATGAGCTCGACAAAATGTTCCTGCAGCCGGCACAGACAGATCGCGCTCGCCACTCTGGTCATCGCAGGTCTCGGCTCCGCGGGGCCGCTGTGGGCGAGCGATGCCGCCCCCGAGCTGCCGGCGCCTGCGCCAGGCGCGACGCTCGGGGAAATCGTGGTGACGGCACAGAAATTCAGGCAGCCGCTTGCCAAGGTGCCGGAGAGCATCACCGCGTTCACCTCGCAGGCGCTGCACGCCTTCCACATCAAGTCCTTCGCCGCCTACGCCACCAAGACGCCCAACCTCTCCTTCTCCTATGGCGGCGGCCCGACCGGAATCGCCGCCGCGCGCAGCATCGCGATCCGCGGCATCACCGGCCAGAACCTGTTCGGCACTTCCGGCGCGACCGGCTTCTATATCGACAACACACCGCTGCCGGCCTCGATCGATCCGCGCATCGTGGACATCTCCAGCATCGAGGTGCTCAAGGGTCCGCAGGGCACCCTGTACGGCGAGAGCTCCCTCGGCGGCAACGTCAGGCTGATCACCCACAGGGTGAGCCTCGAGAGGACCGACGGGCATTTTTCCACCGACATCGGCGCCACATCCGGCGGCGGCAGTCCCGATTACGGTGCCAGCGCCGTAGTGAATCTGCCGATCGTATCCAACGTGCTCGGCGTGCGCATCGTCGCCTTCGACAGCCACCACGCCGGCTACCTGACGCGCACCTTTCCGGTGAGCGCCTCGAGCCCCGGAGTCACCAACCCGTTTCTCAACGTGCCGAGGCGCAGCGTCGGCAACCAGGGCGCCATCACGACCTACGGCGGTAGCGCCACCGTGCTCTGGCGGATCACCAGGCGCTTCACCGCCAACCTGCTCCTGATGAGCCAGGAAGAGAAGTATCACGGCTTTCCGGCGACTTTCGCGCCGCTGCCGGAGTTCACCCCCGTATACACCCTCAATCGCGCCTTCAACGTCCAGCCGACGGCGCTCGACCGCTGGCAGATGGCCTCGCTCACCCTGAGGTACCGCGGCAGCGGCTGGAGCGTGGTGTCCGCCACCAGCTATTTCCACCGCCATACGCAGGATGTCGAGGACTCGACCTACGGCACGCAGCAGGTGCTCTCCTCCTACTATCAGGTCTCGGGGCTCCCGGCGCAGCCGTATCTCTGGACGGGCGAGCATTACTTCAACCAGTTCAGCAATGAGACGCGCTTCTCCTTCAAGCCGATTCACCACATCAGCGGAACGTTCGGCCTGTTCGTGGCGGACTCCCGCGCGCTCTTTTACATCCCGCCGACCTTCGCCAACGGCCTGGTTGCGGCGACCGCCGGCAACACGGTCGTGGGCGCCTGGCCGAACGACCTCATCTGGACGCAGCGCAACCCCGGCAGGGAGAAGGATTATGCGCTGTTCGGCCAGGTGTACTGGAATTTCCTGCCCAAATACACGCTGACGCTCGGGGCCCGGCAGTACTGGCTGAAGCAGAACACCGACTATGTCGCCAACGGCTTCATGAACTTCGGTCTGACGCCGAGCGCCCCACAAACCAACAGCCAGCACGGCCTCGACCCGAAGGTGGCGCTGTCCTATCAGGCGACCAAGTCCACCATGCTGTACATGTCGGCCTCGAAAGGCTTCCGCGCGGGCAACGCCCAGGCCGACCTGCCCTTCTGCGCCGAGCCGAACCTGCCGGTGAGCGACATCACGCACCTGAAGTCCGACACGCTGTGGTCGTACGAGGCGGGCGCCAAGATGCAGCTGACGCACCCCGGCCTGCTGCTCACGGCGGCCGGCTTTCATATCAACTGGAACAACATCCAGCAGCAGGTGGCGTTGCCGTGCGGCTCGTACTTCGACATCAACGGCGGCAGGGCCATCATCAATGGCGGCGAGTTCGAGGCGATGGGCTATCTCACCCAGCGCCTGCAAATGCGGTTCGGGGTCGGCTACGAGTCTACCGACCTCACCAAGCCCGGAGCGCTGGGCCTGGTCGGGTTGATCCCGGGATCACGCATCATGGACGTGCCGGCCTGGACCGGCACGCTCGGGGGGGTATACCGACGGCCGATCAGCGCCGATGTCACCGGCTTCGTGGGAGCGGACTACAGCTTCACGGACAGCAGCGAGTCGCTGCTCAACGGCGGATCCGGCGCCATCGCAACCCGGCCGAGCTACTCGCTGATCGATGCGCGCATCGGCATCGACTGGGGCAGGTCCTCGCTGTCGCTGAACGGCAGCAATCTCACCAACGCCAAGCCCAATCTCGGGGACATCGGCTATGTGGGTTACGCACAGTACGACGCGGCCGGGACCGTCATTCCGCAGGTTGCCACGCTGCGGCCGGCGACCGTGACCCTGGAGTACTCCCGCTCGTTCTGAGCGAGACGGGCTCTGCCCGGGCCACGGACGGCCCAACGCGCGTCGCGGCCGCGTGTCCGGCCGGCGGCGGAGCCAGGTTCCCGGACCGGATGGATGCTGAATGTCGAGATCTGCTCGTGACGGACGTTTCGGTGGGCTGCTGCAATCAGCCCTGACGATCTGCTGTGTTGCCGGCTGCGCGGCGATCGTCCATGCGCGAACGCTGTATGTCCGCGCCGGCGCCGCCCCCGGGGGAAACGGCTCGCGGCCGGCGCCGTTCGATTCCCTGGCCACCGTCGAGAAGGCTTCGGCGCCCGGGGACGTCATAGTCGTGATGCCCGCACCGTCCGACGTGCCGCCCCTCGACGGGGGCATCGCCCTGAAGCCGGACCAGTCGCTCATCGGCGGCGGGCCGCCGGTCAACGGAGCCGGACCGCTCGCACAGGCTCCGCGGATCACCAACAGCGACCCGCACAGCAATTCCGGTGACGCCGTCGTTCTCGCCGATCATGTCGCGGTCGGCAATCTCGTGATCACCCGATCGTACCGCGGTGGAATTTACGGCGCCAACGTAACCGGGGTGAGAATTTACGGTAACAACCTGTCCGCTACAAACACGGCGTGCGCCGCGGGTCTGTACGTGTATTTCCCGGGGGATGTGCCCGTGCTCGCGAACGGCTGGGCGACCATCATGATCGACGAGAGCCGGGGGGCCGGCTGGGTGTCCGTCGAGGACAACTACATACACGACGGCAAGTGCAGCGACGGAATCGACATCCTCGCGACCGGCGACGCCCAGGTGCAAGCGCGTGTCAGCGGCAACAGGCTCACGCGCCTGGCGCAAGGTCCGAGGATGCGCTCGGTGCTGGCCATAGGCATGCAGACCCGCGACCACGCCGTTCTCTCCGTCGACTCGGATGACGACTCGGAGACCTACATCGGCAGTCCCGAGGCGGATTGCGAGGGTCTGTTCGGCAATCAGACCGGGGGCTCACTGACCTGGAGCATCGATCACAACACGTTCGCTCACGGCATCGGCGGCGGATCCTGCAATGGCGCGGAATTTTTCACCGACTCGGGCCTCACCACGACGAACCTGTACATCGAGCACAGCACGTTCGCTTACGATCCGGGCGATATGATCGAGGAGGACAACGCGGGAGACACCGGGTCGGTCATGAACCTTACGATGGTGGATGTGGCGGTCAGCCATACCTCCTTTCCGACGAAGCTGCCGCCGGAGCCGAAGTTCACCGACATCCAGTACATGGACAATCTTGGCCGCTGCATGGATCAGTATTCATGGGGGCACAGAGTCGTCAACAACCTGCGCGTCATCGACAGCAGTTTCACCGACTGCTACGGCGATGGAATCGGCTCTGACGTGACCGGCGGCACCTTTGTGTACAAGGACACCACGGCCGTAGGTGCGAAGCTCGACGGTATGAATTTCGGCGACGCCGCGGGCGATTCGGTCTCGATCGAAGTGCAGGACAGCTCGATCGAAGACTCCGGACAGTATGCCCTGCATTTCGCCAATCATGCCGCAATGTCCGACCTCCTCGTCAGGGTAGAGGACAGCCGGCTGAGCGCAGCGAAGGGGGCGGCGATCGTCGCGTTCGATCAGAACGGAACCACGCGGCATTCGCACATCGTCCTCGGCGGCAAGGGCGTGCGCGCCAATTGCATCCTGGGCGGCGCACGACTCGCTGCCGAGGCGAGCGGGTACGATGTGTCCGCGCAGTGGAACTGGTGGGGCCGTCCCCAAGGGCCCACCCGGGGCCGGATCTCGGCGACCCACGGGCAGCTGCGCATCGATCCGGTCAGGCGCTCGGCGCCGCCGAGCTGCGCAGCCGGCCGTTAACGTCGGCAGGCGCAGAGGCAATCGAGAGGTATCACGGCGGCCCGCGGAGCGGCCACCGCCCTGCGCAGGCGCGCCGACTCGCTCTCACCCGGCGCCGCGCTCTCGCGTTGCCGGGGATGCGGGCTGCGCTGCCGGCCGGCGGCGCCGGGACGGGACAACGGCTGCGTTGCCCTGACTTGCCCACAGCTTGAGCAGCTGCAACTGCAGATGCAGCTGGCGGACCTGCCTCTCGGGCGGCCAGTCCCCGGGACTCGCGACCGCGCTCGCGGTGAGACCGTTGATGAACGTCACCACCGATCTCAGCACTTCCTCACGCGTATCGGTCGGCCACTGCGACCACTGCGGCCAGCTCTGCGCGAGGCAGCGCTCGAACAGGCGCAGGTACGCCCGGTGGATCCAGACATTAACCCGCTTCAGGCGCTTGTCCGCCATGACCTGGCCCCAGAAAGCGGTCCAGAACGCGCACTCGGTGAAGCGCGTGGCATCGACCGGCAGCGCCTCGGCAAGCAATGCCAGCAGATCCGGCTGCTCGGCCGCCTCGGCCTGACGGGTGAGGCGCTCCTCGATGCGCCGCAGGATCAGCCGCAGAGCGGCGACGATGATGTCCTGCTTGGTATCGAAGTAATGGGCCACCATCCCCGTGGTGTAGCCGGCTTCGCGCGCGATGCGCACGATGGTGGTCTGCTCGAAGCCGTGCTTCGCCACGACACGGCAGGCGACGAGCGCGATCTCGTCGCGCCGCCGGGCATGATCGACAATCTTGGGCATGGGGCCCTCCCGGACATCATTTTCCCGGGAAGACTACAGGACGGCCGGCCTGGGCGGGAGCCCGAAGCTTGGCGTGGGCGGCGCGGATGCCATCGAGCCCGGCGCGCACCGCCGCGTCCATGGGCGCGCAAGCCCCTTCCGAGGCGCTGGCATACTCGTAGCGCTGCTCACCGGTGGCGATCAGGCGACCGTCGCTGCGGCGCTTGAGACTGTGGAACAGATGCACGCCGTTGGCGTCGACGCCGAGCACCTGGGTGGCCACGAAAAGCGAATCGAGCACGCTCGCCGGCGCATGATGAATCACGTGGCTTTCGACGGCAAAGAACGCCCGGCCCGCACTTCGATCGGCGCCGTTCATGCCCGCGAGCCGGAACAGCGCGTCCGCGGCGTCGCCAAAGACTTGAACACAACGCGACTCCGTCATGCGTCCGTTGTGATCGATCCACTCCGGGCGGACCTCGGTCTCGAGCGTGTTGAGCGGTTGTCCGGATGCAGCAGCGGCATCCTCGTCGGCGGACCGGAGCGCGGCGGCGCTATCGGCATAGAGGCGCTCCTCCACGGCACGCAGCGTCGAGCCGGCTCCGATGTCGAACTGCCTCAGCACCTGCTGGATGGCAACCAGGTACTCGTCCCGCAGGCGCTCGAGCTCACGGATCGATCGCCCGGCCGCCTGGGCCTGGGTGCCCTCGACCATGCGGTCGATGAGCTGCTCGGTGAGCTCCGGCGCTTCGAGCTTGGTCCAGGGCCATTTGAGGCACGGACCGAACTGCCGCAGCATGTGGCGCATGCCCGTCTCGCCGCCGGCCAGATGATAGATCAGGTTCGTGCCCATCGCCGCCCAGCGCAAGCCCGGTCCGTACACGATGGCATCGTCGAGCTCGCCCGTGGTCGCCACCCCGTCGTTGACCAAGTGCAGGATCTCGCGCCAGAGCGCTTCCTGCAGACGATCGGTCAGGTGGCCCGGCACCTCGCTGCGCACGCGCAGCGGGTGCATGCCGATATACGTATAGAATGCCTGGGCGGCGTCGAGCGAGCGCGACGAGGTGTCATGGCCGCCGACCAGCTCGACCAGCGGCAGCAGATACACCGGATTGAACGGATGGGCGACCAGAAAGCGCTCGGGAGATTGCATGTCGCGCTGCAGGTCCGTGGGCATCAGTCCCGAGGTGCTCGAGGCGATCACCACATCCGCCGGCGCGTGCCGGCTGGCTTCCGCGAGCACACGCCGCTTCAGCTCCAGCTGCTCGGGTATGTTCTCCTGGATGAAATCCGCCCGCCGGGCCATCGCCTTCAAGTCGGTGGTGAAGGTCAGCGTACCCTTCGGCGGCAGCGGCGCGCTCGTCAGGCGCGCGAGGGCGGTCTCGGCGTTGGCGACCGCGCCGCGGATCCAGTCCTCCATCTCCGGCTTGACGTCCGCCGCGATCACATCTATCCCGAAATGCAGCGCGCGCGCGGCCCAGCCGCCGCCGATCACCCCGGTGCCCAGCAGGCCCAGCGTCCTGACACATCTCATGCTTTCGACCACTTCGCTCACCCTCCCGCCGGCGCCTTGCGGCCGGCATCGGTATTTTATAATATCAAGATCATAATATAAACAGGTTGCTCGCGCACCGGGGGTGCCGGCGCGGCGCCCCAGCACACGTGGTCCATAAAATGTTGCTCGAGAAACGCTCCATCGACTACGTGCCGCTCGCCGAGCGGCACGGCAAGGTCTGGCACCTCTGGCCCGTATGGTTCTCGGGCGATGCGCACCTGGCGACCCTCGCCATCGGCGTGCTCGGCATCGCCCTCGGCGAGAATCTCCTGTGGACGGCGGTGGCGGTGATCGCCGGCTGCGCCATCGGCACGTTTTTCATGTCGTTTCACTCGGCGCAGGGACCGCAGCTCGGTCTGCCGCAGATGATCCAGTCTCGGCCGCAGTTCGGCTACGCCGGGGCGCTGCTCGTGTGGGCATTCGCCCTGGTGACCTACGTCGGCTACAACGCCTTCAACCAGGTGCTCGCCGTCCAGGCGATGCATCAGCTCGTCCACGGCCTGCCGGCCGACTCGCCGGCGGTGGTGATCGGCTTCGCGCTGCTCTCCGCCGGCATCGCCACCGTCGGCTACGACTCGATCCACCTCGCGCAGCGGGCGGTGGCGTTTTCCATGCTGGCGATCCTCACCGTGTTCACGGTGAGCGCGGTCTTTCTGCTGAAGATCCCCGCCTCGCAGTGGGCCTGGGGGGATTTTCGCCCGACGCCGTTCCTCACCGAGCTGCTGGCCGCCGCCGCCTATCAGCTCACCTGGTCGATCTACGTCTCGGACTACTCGAGATACCTGCCCAAGGAGGTCAGCATCCGCGCCTCCTTCTGGTGGACCTACCTCGGCGCGTTCGTCGGCGGCGCCTGGATGATGCTGGTGGGAAGCGTCGCCGCGGCGATGTTTCCACGGCTCGATGTGCCAGCGGCGCTCGAGCGGGCCGCGAACAGCATCTTTCCCGGCCTCGGGGAGCTGGTGCTGGTCGGCGCGCTGATTGGCCTGCTCACCGTGGCGGCGCTCAATTTCTACGGCGCTTCGCTGACGCTGCTCAGCGTCTGGGACACCTTCAAGCCGCTCAAGAGCAGCGCCGGCAAGCGCATCGCGAGCCTCGCCGCCGCGGCCATCGTCTCCACCGCGATCGCGCTCAATTCCTCGAGCGACTTTCTGCGGGGCTTCTCCAATCTGCTCTCGGTGCTGCTTTACCTGTTCACGCCCTGGACGGCGATCAACCTGGTCGATTTCTACCTGGTGCGCAAGGGGCATTACTCGGTGCGCGAGATTTTCAACCCCCGCGGCATGTACGGGCGTTGGAATTGGCACGGGCTGGCGGCCTACGCTTGCGGGTTCGCGGCCATGATCCCGTTCTTCAGCACCGGGCTGTACACCGGGCCCGTCGCCCGCTGGCTCGGCGGCGCGGATCTGTCCATGCTGGTGGGCCTGCCTGTATCGGCGGGCATCTATCTGCTCGCCTGCCGCACGATGGACATCGAGGCCGACGTCCGCGCGGCCGCGGCGGCGGACCTCGGGCTGGAGCCCGTCACCGACGCGACCGAGCCGGATGAGGCGGTGTTCTCCGACGCCTGAGCCTGCCCCCGACGCTCGCCGCCGGCGCCCGCCGGCCGGGTCCGCCGCCCTGCAAGAAGCGCCGTGCCGGGGACCTCGAGCCCGAGGATCGAAAGATCGGAAGCCCTCCGGCCCTGATCGAGCTTCCAAACCGCCTGCGGCCTCAGCCGCCCGGCCGGTCGGCTGCGGCGAAGGTCTCGCGGATCGCGCGCAGACGCGCCTCGAGCTCCGCCCCGAGTGGCTCGGGGCGATGGGCCTGGAGCGTGCGGACATCGGCATCGATTCTCTCCATGAGGTCCTCATCGGGCAGCAGGCCCGTGCTCACCGGCAGGCGGGCACCGAAGTAGCGGCTGTTCCACAGATGCTCGCGGCAGTGCGCGGCGGTGTGCCGCTGGCCCAGGTAATTGCCCCGGGCGCCGACTTTGCGGGCGAGATCGAGAGCGACCGTGTCCGCGTCGATCGTGATGCCCTGCCAGAGCGTGCGCAGCAGGCCGGCCAGGTCATCGCACAGGCACAGCGCGTGCAGCGAGAACGTCAGGCCCTGATCGAGCGAGCCGAGATAATCGAGGGTGGCGGGACGGCTGTAGAAGGCCTGCATCATGCCAAGGGAGATCTCCGCGACCGCATCCTGATTGAAACGGCGCGCGGGGGAGTGGCCGCCGGCACCGGTGAGGGAGGGCAGCCCCAGGCGGCGGCGCACCTGGCACATGAGCATGTCCGCGAGCGAGGTCTGGGCGAAATTGCCGATGCCGCCGGTGGCCGGCTCCATGAAGGACACATCGGAGCTGCCGACGCAGAATGCTCCGCGGCGGATGAGCTGCGCGAGAACCATGCCCGCGAAATCCGTCGCCAGACTGTTCACCATGCAGCCGGCGGTGGTGATGGGGGTGGAGGCGCCGCCGATCGGCAGCGTGCCCACACTGATCGGCACGCCCGCCTGCACGCACTTCACGAGCTGCTCCACGTGGGCGCGCGGATAATTGAGCGGCAACGGCGTGATGATGTGCAGGAAGTACGGCTTCTCGAACAGCGCCTCGCGGCCGCCGCGGATCGCGGCGGCCATCTCGAGCACGGGATCGAGGGACTCGGCATTCTCGCACAGATACTCGAGCGGCTTGGTCGTGTTGGCCGCCAGGATGGCGAATTCCTCGATCTCGCCATGGATGTCCGAACGGGCCACGTTCTTCACCGCGACGCAGACCGCATCCATGTTGGGTAACGCATCCGCGACGCGCGTCACCATCGCAAGGTCCTCGCCGTCGCTCGGACGCGGCTCACCGCTCACGGGATCGAAAATCCTGATGCACGTCATGCCGGGCATGAACCAGGTGTGGCGGTCGTCGAGCTCGATGCAGCGCCGCCCGTTGCGATCCCAGAGCCTCGCGCTCTTTGCGGTGCCGGCGAGGGCCGCGCGCACGAGCGGTGCCGGGAAACGCACGATCCCATCCAAGGAGACGTCGCACCCGGCTTCGCGAAACAGATCGAGAGCCTGCGATTGCGGGTCGAAGGCGACGCCGCAGTCCTGCATGAGCCTGAGCGCGCCCTCGATCAGCCGCAGAGCGAGCTCGGCAGGCACCGCCTCGTACGGCGCGGTGGCACCGTGATGCAGCCCCTGATCGGCGGGCGGGGCATTCGCGGTCTCGGACACGGGGGCCGGTTGGGGTCTTCGTGCGCGGCGCGCAGGGCGGCTCTCGGTTGGCATGCGGTGATCCGCCGTGTCGTGGAGCGGGATGCAGGCCCGGAGTTTATATGTTTATATAGAATTTGCCAAATTTATTATATATGTATATAGTACCTTGATTCCCTCACCATGGGCGGCCAACCGTCGCAGGCGCGGCCCGCCGCAAAGCGCAGATGAGCACCGAATCCCGCTATGACGTGCTGTTCGAGCCGGTGCGCATCGGTCCGGTCACCGCGCGCAACCGCTTCTATCAGGTGCCGCATTGCACGGGCATGGGCGCCGCCCTGCCGCGCACACTGGCGGCGATGCGCGGCATGAAGGCCGAGGGCGGCTGGGGGGTGGTATGCACCGAGTACTGCTCGATTCACCCGAGCTCCGATGACCAGCCGTATCCATCCGCGGCGAACTGGGACGAGGGCGACGCGCGCAACCTCGCCGCGACGGCCGATGCGGTGCACGCGCACGGCGCGCTCGCCGGAATCGAGCTGTGGCACGGGGGCAGTTTCGTCTCGAACCTGGCGAGCCGCGTGCCGAGCCTCGGGGTGCGCTCGATGCCGAGCCGCTGCGAGCCGATCCAGTCGCAGCGCATGGACCGACGCGACATCCGGCGCTTGCGCCAATGGCATCTCGCGGCTGCGCGACGCGCCAGAGCTGCGGGCTTCGACGTGATCTATGTTTACCCGACGCACGGCTACCTCGTCTCGGAATTCCTCTCTCGCGAGCTCAACGATCGTCTCGATGAGTACGGGGGCTCGCTTGAGAACCGGACACGGCTGTTTCGCGAGCTGCTGGATGAGACGCGCTCGGCGGTCGGCGACCAGTGCGCGATCGCGGTGCGCTTCTCCGCCGAGGGTCACGGGGATCGGCACCTGAGCGGCGATGAGGCCCGGGACGTGCTCGGCATGGTCGGCCCGATGGCGGACCTGTGGGACCTGGTCGTCGCCGACTATTACGGCGAGGAGATGGCGAGCTCGCGGTTCGTCGCGGAAGGCGCGCTCGAATCGAAGGTCGCCCATGTCAAGGCGCTGACGGGCAAGCCCGTCGTGAGTGTCGGGCGCTTCACCTCCCCGGACGCCATGGTGCGGCAGGTGCGCGGCGGCGTCCTCGACTTCATCGGCGCCGCACGGCCGTCGATCGCCGATCCGTTTCTGCCCGCCAAGATCCGCGAAGATCGCCTCGAGGACATTCGCGAGTGCATCGGCTGCAACATCTGCTACGCGCACAATTACCGCGGCGCAGCTCTGCGCTGCACGCAGAATCCCACCATGGGGGAGGAGTGGCGCAGCGGCTGGCACCCCGAGAAGGTGCCCGCGGCTCGCGGCGGCACGGTGCTGATCGTGGGAGCCGGGCCCGCCGGACTCGAAGCGGCCCACGTGCTCGGCAAGCGCGGCTATGCGGTCACCGTCGCCGATGCGGCTCACGAGCCCGGAGGGCGGGTCACGCTCGAGAGCCGCCTGCCCGGCCTCTCGGAATGGGCGCGGGTCAGGGATTACCGCCTGGGTCAGATCAGGCGGCTGCCGGGTGTCTCCCTGTATCTCGGCAACCGATTGTCGGCCCGGGACGTGCGCGAGTTTGGAGCCGATCACGTGCTCATCGCCACCGGTGCCCGGTGGCGGCGCAATGGCATCGGCAGGTGGCACACGGGGCCCATCACCGGACTGCACGCACCGGCCGTGCTGACCCCGGATGATCTGATGGCCGGCGCGCGACCGACCGGCGCGGTCACCGTATTCGATGATGACCACTACTACATGGGGCCGGTGCTGGCCGCGCTCCTCGCCCGTTGCGGCGCACGCGTCACCTACGTGACCACGGAAGGCCGGGCGGGCGCCTGGAGCCACTACACGGGCGAGCAGGAGGCGACCCAGCGCCAATTGCTCGAGCTCGGCGTCGAGATCATCGTCGACACCTGCCTCGCCGCATTCGAGGAGACATGCATCTCCCTCGAGTGCATCTATACCGCAACGGTGCGCAAACACACCGCGAACGCGCTCGTGCTGGTCACCTCGAGAGAGCCCGACGACACGCTCTATCGGGAACTCGTGCCGGACGGCGAGGAGCACGCCGGCAACGTCCAGCGCATCGGCGACTGCCTGCAGCCGGCGCTCATCGCCCACGCCGTCTACTCCGGCCACAGGGCCGCGCGGGAGCTCGACGAAAGTCCCGACCACCCGCCACCGAAACGCGACCGGGTCGTGATCTGAGCCCGCCCGGGCCGCGGCGGCCGACCAACACCGCGGCCCGGGGCTCGCGCGCGCTCACCGTTGCCCGCCGTAGCAGGCACGCCCGGCGCAGGCCCGGCGGCAACGTGCCACCGCGATCGCACGCTCATCGTACAAGTGAGCGATGGTGCGTGGCGAGGCCGTGCGCGAGGAGATAGAATCCGTCGAGAGGGCCGCGCGGCTGCGCGGCCCGCTGATGAATCGAGGTTGGCTGCCGTGTCTTCGCAGGCTCAAGGCGCTGTTCGCACCGCATACCAGCGGGCGCTGCAGGCCGTGCGCCTCGGGCGCTTCCAGAGCGCGGAGCAGCAGCTGCGGCAGATCCTGCGCACCTGCCCCGGAGAGGTCAACAGCCTGCATCTGCTGGGGGCCACCCTGCTGTCGCAGCGCAAGCTGGCGCCCGCGCTGGAAATCCTCGAGCGCGTCGTTGCCGGCTCGCCCCGGTTCGCGCACGCACGCGTCGATCTTGCGCGCGCCTACCGTCAGGACGGGCGCCTCGAGGCGGCGTGCACGCAGCTGCGCCGCGTCGTGCAGGAAAGGCCGTCTCTGGAGTCCGCCTGGCTCGCCTATGGCGAGGTGCTCGTGGACCTCGGCATGACCGCGGACGCGCGCTTCGCCTTCGAGCAGGCGCGACGGCTCGACCCTCATCGACAGCGCATAGAGCAGGCAACGACCGCCCTCGCCGGCGGCGACTATCGCTCCTCGGAGGAGATCTTCCGCGAGGTCCTCAAGAGCGATGCGAGCCACCTCGCCGCTCTCGCCGGTCTCGCCGCCGTAGCCATCCGCGCGGGCAACACGCGCGATGCGCAGCGACTGCTGGGCCACGCCCGCAGCCGCTGCGCTCACCACCCCCTCGTGCGGCGCGCGTGGGGCCACAGCCTGCTTGCCGCGGAGCGACTGACCGAGGCGGAAGCCGCTTTCCGTGATCTGCTGACCTTCGAGCCGCAGAACGCGCTCAACTGGTCGGCATTGGGCTCGGTGTACATCAAGCTTCTGCGTCAGGAGGAGGCGCTGGCGGCCTACGAGGAGGCCGCGCGCCTCGATCCCTCGCAAGCGAGCTTCCGGCTTGCCATCGGCCACGTCAACAAGACGCTGGGACGGCGCGCGCAATGCGAGAGCGCCTATCGGGAATGCCTGCGACTCGACCCGAAGTACACGGAAGCCTACTGGAGCCTTGCCGATCTCAAGAACTACCTCTTCAGCGATGCGGAGCTCGCATCGATGCAAGACCTGCTCGCCTCCACGGGCGGCACCGACCCGGCGCAGCTGCACTTTGCGATCGCACGCGCGCTCGAGCAGCGAGACAGGTGCGCCGAGGCGTTCAGCCACTATGCCGAAGGCAATGCATTGCGCAGGCGGACCGCCCCCTTTTCGATCGAGAGCTTCGAGGAGAAATCCGCACGCGTCGCGGCCTGTTACACCCGTGATTTCTTCCGGGACCGCGCCCCGGCCGGTCATTCCGATCCCGCGCCGATCTTCATCCTCGGCCTGCCCCGATCCGGCTCGACGCTGGTCGAGCAGATCCTCGCCAGCCACTCCCAGGTCGAAGGCACGATGGAGCTGCACAACATCCTCGCGATGGTGCGCGAGTTCGATCACCTCGAGCCCGATCGGGACGGCTATCCGGAACGAGTGCGCGCGCTCTCACCGGACGAGCTCACCGGGCTTGGCCGCCGCTACATCGAGGAGACCCGCGCCGTACGGTCCGGCAAGCCGCGCTTCATCGACAAGATGCCCAACAATTTCAGTCACGTCGGCCTGATACACGCCATCCTTCCAAACGCCAGGATCGTCGATGTCCGCCGCCACCCCATGGACGCCTGCCTCAGCAACTTCAAGCAGTACTTCGCCAATGGCCAGTCCTTCAGCTACGACCTCGAGGATCTCGGGCGCTATTACCGGTGTTACCTCGCCCTGATGGATCACTGGGACGAGGTGCTGCCGGGCAAGGTCATGCACCTTCAATACGAGCAGCTGATCGTCGATCCGCAAGGCACGATCCGGCGCCTTCTCGAGCACTGCGGACTGCAGTTCGAGGCGAGGACGCTCAGCTTTCACGAGAACCGCCGCGCCGTGCGCACCGCGAGCGCCGAGCAGGTGCGCCAGCCCCTGTACGCCTCGGGAGTGGGCTATTGGAGGCGGTTTGCGCACGACCTCGAGCCTCTGCGGGCCAGCCTCGGCGACTGCCTCGAGCGCTTCGCCGCCTGGGAATGAGCGGGCGATCGGAGCCGCGTGGGCGCGCGCGCCCCCAAGAACCACGCATCGCCTGCCTTCGGCTCGCGCGAGCGCGATCCGGTGGCTGCGCCAGTATTTTTACAGTAGTATAATTGCAGCAGCGGGCCGGTGTCGATCGACGGCTCGCGTGCCCGTAGCGCAGCGGCTGATCTGTCGAGAGATGCCCGGGAGCACCTCATGAGCGACCCCGTGATCCCAATTCGTCGCGCCCGCGAGAGCAGGCGTGCGCGCGCCCGCGCCCCCGCGGAGAAATACCCGTACATCCGGCGGCGATTGCCGCCTGTGGATCTGCTGAGCTCGGAGGCCGTCGAGATCATCGAGGCGAATGCGGAAACGATCCTCGAGGAAATCGGCATCGAGCTGCGGCGCGACCCGGAGTCGCTGCGCCTGTGGCGGGAGGCGGGAGCGGACGTGAAGGGCGAGCGGGTGCACATCCCGCGGGGGCTCGCCCGGCATCTTCTCTTGAGCGCTCCGTCGGTGTTCACCCTCTTTGCCCGCAACCCCGAGCGCAACGTCCGTTTCGGCGGCGAGGCGACCGTCTTCTCTCCCGTGGGCGGGCCGCCGTTCGTGAGCGACCTCGACCGTGGCCGCCGCTACGGAACACTCGAGGATCTGCACAATTTCATCAAGCTCGCGCACATGGCGCCCGCGATTCATTTCTCCGGCGGCAGCATGTGCGAGCCGATGGAAATTCCTGCGGGCAAGCGGCACCTCGACGTGCAGTACGCCTTCTTCCGGTATTCGGACCAGGGTTGTGAGGCCACGCCGGAGACCGAAGGGCACGCCGCCGATGCGATCGCGCTCGCACAGATTCTGTTCGGCGGGGACTACCTGCAGACGCACCCGGTCGTGCTCGGCAACATCAACTCGAACTCCCCGCTCGTCTATGACGGACGGATGCTCGGGGCGCTGCGGCAGTTTGCCAGCCACAACCAGGGTACGATCGTGGTACCGGCCATGCTCGCCGGCGCCATGGGTCCCGTGACGCCCGCCGGCTGCATGGCCGAGCTGCTGGCCGAGACGCTGTGTGGCATGGCGCTCACGCAGATCGTCCGCCCCGGCGCCCCGGTGATTTTCGGCTCGTTCGTCGGCGCGATCTCCATGCGCACGGGAGCGCCGACGTTCGGCACTCCGGAAGCGACGCAGATGATTTTCGCCACGGCTCAGCTTGCCCGCCGGCTGCGGCTTCCCTGCCGCAGCGGCGGCTCGCTGTGCTCCTCAAAGGTCGTCGATGCCCAGGCCGGCTACGAGAGCGCGAACACGCTGCTGCCCACGCTGCTCGCCGGAGTCAATCTCGTGACTCATGCGGCCGGCTGGCTCGAAGGCGGGCTCGTCGCGAGCTACGAGAAGTTCGTGGTGGATGCGGACCAGTGCGCGATGATGCAGAGCCTCGCGCAGGGCATGGACCTGTCCGAGCGCGGCCAGGCGCTCGATGCGATCCGCGAGGTCGGCCCTGGAAGCCACTTTCTCGGCTGCGCGCACACCCAAGCCAACTTCGAGGCCGCGTTCCATCAGTCGGCGGTCGCGGACTACTCCTCGTACGAGCAATGGTCGCAGGAGGGACGGCTCACCGCGGAGCAGCGCGCCAACCGCGTGTGGAAGAGAATGCTGGCGGAGTATCAGGACCCGGGGATCGACCCCGCGCGCGATGAAGCCATGCGCGAGTTCATCGCGCGGCGCAAGGCGCAGTTGCCCGACCAGATCAGCGAGGAATGAGGCGGATCGGCGACCAGGTTGCCAGCGTCCGGTCTCTTATTGTACGATCGAATAACAACAACCGCCCCTGATCCGATCATGCGGCCGGGGCGGCGGAGCAACGATCCGAAGGCTCTCTGTCATGCCTCGCAATCCCCGCTACGACGTCCTGTTCGAGCCCGTGCGGATCGGCCCGGTCACGGCTCCCAACCGGTTCTATGCGGTGCCCCACGCGAGCGGCATGACGAATGCCATGCCGCGCATGCGGGCGGCGTTCAGGGAAGCGAAGGCTGAGGGCGGCTGGGGCGTGGTCTGCACCGGCTACGTTTCCATCGATCCCGCTTCGGACGACGCTCCCCTGCCCTATGCGACGCTGTGGGATGACGATGACGTGCGCTCCCACGCGATGATGACGGAAGCGGTTCACCGGCACGGGGCGCTCGCCGGCATCGAGCTCTGGCACGGAGGCGGCTCGGTCATGAATCGGCTCACTCGGACGCCCTCCATGTCTCCCTCGGGCACCGCCTGGATGCCGACGCACGTCAGCTACATCGGCAACCAGCGCCCGCGGATCATGGACATCCAGGACATTCGCGGCCTGCTCGATGCGCAGAGGCGGGCCGCGCGCCTGGCGCGCAGCGCCGGCTTCGACATCGTGTACGTATACGCGGGAATGGGCTACCTGCCCCACGAATTTCTCCTGCCCGAATGGAATCACCGCACGGACTCCTACGGCGGCTGCCTCCGCAACCGCGCACGCATCGTCCGGGAACTGCTCGAAGTGACCCGCGAGGCGGTCGGTGACCGATGCGCGGTCGCGCTGCGGTCAGTCTCGAGGAGCTTCGCGCGCGGCCGAGCGAGCGAGCGCCCTCGGAAGCGCACGAGCTCGTGCAGCTGCTCGCGGAGTTGCCGGACCTCTGGGACGTGAAAATGGATTCCGAGACGACCGATTGCGCGCCATCCCGCTTCGCGCCCGAGGGCAGCCACGAGCCGGTGATTTCCTTCGTCAAGTCGATCACGGGCAGGCCGGTCGTCGGTGTCGGCCGCTTCACCTCCCCTGATGCGATGGTGGGGCAGATTCGCCGCGGAGTGCTCGATCTCATCGGTGGCGCCCGGCCGTCGATCGCCGATCCGTTCCTGCCGAAGAAGGTCGGCGAGGGCCGCGAGGAAGACATCCGGGAGTGCATCGGCTGCAACATCTGCATCTCGAGCTGGCACGACTGTGTTCCGGTCCGCTGCACGCAAAATCCCACCATCGGCGAGGAATGGCGCCGGCAGTGGCATCCGGAGCGCGTGCCGGCCGCGCCACACGCCGCGACCGTGCTCGTGGTGGGCGGCGGACCCGCCGGCCTGGAGTGCGCACTGACGCTCGGCCGGCGAGGGTACGAGGTCATGCTGGCGGAGGCCGCGGATGAGCTCGGAGGGCGACTGCGCTTCGAGACGCGCCTGCCGAGGCTCGCGACCTGGTCGCGTGTTCTTGACTGGCGACGCAGTCAGCTGCAGCGCCTGGGGAACGTCACGATGTACCCCGGCAACCGGCTCACCGCGGACGAGATCCTGGAACTGCATCCGGCACACGTGGTGGCAGCCACCGGTTCGCGGTGGGTGCCCTTGCTCTACACACCTCTGGAGGTCCCCTCGGGCACGCTCCTCGGTCCCAATGTCTTCACACCCGATGACATTGCCGCCGGCACGCGCCTCGAAGACCCCGTCGTCGTGTTTGATTTCGATAATTACTACATGGGCTCCGCCCTGGCCGAGCACCTGGCGGGCACCGGCCACCACGTGAGCTACGCGACCCCCTCGGGACTCGTTTCCGCCTGGTCCATCATGACCAACGAGCAGCCGCAGACGTACCGCGCGCTCGCCGATGCGGGTGTCGGAGTGCACACGCTGACACGCGTCGAGTCATTCGAAGGCGACGAGGTGACGCTCGTCAACGTCTTCACCTCCGCGCGCACGCGCCTGCCTTGCCGGGCGCTGGTGATCGTGGGCGCACGTCTGCCGGAGGACGCCTTGTACCGGGAACTGACCACCCGGCGGGAAGAGCTCGTTGCAGCCGGTGTCGCCTCGATCACCCGGATCGGGGATGCGCTCGCGCCGGGAGCCATCGCTCACGCCGTTTACAGCGGCCACCGCCACGGGCGTGAGCTCGACGCAAGCGATGCGGAGCGCGCATTGCGGCGCGACGCACCGGTCCGTACCGTGATCCATGCGCCGACGTCGGCGTGACACCGGCGCGCCGCGGCCCCCCCTGGCGCGCGGCGGCGAAAACTCCCCCCCATGCCGGCACAGGCATCGCCGGATGACGAGCAGGCCAATCAGCTCAACAACCGAAGCGCTCTGGAGGCTGTGAGTCATGCGCAGATCGACCGTGACGATTCTCATCCTGCTGCTGTCGGTCGGGCTCGCCCCGGCCCGAGGCAGCGCGAGCGCGGCGCCGCGGCGATACGCAAGCCCCTCGCCGCCCCGGTATGGGTTCACCATGGAGCGGACCCGCATCCCGATGCGCAACGGCATCACGCTCGCCGCCACACTCTACATGCCGACCGGAGCGCCGCAGGGCGCCCGCTTCCCGGCCATTCTGAACTACCTGCCTTATCGCAAGGACGACGACTCGGCCCAGGAGCAATACGGCATCTTCAGCTACTTCGCCCGACGCGGCTTCGTGGGCGCGGCGGTCGACATCCAGGGCTTTGGCGACAGCGGCGGCGCGCCACCGGACCGCGAGTATTCGGCCGCGGAGCGCCACGACGGTGAGCGGGTCATCGCATGGCTCGCGCGCCAGCCCTGGTCGAACGGCAAGGTGGGAATGTTCGGCATTTCCTGGGGCGGCTTCAATTCCATCCAGATGGCGATGCGCAATCCGCCGGCGCTGAAGGCGATCATCGCGGTGGATGGGACCAACAGGCTGTTCAAGGACGACATTCATTACATCGATGGGATCTTCCACGTCGATGAATACGAGCTGTACATGGATCTCTCCCAGGGTATCAGCGGAGCGCCGGATTTCTCCCTGGCAGAGAGCGTGATCGGACCGCGCATGAACTCCAGGCCCTGGACGCTCACCTACATGGAGCATCAGCGTGACGGGGCGTTCTGGCACAGCCCCGAGCGGCCGCTGTCGGCCATCCACGTGCCCTGCTTCCTGATCGGCGGGCTGCACGACGGCTACCGCGACAGCATCCCGCGCATGCTCGAGCAAGTCCCCGCGCCGGTGAAGGCGTGGATCGGCCCCTGGAACCACTCCTGGCCAGACGACAGCGACTACGGTCCGCTCTACGGCTGGCGCGACCAGGCCGTGCGCTGGTTCGACTACTGGCTCAAGGGACGAAACACGGGCGTTCTCTCCGATCCCAGGCTGATGATCTACCTGCAGCACTGGTACCCGCCCGGCTCGCAGGATCAAAACATCCCTGGGCTCTGGCGGGCATACGACAAATGGCCTCCCCGGGGCAGATGGCAGGAGCGGCTGTACCTGCAGCCCGATCACGCCCTGGATGCCGAGGCGGCCGCCTCGGGACGGGACCGGCTGCGCTATGTGCCCTCGACGGGCAGGAACAGCGGCATCTTCTGGTGGGGGGACTTGCAGCCCGACCAGCGTCCCGTCGATGCGCACAGCCTCCTCTACGAGACCAAGCCGCTGTCGCATGAGGTCGCCATCATCGGCTTCCCTCATGTGATGTTGCGCGCGGCGGCCAGTGCGCCGCTCGCGGACTGGTTTGCCCGGCTGGAGGACGTCGCCCCCGACGGCCGCGTCACCCTCATCACCGGCGCGGGCCTGAACGGCGCCCAGCGCAACTCGATGTCGCATCCCAAATACCTGGTGCCCGGCAGGTTCTATACGTTCTCGTTCAACCTGCATCTGGCCTCGTACGTGTTCCCGAAGGGGCACCGCATCCGCCTGGCCCTCTCCAACGCCATGTGGCCGATGGCCTGGCCCACGCCCTATCGCATGCACACGACCGTCCGGCTCGGCGGCCCGCGCGCATCCTGGATCGATCTGCCGCGCGTGCCGCTCGAGGGACGGGCTCCGCCGCCATCGTTGCTCACGCGCCCGCGTCCGGTCGCGAGACTGGCGGACATCAACGGCAGCGATGATCTCTGGCCGGCCTCCTACAAGGTGCTGCCCGACAAGGATGGCCGCAGCCGCGTCCTCTGGCACGGCACGAGCAACACCCGCTTTCCGTGGGGCCTGATGCAGCGACGCGAATCGCTCACCTACGAGGTCGATAACGCAAACCCCGCCGACGCGGAGGACATCGGCAAAGCGCTGTACGCCCAGACAGCCGGTGGGCACACGCTCACCTGGCGCAGCCGCCTCTCGGTCCGCAGCGACCTGCATGATTTCTTCTACGAGTACACGCGCACGCTGCTGCGCGACGGCAAGGTGGTCATCTCGAGAACCTGGAGGAAGACCATTCCGCGCGACCATCAGTAGCGCCCCGGGCGGCTCGCCGGACTCATCCGCCCAGGCGCGCCCGCCGGGAATCACCGCGGTGAGGCGGGCTCTCGGTCCATCCCGCGGCAAAGACAAGCCGGCCACTCGGGGCGCCGCGGGCGCGCCGACCCTCTCACCGCCGGACCCAAACCAGTTATAATCGCCGCCACTCGAGACCTCACCGGCCCGGGCCCGGGGGCATCGCGCTGCGGATGCGGCTCCTCCCGCCCCCGAAGGCTTTCAGGTCACGGTGGCTCGAGGCAGCAAGACTATCGTCATCTTGCGCCGGCGGCGCCATTTCGATGCGAGAAGCTCATGGCGAAGCGTCGGTTTCGTTGCCGTTTGACGGACGCGCGGCGAGGATGCGGCCACAGCGGGGGATCGCCGCGGGCGGGCGTGATTCGCCGGCGGGCGTGCCGCAGCGCTCGACATCGACAGACTGGATTGAGGCATGGCCAAAGAACAGCACGCGCCGAAATTCCGCCGCGCCTCCCCGAGCGTGCGCCGCGAGGCGCTGATCGAGGCAACCCTGGCGTGTCTGCGCAAGTACGGGCACGATGGCGTATCCGCAAGACGCATCGCCGCCGAGGCGGGCGTGTCGGCGGGCCTGATCACACACCATTTTCCGAGCATCTCGGCGCTGGTCGCCGCCTCGTACGAGACGCTCGCGATGTCGCTGCTGAGCTCGATCCGCCAGCATGCGCGCGAAGTCGGCGCGACCCCGCGCGAGCGGCTGCGGCGCTTTTTCGAGGCCTCCTTCGCGCCGGCGCTCATCGAGCCGGGCCTGTTCAACACGTGGCTCGTTTTCTGGAGCATGATCGCGCACGATGCCCGCATGCGCGCCGTGCAGGATCGCACTTATGTCGCCTATCGGGCGGCGCTCGAGTCTCTGCTCGGACAGCTGCGCACGACCGAGGGCGTCCCCGCCTTCCGATTGCGGCCGGCCGGGATCGCGCTCGCGGCGCTGCTCGATGGACTGTGGATCGAGGCGAGCCTGAACCCCCGCGCCTTCAAGCCCGCGGAGGCCGTCTGCCTGTGCGAGGACTGGACGAACGCGCTGTGCTCGGGCGCATTCCCGAGCCTGCTCGCCCGCCAGCCCCGCGGTTGAGGCGGCTGCGCGGCAGCCTTCACGCAGGCTTGCGAACCGGCCCGGCCGCGCCGGCGGACGCCGCTCCGGTCACGAGCTCATCGGCGTCGATCCCGAGCCAGATCAGGGCGGCCACCACGGCACAGAGGCTGCCGATCGCGAACGCGGCGCCCCAGGCGTGCCTGCCCGAGAACCAGGCGACCACGGGTATGCCGATGATGCCACCGAGATTGCCGCCGGTGTTGAGCACTCCCCCGATCGCCATCGAATCACTGCGGCCCACTGCCATCGACGCGGCCCAGTAGGAGGCCTCATTGAGCTCGATGCAGCCGAAGGAGGCGGTGAGCGCCCCCACGGCGAGGTACGGGCTCGCAGTCCGGGTCGCGATGAGCAGCAGAGCGCCCGCGACGGGCAGCGACACCAGAGGCAGCAGCCGAAATCCCCGCGCCGAGCCGACCTTCTCACACAGCCGCGCGGTGACAAGACCGCCGATGCCGGCGCCGAGGCTGCCGGCGATCGGAGGCGCCACGGACAGCCAGCCGCTTTCCAGAACCGGAAAATGACGCTGCTGGATGAGATAAAGAAAGCACCAGTTGGCGATCAGGTAGAAAACGTAGTTCATCAGCAGATACGACACGCTGAGCAGCGCGGTATTGCGATGCCCGAGCATGCGCAGCAGGCGCCGCACGGAAATCTTCGCATCCACCGTCGCGTACGCGACCTCCCCGAGCTCGGCCAGCTCCGCGGGCGAGACAGCCCGGTGCTCGCGCGGCGTGTTGCGCGCGTACCAGGCCCAGAGCGCGACCACCAGGACCGCCGGCACGCTCGACCAGGCGAGCGCCCGCTGCCAGCCGACGCTCTCCATGAGCACGGCAATGAGCGGCGGGGTGATCGCGGAGCCGAGATTGAGTCCCATGCTCTGCGCGCCCTGCACGAGCGACCATTGGCCGACGGGGAACCAGGTCTCGAAGACACCGCTCGAGACGGGAAAGACTCCGCCTTGCGCCGCCCCGAGGAGGAACTGCGCCGCGACCAGCACGGCGAACAGGGCCGCGCCACCGAGAAACTCCGGCGCCACAGGAGTCACCATGATCGCAGCGAACGCCACGAGGCCGAAGGCCGTAAACGCCACGCGGGCACCAACCCTCTGTCCGATCAGACCGCCCGGCAGTTGAAAAAGCGCATAGCCGATGACGAAGGCCTGCTCGATCCAGCCGATCTGCAGCTGGGTGAGGTGCAGGTCCGGCATCATCTGCTCGGCGGTGATCGTCACACTGGTGCGCTGCGCGTAGGCGATCAGCCCGAGCGTGAACAGCAACCCGAAGATCCGCCAGCGGATCCGCGGCCCGACCCCGTGCTTGTTGGATGACATCGAGATCATGATGCACGGATGTCATCGCCGGCCGCAAGCGCGCGCAACCTCCACACCGACGGCCGCCGGGATTGCCGCTGGCGTCCGCGCGGTCCGGCCGGTTGCCGCCGCGCCGCCGCACGATGATTGACATCCGTCTGGCCGTTATTGTACGATTGTCTAATAGGTGCCCCTCACCAAGAGGGACGGACTGCCGCTTGCATGAGACCGCAGCTTCGCGTCGTTCCCGATCACCTCATCGGCCCGATACTCGATGAGGCCAAGAAGATCCTGGCCGAGATCGGCATCGAGGTGCGCGGCGCACGGCTGCGGGAGCGGCTGCTCGATCACGGGCTGAAGCTCGCGCGCACCGCCGACGATGCGGAGCGCGTGCTGTTTCCGCCGGACGTGGTGGACCGGGCCATCGAGACGGCCCCGAAGGGCTTCCCGCTCTATGACCGCGACGGCGCCCCGTACACCCGGCTCGGTGGACACAAGGTGCACTTCGTTCCGGGCTCGAGCGGCCTGCACCTGCTCGACCATCGCACCGGCGAGACCCGTCCCTCCGGCACGCGTGACTTCATAGAGTACGTGCGCGTGGCCGACGGCTTGAAAAATCTCGGTTATCTCGCCACGGCCTTTTCCACCAACGACATCGAGCCCATGGTATCGGACGCGTGGCGCTTGTATCTGGTGCTCGCCAATTCCCTCAAGCCCGTCGTGTCTGGCGCGTTCTCCGAGCACGGCGTGGCGCGCATGGCCGAGATGATGCAGCTCTTCCGCCGCGACAAGCCGGATCTGGTCTCCCGCCCGATGTCGATCTTCACCGTCACGGCCACCGGCTTCTACCGTTACAGCGAGGATTCCTGCCAGAACCTGCTCGACTGCGCCGAGTACGGCATTCCGGTCGAGATCGTGCCGGTGACGCTGATGGGCCTGATCGCCCCGGTCACGCTGGTGGGCGCAACCGTCATGCACGTGGCCGACGTGCTGGCCGGACTGACCATGGCGCAGATCGTGAAGCCCGGCACCCCGGTGCTCTTTGGCGGCGCCCCGGCCACCTTCCACATGAAAACGGCCATGTCGCCGATGGCGGCCATCGAGACGCTGCACCTGAACATGGCCTACGTCGAGATCGCGAAGCACCTGGATCTGCCGACGCAGGGCTACATGGCCCTCAGCGAAGGCAAGTTCCTCGATGCCCAGGCCGGGGCCGAGACTTTCGGCGGCGCCCTGCTCGCGGCCATGAGCGGGGTCAATTCCGTTTCCGGGCCCGGAATGCTCGATTACGTCCTCACGTTCAGCCTCGGCAAACTCGTCTTCGACGACGAGCTGTGCGGGCAGGCGCTGCATTTCTGCCGCGACTTCGACATTCGCGACGATCTTCCCACCCGGAGCCTCGTCCGGCAGCTGCTGCACGAGAAGCACCTGCTCACATCGGAGCACACGCTGAAGCACTGGCCGAGCGAGCTGTATCTGCCCGGCATGGTATTCGACCGGATCAACAGGGAGACGTGGCTTCAGGCCGGCGGCATGACTCTCGATCAACGCGTGCACCAGGAGGTCGAGAGGCTGCTCGGCGCATACGTCTCACCGCCATTGGATCCACGGATCGATGCGGAGATGATCCGGATCATCAGGAGCGGGATCGGGCCGGACGAGATCCTTCCCGAGACGCTGCCGAGAGTGGAGCGGTCCAGCGGCGCGCCGGCGGCGCGCGCGGAGCGCCGGGCGAGGCGCGCAAGAGGCTGACCCGCGCAGGACCGGTGCTCGCGTATGGCGCTCGCGTGCGGCGCGCCGTAGGGATGCGGCAGTGACACACAATCCGTCGCAATACATGGCTGAAAACGGGGTACCGGGCATGACAGACGAGAGCGAGTTCAATCTGCGCGACCTGAACGATCAGGAGTTGACCGAGCAGGTGCATGACGATCTGTACAACGGACTGAGAGATGAGGTCGTCGAAGCGACTCGGATTTTCCTCGG
>JAJZDX010000061.1 GCA_021805865.1 Pseudomonadota bacterium
TTGAGCGCGGCGTCGTGCTTGTAGGCCCAGGCAACGGCCAGTTCGAGTGCTCTGCGCGCGTAGAAGCAGGCCGTGCGCGGATCGCCATGCACCGCGGCCGCGGCCTTGCCGGCGGCCTCATGCACCGAGGGCCACTCGCGTTCGAGAAAGTCGAACTGGCTCACGGCGCGGGTTCCAGTTCTGCGGCCAGTTCCTTCACGTAGCCACGGTAGCTGAACACGCGGCCGCGTTGCCGGCTCGTCAGCTCGGCGACAACCCGGATTCGCTCCAGGTGCGCGAGCGACTTGTTCACCGTCGCCGCGGTCAGCCCGGTCGCTTTCACCAATGCGGCCGAGGTGGCGATGGGCTGGCGCTGCAGGGCCTCGTGCACCGCCAGTGCCGAGCGGGCCGCGCGACCCAGCCCGGCGATACGGTCGCGGTCGGCGTTGACCAGCGCCAGCAGCGCGTTGGCGGTGGCCACCGCCTGCGACGCGCTCACCTGCACGCCCTCGGCGAAGAAATCCAGCCAACGCTCCCAGTCGCCGCGCAGCCGCACCTCGTTCAGCAGTTCGTAGTACAGCGCGCGATGCGTCTTGAAGAACAGGCTCGGATACAGCATCGGCTCGCGCAGCACGCCGTCGGCCACCAGTTGCAGCACGATCAGCAGCCGGCCGATGCGGCCATTGCCATCGAGAAAGGGATGGATGGTTTCGAACTGCACGTGCGCCAGCGCCGCTTTGAGCAGCGGCGGTACGGGCTCCGGCTGGTCGTTGAGGAAACGCTCGAGCGCAGCCAGGCAGGCGGTCAGTTCGGAAGCGGGCGGCGGCACGAACACCGCATTGCCCGGCCGCGTGCCGCCGATCCACACTTGCGAGCGCCGTACTTCGCCCGGCGTCTTGCCGCGCCCGCCGGGATGCGCCAGCAGCACCTTGTGCATCTCGCCGAGCAGCCGCATGCACAGCGGCAGGCCGCCGCGCAATTTTTTCAGCCCATGCTCCAGCGCGGCCACGCAGCGGCTGACCTCGTGCGCATCCTCCACCGGCACGCCGGGCTGCTCGTCGATTTCGTACAGCAGCAAGTCGGCCAGCGACGACTGCGTGCCCTCGATCTGCGAGGACAGCACCGCCTCCTTGCGCACGAAGCTGTAGAGCAGCAGCGAGGCGTTGGGCAGGTGCGCGGTCAGCGCGTCCAGCCGGCCCAGCGCCAGCAGCGCCTCGTCGAAACGCCGCCGCAACGCCGGCGACCAGTCGATCGGCGGCGCCGGCGGCAGCGGGGTCGGCACGTAGGCCTTGAACCGCTCGCCTGCGGTAGCGACCTCGACATACTGTCCGGGCGGGGGGCGGCGCATGCAGGCGAGCCTAAAACAAGGATGGCCGTTATTTTAGGTTGGACATTGAACGTAAATCAAAAGGGCGACTCGTTTCAGTTCCGCCTCGCGATCGGCGATCCCGGGCAGCGCGTGCACCAGTCCGCCGTCGCGCACGTACAGGCACCCGTGCAATTACGGAGCGGCGCTCTAGGAATGCAAGGATGAAATGCGCCTCACCTCGAAGGCTGTGCAGATCGTCGCGCACCGCAGCCTCCGCGCTCGGCGCGGGCTCGAAGACAGCAGCCAAGACGCACGCTAAGACCATCTGAACAAGCCGTCATCCCGGCGCAGGCCGGAATCCAGGGCTACTGCAAGGTTATTGCAGCCGGTAGGTTGGGGTTCGCAAGCTCACCTCAACCTACGAGCTCATGGCGAGGGTTTGCAACCGATTAGCTCGTGAATTGCAACTTGCAGGGCCCCGGTTGCAATCGGAGCGCTGCCGAAAGGCTTGCCCATCAGCACGTTATCCGCAGCCGGTAGGTTGGGGTGAGCTTGCGAACCCCAACGAATTCCTGATTACCGCTCGCCATACCGGCCTTCATCTCCTGCGCCGACACCCCAATCGGGACTCGCCATGCCGGTCCTGATATGGCGATGAAGACTCGAATACGCCCAGTCCGCCGCGCGGGCGACATATCCGTGCTTCACGGGGTTGTAGTGCACATAGTCCACATGTCGCTGGTAATCGACGTCGTCACGGATCAGGTGTTCCCAATAACGCCGCTGCCAAATGCCGCGCTCGCCCTTGCCCACACGGCTTGCATTGCGCCGCTCTCCCTGCGCAAGGTGGCGCGAGAATCCTGCCTTGATCAGCATCCACCGCATTGCGAAGTCCGCGTCGCCCTCCGGCAGCGTCCAGATCGCATGCAAGTGATCCGGCAACACCGCGAAAGCGTCAATGTGAAAAGGATGCGATCGTTTCACCCGGGCGACCACCGCACGCAAGGCATCCACGTGGTCCACCAGCAAACGAAGGTGGCGCTCAGCGAGATTCACCGTGAAGAAATAGGTGCCTCCTTTCACATTCGCGCGCCGGTATCGCATCGCCGTCCCGTTGCAAATTCCATGTAGGTCGGAGTGACGCAAGGGACCCCGACATCGGCTCGTCATTCTCATGCCGTCATGTTGGGGTTCGCAAGCTCACCCCAACCTACAAGCTTTCAAATTCGCACGCCGGTATCGCATCGCGGTCCCGTTGAAAATTCCGTGTAGGTCGGGGTGACGCAAGGAACCCCGACATCGACTCGTCGTTCTTATGCCGTCATGTTGGGGTTCGCAAGCTCACCCCAACCTACGAGCTACGAGCACATTCGCGCGCCGGTATCGCATCGCCGTCTCGTTGAAAATTCCATGTCGGTTGGGGTGACGCAAGGAACTCCGACATCGACTCGTCGTTCTCATGCCGCCATGTTGGGGTTCGCAAGCTCACCCCAACCTACGAGCTACGAGCTACGAGCTTGCGCGCCGGTATCGCATCGCCGTCCCGTTGAAAATTCCATGTAGGTCGGAGTGACGCAAGGAACCCCGACAGCGACTCGTCGTTCTCATGACACCATGTTGGGGTTCGCAAGCTCACCCCAACCTACGAACTACGGGCTGCCAGTCGCACTCATGGTTGCTCTTGCGCTGCCCCGGTCGCAGGTCGGATTGCGCCTCGACGGCGCTCACTCGACCACAAGCATCTTGATGAAACCGGCGAGCCGCTCAGCTTCGGCATGGGTCAGATCGTAGGGAATGTTCGCCAGTGTCATCACCAGTCCGGGACGAACGGGTAGCGACGACTGGTACGTGCCCGGAAGCGGCGCCGGAGTCGCCTCGATTTGTGGACCCGGCGGTGACGTACTGCCGCTCGCGCCCGCCGTCTCGCCGCGCTTCTTGTTGCGCGCGGCGCCACTGGCGCGGGTCTTGACCGCGAAATTGGCGGGGTCCGCGCGCCACGCGAGGAATAGATCGAGCGCGCGGTGGACCCTGCGACCATATTCCTTGAGTGACGCCGGGTTGAAATCCTTCGCGCGTTTGTTGACAAAGCGCTTGATCACGGCATCGATGTCGAGCCCGCCCAGGTCGGCCTTCTCGCCATCCGTGAGGACGCCGAGTACGTTGCGCGCGGCCACGGCCAAAGCCTGTGCCGTGGCCGCAGGCATCAGTCCGCGCTCGGTTGCATGTTCGAGAAACTCCAGCAGATCGTCCGTTGAATACGCGTTTGCCATCGCAGTACTCCAACGTTATATTGTTTATCAGATGCAAATATAGCGTATGAAATATGACCGATGCAAACAGCCGCTACCCGCGGATCGCCCGTCCTCGGCTTGCCGCCGACCTCGGCATTTACCCCGTCGTGGCCGTGATGGGGGCCCGCCAGGTCGGCAAGAGCACCCTGTGCCTGCAAGTCGCTGCGCAATTTGGCCTGGTCAGCCGCACCCTCGACAATCGCGACGTCCGCGAACAGGCCCAGGCTGACCCCGAGGGGTTTCTGGACGAACTCGGCGACGGCGGCGCCTTCATCGACGAAGTACAGCGCGTCCCCGATCTAATGCTGGCCATCAAGGCCATCGTCGATCGCGACCAGCGCACAGGCCAATACCTTCTCAGCGGCTCCAATCAGCCCAGGGTCGGACAGGCCGTCGGTGACTCACTACTCGGCCGGGCCACTTATCGCACGCTGCGCCCCCTGACTTTCAGCGAACTGCGTTTCGACGAGCAACATCCCGGTTGGAGTTTCCTGTTCGGCCCTGACGAGCGAGTTGTCATCGAGGAACTGGAGCGGCGCGCCGAGTCCAGCGGCGCGCTCGACTGGCGCACGGTAGTCAGGACCGGCGGCTTTCCGCGCGTGCTAGCTGCAGCGCCCGAGCATCGCCTGCGCATCCTCGACGACTACGTGGAAATCTTTTCCCGCCGCGATATCCGCGACATCGTCGCAGTCGATTCGACGCCCAGGCTCGAAGCCTTCGTCAGGCTGACGGCCGCACGCACCGGTCAGACGCTCAACGTGTCGGGCCTGGCCAACGATCTCGGCATCCCGGTTGCAACGGTACGGCGCTGGCTCGAGGCACTGCAGCGCAGTTATCTCATCGAGCTCATCCCCGCGTACTCGCGCAATGCCGGTCAGCGCGTCATCAAGGCGCCCAAGCTCTACAGCATCGATCCGGCACTGGCCATGGCCGCGGCACGCGACACTGATGCCACCGGCTTCCATCTGGAGACCCTGGTCGCCCACGACCTGCTGGTGTGGAAAGACGACGCGCCGGCACGCAAGCTGTATCACTGGCGGCTCGGCTCCGGTCAGGAAGTCGACTTTGTACTCGAGGAGCACGGCACGCTGCTCCCGGTCGAGGTCAAGGCAGGAGACGCCGTGGGTACAGACGAGGCACGACACCTGGTCGCGTTCCGCGACCGGTACCCGAGCACACCGCGCGGCGTGCTGCTGAGCTGCGATCCGCACATCCGGGTGCTGCGGCCCGGAATCATTGCGTGCCCGTGGTGGGCCGTCGTGTGAAGTTGCCGGCCCGGCCCGCTGTTGCAGCGGCTCGGCATCGGGCTTGCGAACCACGCACCCGCCTTGCGACTGCATTGCCGTGATGTCTGCCGATCAGGCCATTGCAGGCGTCGCTCAATTGGCTCATTGCGTTTCCGACGCGCGTGCCGCGTCGTACATGCAATTCGACGGATCAGCGCCGAGCCGGCGCGCGGTAAAGCGCGCAGGGGTTGTCCGCAGGGACGTCTTCATCGTCGATCGGCGGTAGCAGGATCTCGCGCAGGGTCCGGACCACAGGTCGATGCACGCGCCGCGCAGGGCTACAGCTCGCCGCGGAAGGCGCGGTGTTGGAGGGAGGCGAAGAGCGCGTCGACTTCGGCGATGCCTGCGAGGTGAGTGGTCTTGAGCGCGTCGACGGCGGACACCTGTTTGGCGAAATCGCGTTGGCGAGACAGGGGCGGCACCAGTAGCGGGAACGACCTAAGCTGCGTCATGTTGATCGACGCGATCCCGGTGGTCTGCTTCGCCGATCGTAGGAAGTACTTCTTCCCACGCTGGCTGCCGACAAGCCAATTCAAGAACAGCGGAGTCAACTCCTTGCTTCGAAGTCGCACTCGAAACACATGGTTCTGGTGAATGCACTCTGCCAGTTCGTCGTTCCACAAGGACCCACGCCCAAGTTTGTCCGGATCACCCCCTTCCGTCAGAAGTAGGTCACTCCGCTCCAGCCGGTAACGCTGAATCTCGTCCTCAGTGGCCTCAGTCGTCTTGGTTACGGAGAGGTCAATGTGCCGGTCTTGCACATTCACAACGGCAAGGTAGGGGACCGTCCGAGTGCTCTTGCCATCAAGCTTTCGCCCAATCGTTACGCCAGAAACAATGTCGGCCACGTCTCCAAGCAACATGGACTCGCGCCACCCCCGGGGATTCGTGGCGGGGTCGCCGAACATGTCGAGAAAGATGGATTGGGTGAGGGTGTCGAGCTGGGCGAGGGCGGCGCGGCGCTTGGCCCGCAGTGCGTCCGCCTTGTCCAGAATCTCCGCAATCCGCTGCTGCTCGGGGAGGGGTGGGAGAAAGACAGGGTGACTCTTTACATCTGCTGGCTTAATGAACGGCTGACCGGTGCCGGAGCGATGCCAGCGACGCTCGTTATTCAGCTGGTACCAGAGAAATTTAGGGTCGGCGCGCTCACGATCGGGAAAGATCAACTGCGTGTTCGCGAGGCTGGTCCACTTGCCATCGGCATAGAAACATTTCCCACATCGCGCGCCTATCGCCGACAGGATGACCGCAGGCTCGTCGAACTCGTAACTTGAAAGGAAGCCGTTCATCCCGCCTGCGCCGTAGGCAGGGTATCCCCTGGGCACGAAGTCGTTGCCGGATAGCCCATGCCGCCCCCCTTGGATGATCCGGCAAAACTCTTGGAGCGGTGCGGTTGCGCCGGTCACTTCAGCATCCCCTCCAGTTCCTTCATCCCGCGCTGGATCTCCTCCTCCAGCTTTGCGAGGTCGGCGAGGATCTCCTTTGGTGCGCGGTGCTCGATCGCCTCGTGCACCACTTCCTTGTAGCGGTTGAGCGAGAGGTCGTAGCCCTGCGCGGCGATGTCGGCCTTGGGCACACAGAAGCTTTGCGCGGTGCGCGGGCGGGAAATCTCGGGCGATTGCGTACCCTCACCCCCGGCCCCTCTCCCGATGGGAGAGGGGTGCAGGGTGCGCCAGCGCGCGAGCACGTCGGGCAGGTTGTTTTTCGCGTGTTCGACCGGTGAAAGAACTGGATTACTCGCTTCGCTCGCCCCTTCGGGGCCGCCCTTCGGGCGTTCTGCGCGCTGCGCGCTGGTCCGGCTTTCGCCGGGATGACGAAGTGAGAGATCGCGATGATGGCTTGGGACAGGGCCAAGCAAATCCTCGGGCAGCAGCGGCGTGCGCTTGTCGTCGAGGCTCCAGCCGTCGGCCTGCACGTCGTAGAACCAGACTTGGTCGGTGCCGCCGGAGTTGGTCTTGGTGAACAGCAGGATCGCAGTGGACACGCCGGCGTAGGGCCGGAACACGCCGCCGGGCAGTTTGACCACGGCGTCGAGCTTCTGGTCCTCGACCAGCATCCGGCGCAGCGCCTTGTGCGCGGTGCTGGAGCCGAACAGCACGCCGTCGGGCACGATCACCGCGGCGCGGCCGCCGGGCTTGAGCAGGCGCAGGAACAGCGCCAGGAACAGCAGCTCGGTCTTCTTGGTCTTGACGATCTGCAGCAGATCCTTGGCGGTGTTCTCGTAGTCCAGGCTGCCGGCGAAGGGTGGATTGGCCAGCACCAGCGTGTACTTCTCTTCCTCGCCAGCGTGGTCCTGCGCCAGCGAGTCGCGGTAGCGGATGTCGGGGTTCTCGACGCCGTGCAGCAGCATGTTCATGCTGCCGATGCGCAGCATGGTGTTGTCGAAATCGAAGCCGTGGAACATGCGGTGGTGGAAGTGCTCGCGCAGCACCGGGTCGTGCAGGATGTTCGGGTGGCGCTCGCGCAGGGCCTCGCCCGCCGCGACCAGAAAGCCCGCCGTACCGCAGGCCGGGTCGCAGATGACGTCGCTGGGCTGCGGCGCGGTCAGCTCCACCATCAAGCGGATGATGTGCCGCGGGGTGCGGAACTGGCCGTTCTGCCCGGCGCTGGCGATCTTGCCGAGCATGTACTCGTAGAGATCGCCCTTGGTATCGCGATCCTCCATCGGCACGGCGTCGAGCAGATCCACCACCTTGGCCAGCAGCGCCGGCGTGGGGATGGTGAAGCGCGCGTCCTTCATGTGGTGCGCGTAGGTGGATTCGTCGCCGCCCAGCGTGCGCAAAAACGGGAAGACATGCTCGCCGACGACGACGTACATGTCGCCCGGGGCGAAGTGCTTGAAGCGCGACCAGCGCAGATCCTCGTAGGGGCGGCCCCTGGGATCGATGCCCGCCGGGAACACCCGCTGTGCCATCGGCTGCTTGAGCCGCGCGGACTTGTTCTCCTCCAGCGTCTGCAGATCGTCCAGGCGGCGCAGGAACAGCAGGTAGGTGATCTGCTCGATGACCTCCAGCGGATTGGAGATACCGCCGGACCAGAAGGCGTTCCAGACCTGGTCGATTTGGCTCTTGATGGTGCCGGTGATCATGCGGGCGGGGTTCCGGTTATCGGGGTCGGCGTGATGCAGTGCACGGCTCTGCATGATGCGCCGCGTCACGCCGCTCGTTGGGCGTTTCTTGCTTCCTGAACGCGCCGCGCCATTCTCGATTGCGATCCGTGGACGGCACGACGGGAAAAGTGCAGGCGTGACAGTGGATTAGCAAGGCGAGAGCGGTTTAGTGCGCAGACGACACCCAAGGTCGACACGGGGGGTTTCGACACCAAAGTGTGTGCATTCGGTACCAACTTTGGTGTTTCGACCAGTCCAGCAGCCCGTGCGCCGCTGGCGAACCCAGTCATTGTGAGGCTACACTGCCAAAACCCTAAGGGGAACGGGGAATTGCCAGCCATGCTTAAGAAATCGCTTGCGC
>JAJZDX010000004.1:0-149547 GCA_021805865.1 Pseudomonadota bacterium
TGAACGCCACCCCGGCATTATCCGGAGTCATGCATTCGCGAAAATCCGTAACGTCAGATTCCTGCGACGATGCTCTCCGGATAACGCCCGACTCCGGATAATGTTGTTTATCCAGTGCGCCGGATAAACAACATTGCCGCACGTACTTCAATAAGGCGCTGAAGGTGACCGAGCTCCCCTCCGGGCGTTCTCTCGCGCGCGTGGCCATGGAGGACTACCTGGGGCGGGTGTTCAAAATCGAGCGGGAACTGAACGAGCTATGCGAGGCGCGCGCACGGACGGGGGACACCTTGTCCGCCGAAGAGATCCTCAAGCGTCGGCAGGAGAGGTCCGCACCGATCTTCGCCGCCTTCCACAAGTGGGTCGAGGATCTCCTGCCCGCGACGCCCCCGCAGAGCGCGCTCGGCAGAGCGCTCTCTTATACGCATAACCAGTGGAACAAGTTGGTGTTGCATCTGGAGCACGGGGACGTGCCGGCACATAACAACTATGTCGAGAATCTCATCCGCCCCTTCTCCCAGGGGCGCCGGGTATGGCTCTTCGCGAACAACCCGCTCGGTGCCCGCGCGAGCGCCAATCTCTTCTCCCTGGTCAGCACCGCCCGCGCCAATGGCCTTGATCCCTCCGCATACCTGACCCACCTGTTCGAGCGGCTTCCCGCCGCCGATACCGTCGAGGCGCTCGAGGCACTGCTGCCCTGGAACGTCCGCGACGTGCTGCGCACAGCCCGCCGCGCCGCCTGAGGCGGCTACCGCCGCCACCCTGATCCTTGCCCGACGCGTTCGCGTCCCCTGCCTTGCGACCGGGCCGTCATCGCCTTCCAGCCTGGCCGTGCCCCCCTATGCCATCACGCCGTCCCCCGCAAGGACGGGGATACCGGAGTGCTTACGGATCCGCAACGCTCGAGGGGGCTTCTCGCCGGACCGCGCCAGTGCGGCAAGACAGCCGCGTTCACTGGCTGCTTGAGGCAAAAGCCTCGGATGACACGGTGAGCTCTTCGCTCGCCGGCTACACCCGAAAAGCTCGATCCGCCGGAATCGATCCAGCTCGTTCCGAACCTTGAGTGGCCGCAAGAGCGCTCCGGCATCAAGATCCTGCCCCTTGGGCCATGGCTGGAAGCGCTTTAGCGTCGCGCGGCTCTCGCCGGGGGGCGCGGCCACGGGGTATCGATGGCCTTGCGCGCCAGCGCGCTCATGAGTTTGTAGCCGTTGCGGTTCGGGTGCACGCCATCGTTCGAGAGACTGCGACGGAACGTGCCCTGCGGGGTTACCAGGTGCGCATAGTAATCGACGAGCCGCACGTGCTGCTCGCGCGCGTACCGACGCAACCAGGCGTTGAGCCGGCGGATCTCGGCGGCCGGCCGGTACCGGCTCGCCCACCAGAAGCGCACCGCCGGCGGCATCGTCCCGAGGATCACGTGAATGTGATGGGCCTTGGCCAGCGTGACCATCGCCTCGATGTCATCCTTGTAATACCGCTCGCTGGTCGGTCCGGTGTTGCCCGCGATGTCGTTCGTGCCGGCGATGATCTGCACCACCTTCGGGTGCAGCGCAATCACATCCGGCCAGAAACGCACCAGCATCTGCGCGCTCGTCTGGCCGCTGATGCCGCGATCGATCACGCCGTGAGTGAACATGGACGGATCCCCGTACTGCCAGAAGTCGGTGATCGAGTCCCCCATGAAGACCACGCGCGGATGATGCTCGAGGGCTTCGTTCGCCGCCTGGTACCGGCAGAGGTCGGCCCAGTCCCGCGCCCGTGACCGCGCGGCCGCGTGGGCCGCGCGCGCCTTCTGCCGTGCGGTCTGCGGCGGCAGGCGAAAATGCGCTCCCGGCCGCAGGATCATGCGCATGAACGCCGCGCCCGGACCGGCAGTGCTCGCGCCCGCGCACGGGTTGGCGCTCATCGCGGTGAACGAAGCTGCGCGCGGGGCCGCGAGCACCGGGGCGGCCAACGCGATCGACACCAGCGCGGCTGCGCGTGCGGACGCCAAACGCCTGCCGTGCCGGTGCGATGTCTCAACCATGGTGCAATGCTCCCAAGTCTCACCTTCCACATCAAACGCGACGTCTTCTCTCGGGGTCCCGCAGGGACCTACGGCAGCCGGATCTCCCAATATCCAACGTCGAGCCAGCGGCCGAACTTGAGCCCGACCTCCTGGAACCGGCCAATCTTCACGAAGCCGAGCCTCTCATGCAAGGCCACGCTTGCCGGATTGGGCAAGGCGATGGCGCCGATGACACAGTGGACGCCCAGAGGGCGCAGTCTCTCGAGCAGCGTCCGGTAGAGCCTCGTCCCCAAGCCTTTTCCCGTGGCATCCGCCCTCAGGTAGACCGTGGTCTCCACCGAGTGACGATAGGCAGACCGGCTCTTCCACGGCGCCGCATAGGCGTAGCCCAGCACCGCGCCATCCTGCTCCCACACGAGCCAGGGGAAGCGGCCGCTCCCATCCACGATCCGCCGCGCCATCTCCTCGACCGGGACCGCATCCTCTTCAAACGTGACGGTCGTACGTTCCACGTAGTGGTTGTAGATGGCAGAGACCGCGGCGGCATCGCCGGCAGTGCAATCCCTGAGCAAGCCCGCGCTGCGGGCAGGGGACTCGGCGGCCGCGGTTTCAGTCGCTCGAGAACTTCGGGACATGGATCCGTCCTCATCTGAGGCGGCGCCCTCAGGCACTGTGCGCATCCGGTCGCGGCGGCAACTGCGCCGTGCGGCGCAGCTCCGTGATGGCCGAATCCAGGCCCTGCAGGCTAAGCGGAAACATGCGCTCCCCGACCAGCTCCTTCAGCATCCTTACCGAGGCGATGTGCTCCCAGCGCTGCACCGGCTCGGGATTGAGCCACACCAGTCGCGGGAACACCGCGCAGAGCCGCTGCATCCACACCGCGCCGCTCTCCCCGTTCCAGTGCTCGACGCTGCCCCCCGGCTGCACGATCTCGTACGGACTCATGGTCGCATCGCCGACGAGGATGACACGATAGTCATGTCCATAGGTGCGCAGCACCTCGAGCGTCGCAACGGCGGAGGAGGCGCGGCGGCGGTTGTCCTTCCAGACCCGCTCGTACGGCACGTTGTGAAAATAGAAATGCTCGAGATGCTTGAACTCGCAGCGAGCCGCCGAGAACATCTCCTCGCAGACTCTCACGTGATCGTCCATCGAGCCACCGACATCGAGAAACAGCAGCACTTTCACGGCATTGCGCCGCTCCGGCACGAGCCGGACGTCGAGCAGTCCGGCGTTGCGGGCGGTGGCCGCGATGGTGCCATCGAGATCGAGCTGGTCGGCAACACCCTCGCGGGCGAACTTGCGCAGTCTGCGCAGGGCGAGCTTCATGCTGCGCGTATCGAGCTCGACCGTGTCGTCGAAATTGCGATATTCGCGCCGCTCCCATACCTTGACGGCGCGGCGTTGCCGCGCTCCCGCCTCGCCGAAGCGCACACCCTCCGGGTGATGGCCGCCTGAGCCGAACGGGGACGTCCCGCCCGTGCCGATCCATTTGCTGCCACCGTGATGGGCTTCCTTCTGCTCACGCAAACGCTCGCGCAGCGTCTCGATGAGCTTCTCCCACCCGCCCAGGGAATCGATTGCGCGCCGGTCCTGCTCCGTGAGAGCGTCTGCGGCGAGCTCCCGCAGCCATTCGGCGGGGACCTGCGCGGCAAGGAGCTCGGCGAACAGCCGCTCCGCTCCCTGAAAAGCCTCGGCAAACACCCGGTCGAACCGGTCGTAATGCCGCTCGTCCTTCACCAGACAGGTGCGCGCCAGAAAGTAGAAATCCTGAGCGGACAGCCCCGCCGCTCTCGCCCGCAGGGCTTCGAGCAACGCCAGCAGCTCGGTGATGCTGACCGGCACACCCGCGGCACGCAGTCCAAAAAAGAAATTGACGAGCATGCCGTGTTGTCGAGGAATGACCCGAAGCCTGCGGGGTGACTCATCGCGCCCGGCGGTGCAAAAACACGAGCTGCTCGAACAGGTGCACGTCCTGCTCGTTCTTGAGCAGAGCGCCGTGCAGCGCCGGCAGCGCCTTGCGCTCATCATTGGCACGCAGCACCGCCGGATCGATGTCCTCGGCGAGCAGCAGCTTGATCCAGTCGAGCAGCTCCGAGGTCGAGGGCTTCTTCCTCAGGCCCGGGGTCTCGCGCACCTCGTAAAAGGTCCGCAGCGCCTCCGCGAGCAGCTCCCGCTTGAGCCCAGGGAAGTGCACCTGAACGATGGCCCGCATCGTGGACTCGTCCGGGAAGCGGATGTAATGAAAGAAGCAGCGGCGCAGGAAGGCATCGGGCAGCTCCTTCTCGTTGTTGCTGGTAATGAGCATGATGGGACGGTAGCGCGCCGTCACGAGCTCTCGCGTCTCGTAGACGTAGAACTCCATGCGATCGAGCTCCCGCAGCAGATCGTTCGGGAACTCGATATCCGCCTTGTCGATCTCATCGATGAGCAGCACCGGCTGGACTTGCGACTCGAAGGCCTCCCAGAGCTTTCCCTTGACGATATAGTTCGCGATGTCGTGTACGCGCGCCTCGCCGAGCTGTGAATCACGCAAGCGCGAGACCGCGTCGTACTCGTACAGACCCTGCTGCGCCTTGCTGGTGGACTTGATGTGCCATTCGTAGAGGGGGCGCTCGAGCGAGCGCGCGATCTCCTGCGCCAGCTGCGTCTTGCCCGTGCCCGGCTCGCCCTTGATGAGCAGCGGCCGCCCGAGCGTGACCGCGGCATTCACCGCCATCATGAGATCGTCGGTGGCGATGTAACGATCGGTTCCGCTGAAGCGCTGGGTCATGCTCACTCTCGTATCCAATCAAGCCGTGAATCGATGCGGCCACCTGCACGGATCCGGCAAGCATATCAGGGCGCGCGAGCCGCGGAGACCGTCCGGCACCGCTCGCGGGGGGCGCGCCTCTCGCCGCGCCCGCGCGCAATCCCCGGCGGGCTTCGGCGGCAGTCGCACAAGGTGCAGGCGGCATGGCCAACCCGGCAATGCTCGCGAGCCGCCTTCCCCGAATGTCGCCGGCTCGATCGCTGACCGGCTCGGCAGCAGATCGGTCTTGAGCTGCCGAGCTCAACCTGCAGATAGATTCCGCATGGGCGCGGCCGCCTCGCATCCCATGCCAATCATCGAGGAGTATAGTCACGTAATGGGCGCCTGGATCATCATGCTCTCCGTCTGCGCCGCCGGGCACACGGGCTGTCAGTCCGCAACGCCGACCTGGTACTACGCCACGCGCCAGGAATGCGAGCGGATGCTGACATACATGCCGCAGACGGATCGTCCTCAGTGCGAAGAGATCTCCAGGCGCAAGGCGAATGCCGAAGGCGCGGTGCTGTTTCCATCGTCACACGGGCGCTAGGGGAGGCAATCTCCGGCGCGCGAGCCATGCCGGTGAGTACCGCGGGTATCCACCGCCGGTGATGGCCGCTTGCCCGGCCGGCGTCCCGCCGGCTGCGGCGGTTCCACCCGGCCCTCTCTGACGAGGGAGCCATGTCCGGCGGCGGGACGGACCGGCGGTGTTTGCGTCACCGCCCGCTTTTGGTATATTGACACCTCGAAATACCACCGAGCGCGGCCCATACCCGTCCATGCCTGCGATCCGACGCGCTTGCGCGGCGCGCCCGCGGATTCTTCATGCGCGCTGACCGATTCACCCGCCGTCAGGTCTCATGACCGTCCGCACCCCCTCCCATGCCGCGCTGCTCGGGCCTGAAGCGCTGCCCTGCTACGACCGGGGCGGCGGCGCCAGCACCACGCCGCTGGTGACGCGCGCCCTCGGCACCGCCGGCTTCATCACCGGCCACACCTCCTTCGGCGCCGGCGCCGAGATCCCGTTCCATAGCCACAACTGCAAGGAGAGCGTGGTACTGATGAAGGGCCGCGCGACGCTCGACATCGACGGCCTGGAGTACGAGCTCAAGCCGCACGATGCGACCTACATCCCGCCCGGCATCTCGCCCCGGCTGCGCAACCTGTCCAAGACGGAGCCGATGAAGATCCTCTGGATCTACGCCGGCGCGGACGCCACCCGCACCGCCGACATCGGCGGGCGCATCGGCACGAAAGCCTTCGGCCAGGCCGTCGTGGCCGCCCTGCGGGCGTGAAGGACGGCGGAGCAAGGCCCGTGCGCGAGCCGCAGATCATCCCCAACACTCAGGTGAGCTGAATGATCGTCGAAGTCGCTGATTTCAAGATATCCGCCGGGAACCGGGACGCCTTCTCCGAGGCCATCACACAGGCCGCGAGCACGGTGCTGGCCAAGGCCGGCGGCTACCTCGGCCACCGGATCCTCGCCTGCCGCGAGTCTCCGGAGCGCTTCGTCCTCATCGTCGAGTGGGACTCGCTCGAGGCGCACACGGTGGGATTTCGCCACTCCCCGGCATTCACCGAGTGGCGGGCGATCATCGGCCCTTTCTTCCAGCACCCTCCCCATGTGGAGCACTTTGAGGTGGTGGCCGCCTCCTGAGGCCGCCCACATCGTGCGGACCGCGTCTCGCGCCAGCCGAGGGCTTGGCGAGCTCCTCGCCGCGCAGATCGAGCAGCTGATCGCACGGGAGTCCCTCTCTGCGGGCACGCCGTTGGTCGAGCGCGCCCTGGCCGCTCGCCTCAGGGTGTCGCGCTCGCCCGTGCGCGAGGCGCTGCGGCTGCTCGCCGAGCGCGGCACAGTGGGCCCGCGTCCCGAGGGAGGCTACCTCGTGCGCAGGCGGCCGAAGGCTTCGCCTCTCACGCCGGGCTTCGTGAGCGAGCCGGCACAGGAGGCGATCTACCTGAAAATCAGCGAGGATCGCCTGGCCGGCATCCTGCCCGCGCGCGTGTCCGAAAACGATCTGATGCGCCGCTACGGGCTGACCAAGGCCCAACTGGGCGGGCTCCTGCGGCGCATCGCCAACGAAGGATGGATCGAGCGTCTGCCGGGTCATGGTTGGCGGTTCCTGCCGATCCTGACCTCCGCCGACACCTACGGGCAGGCCTACCGCTTCCGGATCCTGATCGAGCCGGCCGCCATGCACGAGCCCGGCTTCCGCATCGACGAGGCGGCGCTGCGCACATGCCTGGCGGAACAACAGACCCTGATCGACGGCGCCGTGAAGCGGGTATCCCCGGCACAATTGTTCGATGCCAATACCCGCCTGCACGAGACCATCGCCGCATGTTCCGGCAATGTCTTCATCCTGGAGTCGCTGAAGCGGATCAATCGCCTGCGGCGCTTGATGGAGTACCGCAAGACGGCGGACCGGGAAGCCGCCGCACGGCGCTGCCGCGAGCACAAGACGCTGATCGAGCTGCTGCTCTCGGGCCGTCGCAGGGCGGCCGCCGATTTCATCGGCCGGCATCTGCGCGAGGCGGCTCGCGAGAAGGCCATGGGCCATGCTGCAGCGCTCGATGACTGAGCGGCGCAGACGGTGTCGGAGCGCTGCGAGGACGCGCCGCTCAGCGCTCCCGGCCCAGCTGCGAGGCGGCGAATCCCTCGGGCAGCCGCCCGGATACGGTCCAGCGCCGCGCCGCGCCGCCGCTGTCGCAGTAGACGGGAACAGCCGCCTTGCCTGCCGGGGCCCGATCCATCGCCCCCTCAGTCATCGCCGTCGTTCGCCACGTAATGGCCGAGTGGCGGCGTGGTGCGCACGGGCAAGCCGGCGAAGGTATCGCATGGTCCGAGCGTAGCTCGCACGCCCCTTGCTTGCGACCCACTCCTGACGCATTTGCCCGGGCCCGGTGATTTTGAGAAGACTCGTCGGTGTATACCACTCGCTCGGCGGCGGTAATCGTTGCACAAGCGCCGGCCGCTGCGCACCCGGCCATGACGGTATCAAGGCACGATCGCGTGCCTCCGTTCATCGGCAGCCTGGCCGTTTTTCTGTCCGAGGGGCGGTGTATCCGGGGGCGATGTTCCCGCTGCTCAACACGCCGCGCAGAGCCCGGGCGTGGCAACGGATGTACGGCAGGCTCTTCTGCGACGGGGCATACATGCGCCACTGGCCGAGTGAGGCACCAGGGACTGGACGCGGCAGCATCCGGAGCGGCCGTATTGGGTGCCACCCCTTCCGGAGGGGGCGCCCGCGATCCACGCCCGCAAGGAGAATGCCGCGCTCTTCCTGATCCAGATGGTGCACAGGTATCCTCATCAGGTCACGATCCTCGCCGCCGGGCCGATGACCGACCTCGCGCTGGCGGCGAAGCTCGATCCGCGGTTCGCCTCGCTCGCCAAGCAGCTGGTGTTCATGGGCGGCAGCTTCAATCCACAGCCGGCCGACACGCCGTTCGCGCACGCGGGAGCGTATGAGAACTCGCCTCGGGTCGAGTTCAACATGCGTTTCGACCCCGAAGCCGCCTCCATCGTGCTCCATCAGCCCTGGCACAGGATCACCGAGGTGCCGCTCGACGCCACGAGCCCCACATTGATGTCGCGTCGGCTCCTGCGCGAAGTGGCGCGGGGCAAGGCCCCGTTCGATCGCTACCTCGGCAAGTTCGGCCAGGTGTACCCGCTCTGGGACGAGACCGCGGTGGCGGTCTGGCTCGATCCGGCGCTCATCACCCGCGAGAGAACCTTGCTGGTCGGCGTCGACACCAGTTTCACCGCCGACTATGGCGCCACGTTGAGTTGGCCGGTCGGCGCCGGTCCGCGCCCGGGCGGGCGGCCGGTTCACGTCGTGTTCGCGGTCAACGTGCCGAAGTTGGACCGGCTCGTGGTGCGGCTGCTCACCGCGGCAAAGCCCGTTGCTTTGCGAGCGGCGGCCGTCAAAACATCAGCCCGAGGCCGACACCGGTGTAGTTGGAGAAGCCGCCGAGACCGCCCTGAACCCGCACCCCCTCCTCCAGATCCACCTCGAAATCCGGAGTGATGAGGTATTGCAGCCCGCCGTCGGCGTCGGTGCCCCATCCTTGACGGTAGCCGGAGTGGGACTGGGCGTAGACCTCGCCGTAGAACTGCAGCCGTGAGCTCGTCAGCCACGTCACCACCAGATCGGGATTGAAGCTCTGGAAGCGCCGGCCGCCCGAGGCGGTGGGCTCGGTCTGCGAGGTGAGGCCGACCATGAGTGACACCCCGAGCGGACCGTTGCCGTAGCTCACGATGGCATTGACCGCCCCGCCGACCCCATGGCTGCCGAAGGTGCGATCGCCCGAAGGGAGCGTCGCCAGCGTTTCGGCGGTCCATTGCCAGTGCTCGGTGTAACCGAATGAGTGTTTGATGCCGACGGTCGTCGGGCCGAAGCCGCTCATCGTCGCCGCCGGACCGCCCGGTCCGGCATTGACCGACTGGTACTGGAAACTCGGCGGCAGCCACACGAGCTCCGAATTGCCCCCCAGGCCCCAACGCAGCTCCAGATTCGGCAGCGTATCGATCTCACCGCCCGGTGAGCCGTACAGATTGCCGGCCGTCGCGCCTGCCTCGAGAACGGTCATTCCCTTCGGGACCACGCAGCTCGAGTCCTCGATGGTCGGCCGATCGAGCTGTCCGAGCAGGCCCGAGGGTCCGCTGCAGGGCGGGGTCGGGGCGGCGGCGTGGGCCGCCGGGAAGGATGCCGGCGCCAATGCGGCGAGCGCCAGTACGATCAAACCTCGCTGTTTGTTCAATATTCCGTCCTTTCGTGACTGAGGAATTGACGACTATTATCGGTTTCCGATAATGGCGCGTTGACCCCTTGACTCACGGCCCATGGAGCGCCAGCCCCGCGAAAGCAGCGGCTTTTCCGCCCTCGTCTCCCGAGGGCCCGGAGGCGGCCGCGCTCAGGGTCCGGGCCGAGCATACCATTCGGCGCCCGATGGTTCTGCCCTCGCCCGCGGGATCGCTGTCGGCGGATGAGCGGGCACCGCCGCGGCGCGCGCGCCACGCCTCGATCCTTGCGCTCGCGGGCGCGTTGGCATTCTCTGTCGGCGCGTATGCGGGCTCGAGGACACACACGAGCGCCTCTCATCGGTGCGGCGCGGCTCGCGAGCCCGGCGGCGGCTCACTCCGACCTCGCGAGCCGCGGCGTCTCCGTCGGTGGCTTTCTGCACGACGGATCTCACGTGCTCCCGGGCGGGCGGCCCCATCCCCTCGGCTGCGACGCGTAGCGCCCGCTCGATGTGCTCGCCATCCTCGACACGCGTAAGCTCCTCGGCGGCCGGGCGGCACGCTGTTTCTCGATGCGCAGAGTCACGGCGGCCCGAGCGTGATCCCCCATCAGGTGCCCGCGATCACCGATCCCGACAATATGGACGAGCCCTCTGAGACCTCGCTCGACCACGCATGGTTCCAGCAGGACCTGCCGGCGCGCAGGGTCCGGGTACGGCCCGGTGATGTACGTCGATGACCAGTTCTGCACCGTCCCCTTCGGGCAGAACTGCGTGTCCCGCTGGTCGCGAGCGGCAAGCACTGGCGGCCCGCCGGCGCAGGTGATCGAGGCATTGGCGCCTTCGTGCAGTATGGAGCCGCGCCCGCCGCCGTGGCGGTGGTGCCGCAACACTTCGGCGCCGGCGTGGTGTGGACGGGACCCTGGGCCGCACGCCCGCAGGATGAGCTCGGCATCGCCTGCAGCGACAGCTGGCCCGCCGCCCATGCCGGCTTCACTCACGGCGTCGAGAGAGAGACCGAGGCGTACTACGCGCTCGACGCCTCACACGGCTGGACGGTCCAGCCGGACTTCGAATCCCGGCGGCCTCCCGTCGGGGGCGATACGCCGGACACTGTGCCCGGCCTGATTCGCGTTATGTTCCCATTCTGATCGGCTGTGCGGCACTCGCCACGCGAGACCCCCGCCGCCCCCCTTGCCATGGCGGTCAGCGCGGCTCACCGGCCCCATTCCCTCACGCCTTGATATATGCTCTGCCCGATGCGCGCCCGTCCAAGAAACAGCCATGGGGATCTTTGGCGCGGCCTGATACAGCTTCATGTGCTGCGTCACGCGTCCGGGGAAGACATTTACGGGCTCGGCCTCATCGAGGAGCTTCGACGGCACGGTTACTCGATCGGCCCGGGCACGCTCTATCCCCTGCTGCATCGGCTGACCGAGCGGGGATATCTGCAGGAGCGCGCCAGGGAAGGCGGACGTCAGCGGCGCTACCGCGCCACGGCAAAAGGGCGCCTTGCCCTTGCCGAAGGATATCACTACGTCAAGGAACTCTTTGAGGAAATGAGGGGTCCAGAGACTCTGACCGAACGGCGCAGCGCGCACAGAGCTGAAAGCGAATAAAAGTGACTCGTGACGCATCGAAATCCGCCGCCGTGACCGTTGTCCCATGCGACCGGAATCGCCGATGATCGAGTCACTCCCGGGAAGCGGCGAAACCGGCTCGCACGCGTCTTGCGCCCACGACGCCGCCGGGGTGCGCTGTCGGCGCCCGGGGACCGAGCCTGCCGAACCGAAGCATTGCACTGTTATCAGGGCACGCCATCCGATCGGACGGACGCGGCGCCCTCCAATCTCAAGCGAACGGAGAATTCCATGAAACTGGCGGCTCAATTTGACGGCCCGCAGGGCCCGGCGCTGCGCCTGCTGGCCGGCGTGTTTGGCGTGGTCTGGCTGGCGAACGCGTTCTTTCAGGCCATGGCCTGGCTCACCGTCGCGGCCGCCAGGGCGAATTTTCTCCACGCGCTCGCCAAGCCCGCCTCGAAGGTGCCGGGCTGGATCCGGCCGCTGCTGCTGGCGGGACTGGACCTTGCGAAGGCGGTCGGACCGCAGCTCATCGCCGGCTGCATGGTCGTGATCGCCGTTCTGCTCGGCCTTGCGCTGCTGACACGCAAGAAGGTCGCTCTCGCGGCGCGCGTCGGCATCGCCTACAGCGCGCTCTGCTGGGTGTTCCTGAACGGCTTCGGATTTCCCTACAGCGGCGGACAGACCGACCCCGGCGTCTTCGTGGCCTACGCGATCGCCTTCCTGTTCGTGCTGTCGGTGGCGCCCACTCTGGAGGGCCGGGGCGCCGATGCGCCCGAGGTCGGCGGGCGGCTGTGGAATGCGGCCCGGATCAGCTTCGGCGTGCTGTGGCTGTTCGATGCCGCCCTCAAGTGGCTGCCGGCGTTCCTGTTTCATTTCAGCAGTCAGATCACCTCGGTGATCCCGGGGCAGCCGTACTGGGTCGCCGCGTGGCTCGGATTCGTGGCGCAGATGATTCACGCGGTCGGGCCCGTCCTCATCGCCGTCGTCGTGGGTCTTTCGGAGATCGTGATCGCCGTCGCCCTGCTGAGCGGCAGATGGCTGCGCCTCACCATTCCGTTCGGTGTGGTGTACTCGCTTGGGGTCTGGGCGACCGCGGAGGCATTCGGAGGACCTTACTCCTCGGCCGGCACGGGGGTCCGCGGCAATGTTCTCGGCAACGTCCTCATCTATCTGATCCCGTTCGTGTTCCTGTGGGTGGGCAGCACGCGCAGCCGGGCGGCCGAAAGATCGGGGGGCTGACGCCCCCAAGGAAGGGGGGCGGGCCGGCACGCATCTGTGCGCCGGCGGCGCTTTCACCGACTCGCCTCGGCTCGGCGCAGATCGCGGGCGTCGCCTGCGGTGTCAGCGCCTGCGCGCCGGCTGCGGGACGCAGCGGGGAAGGATGCCGTCACATCCGCGCCCGTTCCAGGCTCGTCGCCCGCGGTCCGGCCGGTGCTTTGGAAAGCACCGGCGTGTGCGCTGCCTGCTATTTGCACCACATGCTGTTATTCTGGCGGCGGGGGAAGAACTCTACCGACGGCGACTGACTAGGGGGGGCTTGACTGCGGGCTGCTCCGGAATGGGCGGCCGCGCTCAACATCGGTCAAGGCCGGCTGCTCCGGGGGCGAACCATGAAATCGATCGCGCTCGTTGTCGCAGGTGCCCTGGCCATCGGTCTCGGCGCTTATGCGCTCCTCATGTGGCGAGGGGCCGGTTCCACGTCTGACGGAGCCCGCGCGCCCTCGAGCCTCATCGGCGTCGAGGTTGGCCAGCTCGAGCGCATGACGGTGCATCGATTCGTGACCGGATATGGACTGGTCGCGGCGGCGCCCGCCACATCGCGGCGCCCGGCGGCAGTGGCCGCCGTTGCGGCGCCCGTGACCGGCGTCGTCACGGACATCGAAGTCGCGGCCGGCGAGAAGGTGCGGCGCGGCCAGTTGCTGATGGACCTGAATTCCGGCGCGATGACCGAGGCTTTTGCAGCGCAGGAAGCGGCCCGACAGCGGAAGCTCTATGCGGCACACAACACCTCGCTCAGAGCCTTGCAGCAAGCCGAAGCCCAACTTGACCTGCTGCGCGTGACGGCACCGCTCTCCGGCACTGTCGTCCGCCTCAACGTGGAGCCGGGCACCGCGGTGAGCGCGAGCACGGTGCTTGCCGAGGTCATGGATCTGCAACGGCTGGTGGTGCAGACGGACATTCCGCAGGCCGAGGCTGGCGAGCTCGCGCTCGGCCAGCCCCTGACGGTCCTCGCCGCCCCCCCGATCGTCACGCGGCTCGGCTATATCGGCTCGACGGTGCACAAAAGCGACGGGGCCGTGACCGCCTGGGCGCCGCTGCCATCGGGCAGCGGCCTTCGGCCCGGCCAATATGTGCGGATCCGCGTTGTCACAGCGACTCACCCGCACAGCCTGGTCGCACCGACCGCAAGCGTGGTGCGCGGTATCGGCGGTCAGGGCCATCTCTGGATCGTTCGGGGCGAGGAAGCGATCCGGATGGCCGTCAAAACCGGCCTGCGCGAAGGCGGCTGGATCGAAGTGTCCCGGCCCGGTCTCAAGTCCGGCACGCCGGTCGTCACCGTGGGCGCATTCGGGCTGCCGCGGCGGACCCGGATCCGGATCATCGGCGCCGCCGCAGGCCCATCGGCAACCGCGGCGTCCAAGTCGCCCCAGGCACCATGAGCCACCGCCCTGCCCGCCTGGGCCAGTTCACGACGCGGCACGCGCTCGCGATCACCTTCATCGCCGGACTGCTCTGTCTCGCGGGGGTCTTCTCGGCGCTGACCCTGCCTTCGTCCGTATTTCCCGTCACCTTCTTCCCGCGCATCGTCGTGCAGGTCGGCAACGGCATCCTGCCCGCCAACGAGATGATGGCTACGGTGACGCGCCCCATCGAGGAGTCCCTCAAGAGGATTCCAGGCGTCGGGTCGGTGCTGTCGACGACGACCCGTGGCTCGGCCATCATCAACGTGGAATTCCCGTGGGGCACGGACATGCAGCACGCCGAGCTCTACGTCATGGGCCGGCTCTCGCAGATTCGCAGCGAATTGCCTCCCACAGTCGTCACTGATGTCACGCGCGTCGGATTCTCGATGAGCGATCCTGTCATCGGCATCAGCCTGACGGCGACCCGTCACAGCCAGACCGCTCTCTGGAACACCGCCACCTACATCATCAAGCCGCTGTTTCTGCGGATCCCGGGCATCTCGCGCGTGCAGGTCGTCGGGGGGCGGGTTCCGGAATACCACGTGGTCGTCGATCCGCTCGAGCTGCAGTCCGCACACCTGGCCCTTCGGGACGTGACCGCCGCGCTCGAGCGGAACAACCTGGTCGCTCCGGCCGGCCTTCTCGTGCGCAACTACCGTCTGTACCTGACCCTCGTCGACGGTCGCGTCCATTCGGCACGCGACATCGGCGATATCGTCATCGCGGTCCGCAACGGCCACCCGATTCGCGTCAGGGACGTGGCCGATGTCGTTCACGGGGCGGCGCCGGCCTATACCAGCGTCACGGCCCAAGGCCGCCCCGCGGTGCTGCTGCAGATCGAGAGTCACTCGCATGCAAGCATCCTGTCGATCGCCGAGGGCCTGAAGGCCGCCTTGCGCCAGCTGCATCGACAGCTGCCGCCGGACATGCATCTCGCTTTCTTTTACAACCAGTCCTCGTTCGTGCGCGAGTCCATCGACAACGTGTGGGTGGCGGTGATTTTCGGGCTCGCTCTGTCGGTCTTCATTCTGTACGCGTTCCTGAAGAATTGGGGCAGCGTCTGGACGGCGGTCGTCACGATTCCGATTTGCGTGCTGGTCACGTTCGTGGCGATGAAGCTCGCGGGAATGAGCTTCAACATGTTGACGCTCGGAGGCATCGCGGCCTCCATCGGACTCATCATCGATGATGCCATCGTGGTGGTGGAAGCGATGTGCCACCGCATCTCCTCGGGAGGTCCGCGACTGGCAGCCATCCATGATGCCATGGGCGAGATCCTGACGGCGCTGATCGGGTCGACCCTGACGCCGGTGGTCGTGTTCCTCCCGCTGGCGTACCTGACGGGCCTCGCGGGCGTGTTCTTCCGCGCGCTCGCTCTCGCCATGGTCGTGGCACTCCTCGTGTCCCTGCTGCTCGCCCTCACCCTGACCCCTTCGCTCGCCGCCTGGCTCATCCGCGGTCGCGCCCGCACCAGCGCGGAGGGCGGATTCATCTTCAAGCGCGTGCTGCGAGTCTATGATGGCTGCGCGCGGTGGGCGCTGCGAAACGCCCTGACCACTCTCCTGGCGTGCGGACTGATCCTGTTCGGCGCCGTCTTCCTGTATCGACACCTGAAGACCGATTTCTTGCCGAATTTCGACGAGGGCGGATTCAATATCGATTATGCGGCGCTGCCGGGCGCGAGCCTCGCGGAGACCTCGCGGGTGCTCGATGAGGCGGAGCAGATCATCCGTTCCGACCCTGACGTTCAAGGCTATTCGCGCGAGCTCGGCGTGCAGCTCGGGCCGAAGCTCAACGAACCGAATTTCGGCAGCTATCTGGTCATGCTGAAACGCAATCGAAAGCATTCGACGAATGAGGTCATGGACCACATCCGTCACGAGTTCGATCTGCGCTTCCCGATGGTCCGCTGGGACATCAAGGGGCTCCTCACCGACCTGGTCGGGGACCTGCAGCTCGCGCCCTATCCGATCGAGATCAAGCTCTTTTCACCGCACCTCAGCTGGCTCGAGAGGGTCGCGCCGCGCGTTCAGGCGCAGATCGCGAGAATTCCGGGGCTCGTGGACACGTTCGACGGTCTGACGGTGAGCGGACCGGCAATCGGCCTGCGGGTGCGGCGCGCCGAAGCGGCGCGCTTTGGCCTCACCACCCGAGCCATCGCCGCCTCAGTGAAGAACGCCATGCTGGGCGAGGTGTCTTCCGACCTGCTCGAAGGCGACCGGCGGGTCGGCATTCGGGTCCTGGATGCTCGCAGGAGCGTCGATCGGCTCTCGGCGCTGCGCAATCTGCCGCTGCGGACCCCCGCAGGGGCAATCGTGCGACTCGGCCAGGTCGCCACCGTCGAGATGCTGCCCGATGAGGTGGAATTGAACCGCGACAACCTGCGCCAGGACGATATCGTCTCGGCGCGGCTGCAAGGCGTGGATCTCGGGACCGCGATGCGCGAGGTGCGGGCGAGATTGAGCCGGGACAAGTGGCTGCCTGCGGGCAGCGTGCGCTACGGCGGTCTCTACCGGCTCCAGCAGCAGTCCTTCCGCAATCTGCTGGCGGTGCTGATCATCGCCATCCTGCTCGTGTTCACGGTGCTCGTGGTTGAATTCCGCTCGTTCTACGAGCCCATCGCCATCGTGTTCGGCGCCGTGCTCGCCCTGTTCGGCGCCATGATCGGGCTGTCGGTCGGCGGGATCACCTTGAACATCGTGTCCTATCTCGGCGCGATCATCGGGGTCGGCATCGTCGCCAAGAACGGCATCCTCGTGCTCGATCACCACCGGCAGCAGCGCGCCCAGGGTGTGCCCCTCACCGAGGCGCTGGTCCAGGCCGGTCATCGCAGGCTCCGGCCGGTGCTCATGACCTCGCTGGCCGCCGCGCTCGGCATGCTGCCGCTTGCCTACGGCGCAGGCGCCGGAGCACAGATGCTGCAACCGCTCGGCGTCGCGGTCATCGGCGCGCTGATCTTTTCCGTGCCGCTGTCGCTCATTGCAACACCCGTGATTTACTCCTTGCTGATCCGCGCGCACCGGCGCTATCTTGGCGCAGCTTCAACGCCCGGGAATGAAGGCGGTGTATGACACCGAAGAGGCGAACGCTGCGCCGGCTATCGATGCTCGGTCTCGCGCTCGTATCGGGCTGCGCGCACTTTGTGCCGCGGCCCCTCTCGCCCGCGAACGAGCTCGCGGACTTCAAAGCGCGCTCCCTCACCAATCCGGGCCTGCGGGCCTTTTTCACAGACAATCGGGTGCGCGCGCCTGTCGCGGGCTGGGGTCTGAAGGCTCTCACCCTCGCGGCCCTGTACTATCAGCCCTCGCTTGCCGAGGCGCGCGCGCGGTTGCTCGAGGCCGAGGCTGCACGCGTGACGGCGGGCGAGCGCCCAAATCCGTCGCTGGGAATGGCGCTCGGGTACGATACCCGCATTCCGGGCGCACCCAGTCCCTGGATCGTGCCGCTCAATGTGGACTGGCCGATTGAAACGGCCGGGAAGCGCGCCGCCCGGCTCGCGCAGGCACGTCACCTCGCCGCCGCGACACGCTGGGAGCTCATCGGGACGGTCTGGCAGGTGCGCAACCGGGTGCGCCGCGCGCTGCTCGATCTCTATGCGGCACACCGCATGGAGCTTCTTCTCGCCCGCGAGCAGGCGGCAGAGGCCAACGTCGTGAGGCTGCTCCAAGGCCAGTTCGAAGCCGGCGCGGTCTCGAGCGATCTGCTCGCCCGGGCTCGCGCTGCACTCGACGATATCACCCTGGCACGCGAGGCTGCGGCCGGCACGATTCGGCAGGCGCAAATCCGCCTGGCGGCAGCGCTCGGCGTCGCACCGCACGCGCTCAGCGCGGTGCGGCTCTCGTACGCGCCATTGCGGAAGTTTCCGCGCGATCTCATCCGGCCGCAGGTGAGACGCCGGGCGTTGCTCAACCGCGCCGACGTGCGCGCCGCGCTCGAGCGGTACGCGGCCAGCCAGTCGGCGCTGCAGCTCGAGATCGACCGCCAGTGGCCGGACCTGCAACTCGGCCCGGGCTTCGCCTGGAACTCGCAGCTGAGAGAGGACAGCGAGTGGCAGCTCAGATTGAGCCTGCCGCTGCCCATCATGAATCATAACCGGGGCCCGATCGCCGAGGCGCGAGCCGAGCGCAGGCTGGCTGGCGCACAGTTCCTCGCCGTTCAGGCCGGCGCCCTCGATCAGATCGATAGCGCTCTCGCCGGGTACCGCTCGGCGCTCGCCCGGATGAGAACCGCGACGTCGTTGCTGGCGCAGCTGCGCCAACAGATCGACTCGGTGCGTGCCCGGGTGCGCGCCGGAGAGCTTCAGCCGCTTGATCTCGCCGAGGCCGAAATAACCTTCGACAAGGGCGCCCAACACCTGCTCGCGGCGCACATCGAGGCTCAGCAGGCACTCGGCACTTTGGAGAACGCCGTGCAAAGTCCGCTCACTCTTGCCCGCTCCACACTGCAGGCGGCGCAGACGGGTGTTTCAAGGTCGAAGGAGCCCTGAAAAGAAGGCGTTCACGGATCGAGGCCGAGAGGCGCTTGCGGCCCGATCGGCCGCCCGTCCGGCCTCACGCCCGGCGTCGTGGCTCGCCCTGGCTGCCTCCGTTGAGCTCGCCGGGCTCTTGGCCGCAGCGCCTGCCTTTACGCTCTTCAATGGCGGCCGCCGCCCGAAGCGGCCTCAGTGGTGCCCTTCGCGACTCGCCTGGGTGCCCATGAGGCTCGCAAGCGTCATCAGCTCGCCCGCGAGCGCGGGCAACAAGTCATCGAGCGTGATGATGCCGAGCAGCGCGCCGGAGGCATCGACGACCGGAGCGCGCCGGACCGAGCGCGCATGGAGGGCCTCGATCGCTTCGGCCAGGCCAAGATCGGTGCGCAGCACCAGCGGGTCCGTCGTCATGACATCCCCCACCGTCAGCAGGTACAGGTCCGTTCCCCGCCGGAACTCCCCGCGCACGATGTCCCGGTCGGTGAGGATGCCGACCGGCTGGCGCAGCGGATCGCCGCGCCTGAGAACGACCAGCGCACCGACGTGGCGGTGGCACAGGGTTCGGGCCGCATCGGCGAGCGGCTCGTCCCGGTAGACGGTCTGCGGCTGAGGCGTGTAGAGATCCCGTATCTTCACGGTGAGGAAGGTAACCGCAGCGGATCCCGGTGCGCCATCCGCATTGATACGCATTGGCGCATGCGGCGGGTTGTGTCGAACTTGCAGGGCAACAACCGCTGTTGGGAGACGCACATGAACGTCGGAAGCTTCTGCAGCCGCCCGCCGGTCGCCGTGGCAGCCGGCACGCCGCTTGCGGATGTCGCCCAGCTGATGCGCGAGCGGCACGTCGGCGCGGTCGTGGTCATCGAGGGCGATCCGGCACGCCCGCAGGTGGTGGGCATCATCACGGACCGGGACATCGTCTGTGCGCGCATCACCCGGGCCGCGGATCTCTCGAGCATCAGCGCCGCCGAGACCATGACGGCGCATCCGCTCCTGATCTCCGCACAGGATTCGGTCGGTGCCGCCGTGGCGCACCTGCGCGCGCGAGGCGTGCGGCGGGCGCCCGTGGTGGGCGAGGACGGGACCCTCCTCGGGGTCATCTCCGCCGATGATCTGCTGGCGCACCTCGCCGGCGAGATCGCCGCTCTCGCCGGCATTGTCTCCCGGCAGGTGCGCGCCGAGGCCGGCTGAGCGAGCGCCCGGCGGGGGCGCAGACACTGCTATTGCGGGGCGGACACCGCTCCGTGCAGCTGGCGGTGCTGCGCCGCGAGACTCAGCAAGGCCTGTCCGAACGGCGCCCGGCGGGCTTGCCGACTCTCCGTCCGCTCCCGCCTTTGCAGCGCATCCAACGCCTCGGCGACCCGGGCCGGGGTCCCAAGATCGCTCCAGCCGCACTCCGGCACGGGCAGCACGCGCAGGCGCTGCTCCTGGCGCTCGAGGATCGCGCGCGAGAAGTCGAGCTCCGGCAGGGGCTGGTAGAGATCCGCGAGTCCCTCCTCGAGCGCCGGACCGCAGCGCGCGCCGCGGATGACCCCGCGCATGGCCGCGACGATGTCCGGGCAGCGCCGCTCATACAACTCGAGCAGCGCCGAGGCGTCCGCGGCGATGATGAAGGTGTTCCAGAGCGCCCCCTCGTAGACGAGAGCCGCCGCGTGCGCCGCGTCCGGCTTCTCCACGAAGCGCTCGACGCGATAAACCACGCGCCCCTCCTCGCGTCGCGGGACGATGTATCCCAGCTGCGCATCGGCGGTGCGCGGCTCGAGCCCGAGCAGGACGATATCAGCCGGATCCGCCTCGGGCGGCGCCGCGGCGCAGCGTAACGCACGCGCGAGCTGGCGCTCGTCGCGCACGTGGTGGTCCGAAGGCAGCAGGATCACGCGGGCCCGCGGGTCGCGCTCCAGGATGATGAGCAACGGCAGCAGAACACCGTTGGCGGTGCCGCGGTTGCGCGGCTGAACGATGACGTTGTCCGGCGCAACGGCCTGCAGCTGGCCGCTCCACCACTGCCGGTGCTGAGCGGCGACGATGGTGCAGATGCGCTGCCGTTCCGTGATGCCCGCGGCCCGCTCGAGCGCCTCCTGCATCAGCGACGGCCCCCGATCGAGCGAGCAGAACTGCTTGGGTATGGCAAGACCGCTGCGGGTGGTGGTGAGGCGTTGCAACCGTCTGCCTTCACCGGCCGCGAGCACGAGGGCCCAGATGTTGCTCTTTGAGTCGCTCATGCAGTTTCCTCCATCGTCGCAGCGACGGCGTCCCGGCCGCCGCAACCGCGTGCAATTCAACTCTACGGGACAACGGCAAGCATAATACCCCGACGGCGAGTGCTGCCGTAGGGGGAAATACAGACTTGCGTGGAAATCCAACTTCCGGGGCAGTCCGGCACCCCGATACCCTACAGCGATCGCGCGCCCATCGCCAGCGTGGACGAAAACTACACCAAGTGAGTCCCCGGCCGCCCATCGCGGCCCGCGGGAGGGATGTCGCCCGAGGGCAACACGCGTTGCGTCCCGGGAGCGCCGACATCGACGCGCACACTCACGCGCATGGCCGCCAGCCGCTCATAGAGCCGCCGCTGCCGGAACAACGGCACCCAGCCATACACCAGCGACTCGGTCGGGCGCCACAGCGCGAGCCACGCGAGGATGATCAGCCCTTCGTCGATCAGCCACGAGGTGCCATGGGGAAGCAGCTTCGCGAGAAGCTCGCGCACGCTCATGCTCAGCAGAAAGATGAGCCCGCCGCCGAGCAGCGAGAGCCGTCCGAGGCGCATCTGCTCACGCTGGCGGTGGCGGGCGGAGCTCGCGAGGCGCTGATAGTAGCGCGCGACCGCGCTGCGCAAGTCCGCCGCCAGGGCCTCGCCCTCGCTCGCGTGCACCCGCAGATGCCACCGCCGGGCGGCGCGCTTGTCGCTGAACTCCTCTTCGATGAACTCGGCCGCGTGCCGATCGAGGTCGCGGTCCCAGAAGGGGGAGGGGTCGAGGGAGTTGAACATCTGCGTCAGGTCATGCACACGGATGCTCACCGTGGCCGTCGCCGCGCCGCCTCGGCCGCGGCGGACTTTCACATCGGTCTTGGGAGTCAAGGGCATCGCTGCGGTCATCGGGGCGCAGCGGGCTCATCGCCTGCGCAGCAGCGCGCGCACCCCCGACACGGTGCGCGTGTTGAGCACATCCTGACTGCGAGCCCATCCGCGGCGAGCCTGGCGCACTGCGCCGTCCAGATTGGCGAGCTGGTCGGCCGAGTGCGCGTCGCTCGCGATCGACAGCGGCACTCCCCGCTCGATCGCCGCCTGGATGTGACCGTCATCCAGATCGAGCCGTGAGGGCTGGCCGTTCACCTCGAGGCACCCGCCCCGTCCGCTCATCGCCTCCAGCACCTTCTCGAAGTCGAATGCGTACGGCTCGCGCTCTCCGATCAGCCGGCCGCTCGGATGGGCGAGGATCGAGACACAGGGCCGCTCGAGCGCACGCAGTATGCGCGTCGTCTGCCTCGCCTCGGAGAGCCCGAAATGATCGTGGACGGCCGCCACGACCACATCGAGCCGCTCGAGCGCGGCCTCGGGCAGCGCGAGCCGGCCGTCCTCGAGGATGTCCACCTCCGCACCCTTGAGGATCGTGAAGCCGCGCAGTTTCTCGTTGAGAGCATCGATCGCCTGTCCCTGGCGCGCGAGCCGCTCCGAGTCGAGTCCGTGGACGATGCCGAGGTGCTTGGCGTGGTCGGTGATGGCGAGGTAGGAGAGATTCTGCGCCTGAGCCGCCGCAACCATCCGCTCGAGCGTGTCCACACCGTCGGAAGCATTCGTGTGCACATGCAGGTCGCCCTTCAGATCCGAGCGCTCGATGAGCGCCGGCAACGCACCCCGGCCTGCCGCTTCGATCTCGCCGCGATCCTCGCGCAGCTCCGGCGGGATGTAGCTCAGGCCGAGCGCGCGATACAGGCCCTCTTCGGTCTGCCCCGCCAGGCGCCGCGAGCCGCGGAACAGGCCGTACTCGCTCAACTTCAAGCCGCGCTCCTGCGCCAGGCGCCGCGTGCGGATGTTGTGATCCTTGCTGCCGGTGAAGTAATGCAGTGCCGCCCCGAAGCTCTGTGGCGCGACCACCCGCACATCGACCTGCAGCCCGTTGCGAAGGACGCCGGACGCCTTGGTCGTGCCGGAGGCCGAGAGCTCGCGCAGGTCGGGGTAGCGCTTGAGTGCCGCGAAGAGCTTCGTGCCCGAGCTCGCGCTCACGAGCAGATCCAGATCGCCGACGGTGTCGCGGCCGCGGCGGAAGCTCCCCGCGACCTCGACCCGCGAGACACCGGGGACAGATGCGAGGTACTCTCGCAGAGGCCCGGCGTACTGCGCCGCCACCGACAGCGGCAGGCGCCGTGCCGCGCCGGGCTCGCGCTTCGCGATCGCCTCCTTGAGCCGCGACTCGAGCCCGGCCCCGAACCTCGGGAGCGTGGCGACCCGGCCGGCGGCAAGCGCGCGCTCGAGATCCGAGCGGCTCCTGACCGAAAGCTGCCTCATCAGTGCCCGCACCCGCACCGGACCGAGACCGGGCAGAGCGAGCAGCTCCCGCGTCTGCGGCGGTACCTCGCGGCGCAACCTCTCGAGCGCCTGGAGGTGTCCGGTGCGGATCAGCTCGAGGATCTTGCGGGCGAGGTCCTCTCCGATGCCGGGTATCGCGTCGTACTCTTCGGGCCCGCGCATCTCGGCAAGCTCCCTCGGCAGGCTCCTCACGATGCGCGCGGCCCGCCGGTACGCGCGAATGCGAAAAGGGTTCTCGCCCTCGATGGCGAGCAGATCGCCGATCTCATCGAAGGCGTCGGCAACGTCCGCGTTATGAATGCCCATGGGTCGATGCCCCAGCGCGGGACGAGCCCGCTCGATGCCTGACCGTCAAATCATGCGTCCAGCCCGGGCGGAGGCGGCCTGCGCGGGATGAAAGCTCTCCCCTGCGCGGGTCGCCAGCTCCTCGTACCCCCGATACTTCTCCAGCACCACCTGCTGCGCCTGCGCGAGCAGCTCGGCGGCCGCCCGTGGATCGGTCCCGGCGAGCTTGCGGTAGCGCAGCTCCCGGTAGGCGTAGTCCTTGAACGGAATCGCCGGCCGCCTCGAATCGAGCCGGAAGGGCCGCTCGCCCACGGTGCGCATCGCGGGATTGAAGCGAAACAGCGGCCAATAGCCGCTTGCGACCGCCAGGCGCTGCTGGCGCAGCCCGAAGCGCAGATCGAATCCGTGGGCGATGCAGTGGCAGTAGGCGAGGATGAGCGAGGTGCCGGGGTAGGCTTCCGCCTCCCGGAAGGCCAGGAGGGTCTGCTGGGGGTTGGCGCCCATGGCGACCTGGGCGACGTAGACGTTGCCGTAGGCGATCGCCTGCAGCGCCAAGTCGCGCCGCGCGGTGCGTTTGCCCGCCGCGGCGAAGCGGGCCACGGCGCCGAGCGGCGTAGCCTTCGAGGCCTGTCCCCCGGTATTGGAATAGACCTCGGTGTCGAGCACCAGAATGTTGAGGTCACGGCCGCTCGCGAGCACGTGGTCGAGCCCGGCCGAGCCGATGTCATACGCCCAGCCGTCGCCGCCGACGATCCAGATGCTGCGCCGGACGAACTGATCGGCGAGCGAGAGCAGCTCGCGCGCGCGCTCCTCCTGAAGCCGCTCGAGAGCGCCCTTCAGGGCCCGCACCCGCTCTCGCTGCGCGCGCAGCTGCGACTCGCGCATCTGCGGCGCCTCGAGAATCGAGCGCACGAGGGGCTCCCCGAGCACCGGGGCGAGCTCGCGCAGCAGCGCGCTCGCCTGCTCGAGCTGCTGGTCGGCCGCGAGCCGGAAGCCGAGTCCGAACTCGGCGTTGTCCTCGAACAGCGAGTTCGCCCAGGCCGGGCCGCGGCCGTCGGGACCCTTCGTCCAGGGCGTGGCCGGCAGGTTACCTCCGTAGATCGAGGAGCAGCCTGTGGCGTTGGCAATCTGCGCCCGGTCGCCGAAGAGCTGCGAGAGCAGCTTCAGATACGGCGTCTCGCCACACCCGGCGCAGGCGCCGGAGAACTCGAACAGGGCTTGCAGAAACTGCACCCCGCGCACGTTCGCGAAATCGACCCGCGAACGCTCATTCACGGCGAGGGACTCGAAGAAGGCGATGTGGTCACGCTCGGCCGCAAGCAGCGGCGCCTTGGCCGTCAGCCGGATCGCCTTCGCTGCCTCATCTGCCATGGCATCGTCGGAGGACGCCCCGGCATCGGCGCCGGCCGGACAGGCCTCGATGCACAGCCCGCAGCCCGTGCAGTCCTCCGGATAGAACTGCAATGCGAAGCGTACGCTCGGGAAGCCGCGCACGTTGACGGTCACGGAGCGGAAGCCCGCGGGCGCCGCCGCCAGCCTGGCCTCCTCGAAATACTTCGCCCGGATCGCGCTGTGCGGGCACACGAAGCCGCATTCGCCGCACTGCACGCAGCGCTCGGGAATCCACGCCGCGACGATGTCGGAGACATTGCGCTTCTCGAACACCGCCGTGCCGGTTGGATACGTCCCATCCGCCGGGAGCTGGCTCACCTTGAGCTCATCGCCCCGCCCCGCCATCAGCTCGGCGGTGACCTCGCGGACGAACCGCGGCGCATCGGCCGGCACGAGCGGCGCAACCTCGGCCGGGCCCGCCGCCGCCGCCGGGATCGGCACTTCGAACAGCTCCGCAAGCGTGCGATCGACCGCCACGAAGTTGCCCCGCACGACCTCCTGCCCCTGCCCCCGGTAGCTGTGCTCGATGGCCTGCTTGATGCGGCCGATCGCCTCCTCGCGCGCCAGGACGCCGGAGATCGCAAAGAAGCAGGCCTGCAGCACGGTGTTGACGTGCGCGCCGAGGCCGGCCTCGCGGGCCACCCTCGAGGCGTCGATCACGTACAGATGCAGGTGCCTCTCGATGATCCGCTGCTGCAGCCGCCGTGGCAGATGGCTCCAGACTTCCCCCGGCCCGTGCGGGGTGTTGAGCAGGAAGGTGGCGCCCTCGGCCGCTTCCCGCAGCACATCGATGCGCTCGAGAAACACCGGATTGTGGCAGGCGATGAAGCTCGCCGACTCGATGAGGTAGGGAGCGTGGATCGGGCGCGGGCCGAAGCGCAGGTGCGAGACGGTCCGAGCGCCGGCTTTGTGCGAGTCGTAGACGAAGTAGGCCTGCGCAAACCGTCCCGCATCCCGGGCGATGATCTTCGCGCTGTTCTTGTTCGCGCCGACCGTGCCATCCGACCCAAGGCCGAAGAACAGCGCCCGCACCGTGCCTTCGGGCTCGAGCGTGAACGCACGATCCACCTCGAGACTCGTGTGGCACACGTCGTCCTCGATGCCGACGGTAAAGCCGTGCCGGGGATCGGCCTTCTTCAGCTCGTGGAAAACGGCCAGTGCCTGGGCGGGGCTGAAGTTCTTCGAGCCGAGCCCGTAGCGCCCGCCGACCACCCGCGGGAGGCTCGAGCGCTCACCGCGCGCGAGCGCCTCGGCGAGCGTCGCGAGCACATCGAGATACAACGGCTCGCCGCTGGCACCCGGCTCCTTCGTGCGCTCGAGCACCGCGACCGCGCGGCAGCAGACCGGCAGCGCGCTCAGGAAGTGCCGGGCCGAGAATGGCCGGTAGAGGCGCACCTGCAGGACCCCGACCTTCTCTCCCTGCGACCGCAGCCTCTGCGCGACCGCGCGGACCGTCTCCGCGCCCGAGCCCATGATGACGATGACCCGCTCTGCATCCTGCGCCCCATCGAATTCGAACAGTCGATAGCGTCGGCCGGTGAGCGCGGCAAAGCGCGCCAGGATCTCCTCCACAGCCTGTGGTGTCCGGGCGTAGTAGGGATTGACCGCCTCGCGCGCCTGGAAAAACGTGTCCGGATCGTGCGAGGTGCCGCGCAGGACCGGATGCTCCGGCGAGAGTCCGCGGGAGCGATGCGCGCGCACGAGCTGCGGATCGATCATGGCGCGCAGCTGCCGCTGCGAGAGCACGCGGATCTTGTCGATCTGGTGCGAGGTCCGGAAGCCGTCGAAGAAATGCAGGAAGGGGATGCGCGAGGCGAGCGTCGCGGCCTGCGCGATGAGCGCCGCGTCATGGGCCTCCTGCACCGATGCGGACGAGAGCAGCGCAAATCCCGTGGCACGAGCGGCCATCACGTCGGAGTGATCGCCGAAGATCGAGAGCGCCTGAGTCGCCACGGCCCGCGCCGCGACGTGAAACACGGTGGAGGTGAGCTCGCCGGCGATCTTGTACATGTTCGGCAGCATCAACAGCAGCCCCTGCGATGCGGTGAACGTCGTCGTGAGCGCGCCCGATTGCAGGGCGCCGTGCACGGCGCCGGCCGCACCGGCCTCGCTCTGCAGCTCCGCGACGAAAGGCACCCGGCCGAAAAGGTTGGTCAGGCCGCCCGCCGCCCATTCGTCGGCGAGCTCGGCCATCGGCGAGGCGGGCGTGATGGGGTAGATTGCGCAGCCGTCGTTCACCCGGTACGCCACGTGCGCTACGGCCGTGTTGCCGTCCATGACATCGGTTATCGGCTCCTCATCGGGGCTCATCGATCAACTCGATGGCATGGCAGGGGCAGCTCTCGAAGCACACCGCGCATCCGGTGCAGCGCTCGTAATCGACCCCGTACCCGCGCCCGGGCCCGAGCTTGGCGATCGCCCGCTCCGGGCAGGCCGCCTGACAGATATCGCATTCGTAGCAGTTGCCGCAGGACAGGCAGCGCTTTGCCTCGCGCACGGCCTGCGGCGGGCTCAATCCCGAGAGCACTTCCGAGAAGTCCCCGGTACGCGTATCGCCTGGAAGCTTCGGCTGCACGGAGCGCAACGCATCGCTGAACAGAGGCAGATGCAGCATGGAGACAGACACGCGCGGCGGTTCAGGTGGCGCGGCGTACGTCATCCCACGCAACCAGGCATCGATATGGCGGGCGGCGCGTTTGCCGTAGCCGACCGCCGCGGTCACGGTCCGCTCCCCGGACACCAGATCCCCGCCGGCGAAGATGCCGGGGGACCCGGTCATCAGGTCGGCCCCCACCTTCACCGTACCGCCGGCGGTGATTTCGATGCCCGGGACCGATGCGAGGAAGGCGCTCTCGCTCTGTTGTCCGACCGCGAGCACCACCGCATCGGCCTCGATGTGCTCGAGGCGCCCGGTCGGCTGAGGACGTCCTTCGCCATCGAGCGTCATCTGCTCGACAGTGAGCCCATCGTCCGAGACTTCCCGGATGCTGGAGAGCCATTTGAAGCGCACGCCCTCCTCCTCGGCTTCCCGGGTCTCGAACGCGTGGGCGGGCATGTGCGCACGGTCGCGCCGATAGAGGATGAGCGGATCGGTCGCCCCCAGGCGCTTCAGCGTCCGCGCGGCATCGAGCGCAGTGTTGCCGCCGCCGTAGACCACGACCCGCCGTCCGAGCCGAGGCCGCTCTCCGGCGCTCACGTCCTTCAGAAGCGAGAGCGCATCCACCAGATGGGTGGCATCACGCGCGGGAATGGCGATGTGTTGCGAGACATGCGCCCCGATGGCGAGGAAGACGGCCTCGAAGCGGCCGGCCGCCCTCGCCTCGAGCAGATCCGTGATGCGCCGGCCGAGCACCAGCCTCAGACCGAATGCCGCCAGGCGGCCCACCTCCTGCTCGAGCACCTGCCGCGGCAGCCGATAGGCGGGTATCCCGAAGCGCATCATGCCTCCGGCCCGGGACTCGGCATCGTGGATCTCGACCGTATGCCCGAGCCGCGCCAGGTGATAGCCGGCGCTGAGACCGGCCGGTCCCGCCCCTACGATGAGCACACGGCGGCCGCACGGCGCGGCGCCACAGGGCAACGGCCAACGCTCTTCAACCGCCTGATCGCCGAGAGAGCGCTCCACCGCGTGGATCGACACCGCGCTCTCGAGCTCGGCGCGATTGCAGGCCGGCTCGCAGGGGTGATAGCACACCCGTCCGTGCACGGCGGGCAGGGGATTGTCCTGCACCAGGAGTTCCCACGCCTCGCGCCGGTGGCCCTCGGCCGCCATCGCCAACCACGCCTGGACGCGCTCCCCGGCCGGGCATGCCTGGTTGCAGGGCGGCAGAAAATCCCGGTACACGGGCCGGCGCGAGCGCACCGGCCCGGCGCCCGGCTCGGCGAGAAGATCGACGTCGGGTGTGAGATCGGGGTGCAGGGTGCTCATCGCCGGAAAACTAGAACTCCGCGGCCGGCACCGTCGTCCGCAGATGTACCTATCCGCGCTAGGCAGTAGTCCTGATTTCCGCAGAGCCGCCACCACAGTAGCTTCGTGTCATGAAACCCTATCCCCATCGCTACACCGTCTCCGCCGCGGGCCGGGCAGAGGGCGAGGTCACACTCACCTGCCCGTCCCTGCCGCCCATCGCCTCGGCGGCGCCGCCCGAGTTCGACGGTCCGGCCGGCCTCTGGAGCCCGGAGACGCTGCTCACCGCCGCGGTCGCCAACTGCATCATTCTCACGTTTCGCGCGCTGGCGAGAGCTTCGCACTTCGAGTGGCTCACGCTCGAGTGCTGCACCGAAGGCGTGCTCGATCGCATCGAAGGCGTCGCACAGTTCGCGCACTTCGCCACGGTCGCGCGCCTGACCGTCCCCGCCGAGGCGAGCGAGGAGAAGGCACGGAGGCTGCTCGAGAAATCCGAGCGCGACTGTCTCGTGACCAACTCGCTGCGCGGTACGCGCACGATGCAGATCGAAGTGACGCACGCCCGCGCGGCGCGGCGGGCCTGAGCACCGCCGATCCGCCGCGGGGGCCGCAGGAGGAGCCGCGATGCCGACCGAGAGACGCTACATCCGCCTCTTCGAGGAGATCACCGCCGCCGACGTGGCGCTCGTCGGGGGGAAGACCGCCTCCCTGGGGGAGATGTACGGCGCCCTGCGGCCTCGCGGCGTTCTGATCCCCAACGGGTTCGCCATCACCGCGGAGGCGTACCGGGACCTGCTCGAGACGGCGAACGCCTGGCGACCGTTGCACGAGGCGCTCGAGGGGGTGCGCATCGATGACGCGCACGATCTCGCCCGGCGCGCCCAGGCGGCCCGGGAGATCGTCTACGGGGCGGGACTGCCGCAGACGCTGAAACAGGAGATTCTCTGCGCCTACGGCGAGCTGCAACGAGAGTACGGACCGGACGTGAGCCTGGCCGTGCGCAGCTCCGCGACCGCGGAGGACCTGCCGACGGCGAGCTTCGCCGGCCAACAGGACTCGTTTCTCAACGTGCGCGGGGCGGAGAAGCTTCTCGATGCGTGCAAGCGCTGCTTCGCCAGCCTGTTCACGGATCGGGCCATTCATTATCGCTGCGACAACGGGTTCGACCACTTCAAGGTCGCCCTGTCGATCGCGGTGCAGAAGATGGTGCGCTCGGATCTCGCCTCGAGCGGCGTCATGTTCACGATCGACACCGAGAGCGGCTTTCGCGACGTGGTGTTGATCACAGGCAGCGCCGGGCTCGGCGAGAACATCGTGCAAGGCACGGTGGAGCCCGACGAGTGGATGGTGTTCAAGCCGACGTTCGCCCAGGGACATCGCGCGGTGCTGCGCCGCGCGATGGGCAGCAAGAAGCTGAAAATGGTCTACGCGCAAGGCGGTACGCGCGAGGCGACCCGCAACGTGCCGACTCCGCAGGCCGAGCGCGAGCGCTTCTGCCTCACCGACGAGGATGTGCTGGTGCTCGCCGGCTATGCGATCGAGATCGAGCGGCACTACAGCGAGCGCTCGCGTCAGCCGACGCCGATGGACATTGAGTGGGCGAAAGACGGAACGGACGGCAGACTCTACGTCGTGCAGGCGCGCCCGGAGACGAGCGCTTCGCGCAGGAGCGGCACCGTGCTCGAGGAATACCTCATCACCCCCACGGTGGAGCCTCTGGCGAGCGGCCGGGCCGTGGGCAGCCACATCGCCACCGGCTCGGTGCGCCTCATCGCCAACAGCACGCAGATCGGACAGTTCCGCCCCGGGGAGGTGCTGGTGACCGACAGTACCACGCCCGACTGGGAGCCGATCATGCGCGAGGCCGCGGCCATCGTCACCAACCGGGGCGGGCGCACCTGTCATGCCGCGATCGTCGCGCGCGAATTCGGCATCCCCGCGATCGTCGGCACGGAGAACGCGACCGAGCGTCTGGCCACGGGAGAGGTGGTGACCGTCTCCTGCGCCGAGGGGGACACGGGCAGGGTCTATCCCGGCAAGGTGCCTTTCGAGGTGCGCCGCACCGATCTGGCGGGGATCGAGCGGCCGCGGACGAAGATCATGCTGATCCTCGCCAACCCCGAGCTCGCCTTTCGGATGAGCTTCCTGCCGAACGAGGGGGTGGGACTCGCGCGCATGGAGTTCATCATCACCGAGTACATCAAAGCCCACCCCATGGCGTTGCTGCATCCGGAGCGGGTCGACGACGAGGCCGAGCGAGCGCGCCTCGCCGGGCTCACCCGCGGCTACGCGCAGCCAAAGGATTTCTTCATCGAGCGCCTCGCCGAGGGCATCGGCACGATCGCCGCAGCGTTCCATCCGAAACCGGTCATCGTGCGCATGTCGGACTTCAAGACCAACGAGTACGCCGGGCTTCTCGGCGGGCGCTGGTTCGAGCCGAAGGAAGACAACCCCATGCTCGGCTTCCGTGGCGCCTCGCGCTACACGCACCCGGCGTACGCCGAGGGCTTCGCGCTCGAATGCGCGGCGATGAAGCGGGCACGGGAGGTGCTGGGACTCACCAACGTGAAGCTGATGATCCCGTTCTGCCGGCGCCTCGGGGAAGGCGAGGCGGTCATCAAGCGCATGGCGGAGTTGGGTCTCGTACGCGGCCGGGACGGCCTGGAGATCTACGTCATGTGCGAGATTCCGAACAACGTGCTGCTGATCGACGAGTTCAGCCGCATCTTCGACGGGTTCTCGATCGGCTCGAACGACCTCACCCAGCTCACCCTCGGGGTCGATCGGGACTCGGCGCTCGTCGCCTTCGAGTTCGACGAGCGCGACCCCGGCGTGCGGCGCATGCTGCAGCTTGCCGTCGAGGGCAGCCGGCGCAACGGGCGCCACTCCGGCATCTGCGGCCAGGCGCCCTCCGACTACCCCGAGATCGCCGCCGAGCTGGTGCGGCTCGGCATCGACTCGATCAGCTTGAATCCCGACGTGGTCATCCAAACGACGCTTAACGTCCTCGAGCTCGAGAAAGAGCTGGCGCGCGCCCGCTGAGCGTCGCCGCCGGCGATCGCCCCGTGAGCGTGTTGCGCCGGCGCTTGAGCGGGAGCGCGCGAAGACGGTGATGAGTCCATGAGTCAGGGTCTTTGAACGCCTGAGGGCTCCGGGCCGGGCGCAAGTACGACTTCCAACCCGGCAAACACTCCCGCATCTGCTCCGCCGCCCGGGTCACGGGAACTGCAACCTCGCCCGCCCTCCGTTCGAGCCCGTTGCGGCGCGGCGCCGCGCCAGGCGTCGGGAAGCGGACCCGTCGCCACGTCCGGCCTTGCGGCCGGGAAGTACCATCGATATCATGACATCGATGTCATCCGCCTGCCGCAGGCGCAGCGCACGAGAATCGGCACGCCACCTGCGCAACGAGAGGAGCCATGAGCCGCAACGCCGATGTCAGTTTTCTGTTCGATCTGGATGGCACGCTGGTCGACAGCGTGTATCAGCATGTGCTCGCCTGGCAACAGGCGCTGCACGCCGCCGGCATCGAGCTCTCGGTGTGGCGCATCCACCGGCGCATCGGCATGAGCGGCGGCTTGTTCACGGAGATGCTGCTGCGGGAGGTGAAGGCCGAGATCACCCCCGATCTTCTCGAGACGCTGCAGCGCCGCCACGGCGAAGCGTACGCGGGCCTGGTCCAATGGGTGCGGCCGCTGCCCGGAGCGAAGGAGTTGCTTGCCTATCTCACCGACGCGCGCATCCCCTGGGCGATTGCGACCAGCGGCCGGATGGGCTCCGCGAAGTACAATCTGCAGGCCCTGGGGGTCGATCCGGCGCAGGCGGTCGTGATTACGCGCGATGACGTTCGCCATGCCAAGCCCGACCCGGACTTGTTTCTGGCGGCGGCCGCGCGGCTCGGCGTCGACATCCACTCGGCGGCCATCGTCGGTGACAGCATCTGGGACATTCTCGCGGCGCGGCGCGCCCACGGACTCGGAGTGGGACTGCTCTCCGGCGGATATGGCCAGGATGAGCTCGAGCGCTCCGGCGCGGTACGGGTCTACGAGGATCCCGCGGATCTGCTGCGGCACATCGACGAGGTCGGCGGACGACCGTGAGCGCCGGGTCGATCGCGGCGCAGGCGCCCATCCCGCGGCAGCCTCACACCGGCACGTAGTCGACCTCGGTCATCATCCCCTCCATCTGGTGGATGATATTGTGACAGTGCAACATCCAACGGCCGGGCGGTGAGTCGGCGAGGAAACGCCAGGTGCTCGTGCCGCCGGCGGGCACCAGTGTCGTGTCCTTCGGCAGGGGATACTGCAGACGCTGCCCGGATTGCTCCACCAGCTCGAACACGTGCCCGTGCAGGTGCATCGGATGATCCATGTCGGTCGGATTCTTGAAGTGGATCAGCACGCGATCCGCGCGACGCACGTCGATTTTGGGCGTGTGCGGCCAGATCTTCCCGTCGATCGTCCAATGCCGGTGGCCCGGCTCGCCGCCACCGAGCAGCAGGGTCTTGCGCACGTTCGCCGGACCGAACGGGTGGTGCGCGCCGGGCGGCAGCGGCGTACCGACTCCCGCCAACCGATAGGTGAACAGCTCCACGCCCTCGAGTGAGGGCGGCGGCACCTCGGGGGCGAGAGGGTCTGCATCGGCCGTGCGGATCAGCACCGACTGGCGGTGATCGTGCGTATCGCCCATCAGGCTCGTGAGCAGCCAGGCACCCGGCCGGGTCACCTCGAACCAGGCGTCGTACCGCTCCGCGACCCCGATGCGCAGCGCATCGACCGTCACGGCGCGCAGCATGGGATTGCCGTCGCTGTGCGTGACACGCAGCCTGTGCCCCGCCAGGCGCACATAGTGCGTGAGAGTGGGGCTCGCATTGAGAATCCGCAGCCTCACGGTCTGTCCCACCTTGACGATGACCGGGCGCGTGTGCGGATAGGCCGCGCCGCTCACGCAATGAGACAGGTAAGACACCTCATCACCCATGGGCATCGCCTTCATGGACCGGGCCATGGCGCCCATGCGGCCCATGCGGCCCATGCGGCCCATGTCACTCTTGCCACCCATGGCGCCTATCGCACGCTCGACCGGCAAGGCGTGCATGCCGTTGGAATTCAGGCCCGGCGGCACATTCATCCTCGCCCTGCTCTGGCCGGCGATCGCCTCCCGGAAGCTGCGCATGTCCGGCACATCGTGCAGGACCAGAACGACCTCGACATCGGCGCGCGGGCCGCGCGGGTCCTCGACCAGAAACGCGCCGAACAGGCCGAGCGCCGCCTGATCGCCCACGTGGGAGTGATACCAGCGAAACCCGGGAGGATCGGGCTTGAACGTGTAGATGAACTCGCCGCCGTCGGGCACCGGTGGCTGGGTGACATACGGCACGCCATCCATGTCGTTCGGCAGGATCATGCCGTGCCAGTGGATGGTGCTCGGTCCGCCCGTGCGGTTCAAATACCGCGCGCGGAAGGTCTGACCGTACCGCACGCGCAGCAGCGGACCGGGCACCCTGCCGTTGTACGCGAGGCCCGTGAATCGCGCGCCGCTTGCCGCGGGGTAGCGGTACGGCCGCGCCTCCAGCGTCACATCGACCATGTCGCGGTCGGCGGCCCGCGCGCTCATCGGCGGCAACAGCATCCAGCTCATCGCCGCGCCGCCGGATGTGAGGCACTGGTGCAGGAATTCTCTGCGGCGCATCGGTCGGCCTCCCGGATCAGTCCAGCCCGAAGGCGCACAGTTTAGCCCCGACGAGCCCCTCGCCAAGCCGGCATGGTGTCGATCGCGCCCCCTTCCCCCCATAAAGAGGTACCGCGCGCGGCCCACAAAAGGGGTGCGGGACGGGCCCGCCGCACCGCCTGCGCGATTACTCCGCCGCCTGCGCCCGGGCGAAGGCGCCGTCCTTGCCCCGGGCGTGCCAGAGCTCCTGGATGGACTCGAGCGAGCGGCCCTTGGTCTCGGGCACGAAGCGCATCACGAACACGGCGGCGAGGACCGAGCAGGCGCCGTAGATCCAGTAGGCGAAGCCGTGGTTGAAGCGCGCATTCAGGTACGCGCTGCCGTCCATCATCGGGAAGGTAAGCGAGACGACGAAGTTCATGATCCACTGCGCCGCGACCGCGATCGACATGGCCTTGCCGCGGATCGCGTTCGGGAAGATCTCCGCGAGCATGACCCACACCACCGGTCCCCAGGAGAAGGAGAACCCCATGATGTACAGAACCACCGCCCCAAGGGCGAGATACGAGGGTCCGCCCGAGGCCGCCCCGGATTGCCCCCCCGGCGCGCTGACGACGTGCAAATCGAAAAGGAACCCCAGCAGGATCATGGCCGCGGCCATGACCAGCGCGCCGCTGATCAGCAGCGGCCGGCGGCCCAGCCTGTCCACCGTGAAGGTCGCCACCAGGGTGAACAGGGTCATCGCCACCCCGTCGAAAATCGCCGTTTCCCACAACGCCTGGTTGGTCGAGGCGCCCATGTTCTCGAACATGTGCGGTGCATAGTAGAGCACGGCGTTGATGCCAACGACCTGCTGGAACACCGACAACAGGATCCCCACCACCAGCACCAGGGCGCCGAAGCTCAGCAACGGCCGCGTGTGCTCGAGGAGCGTGCCCTTGATCTCCTGGAGGGTTCTTTGCGCGGCATCGGCGCCGACCAGACGCCTGAGGAGCGACAGCGCCTCCGCGTCGCGATCCTTCAGCACCAGAAAGCGCGGTGTCTCCGGCACGAACAGCATCGCGACCACCAGCAGCGTCGCCGGAATGGCCGCCGAGGCGAGCATGTAACGCCAGGCCGTCGTCATGAGGTAGGCCCGGGTGTGGCCGGCCTGGATGCCCGCGTTGACGAAGTACACGAGCATGATCCCGAAGACGATCGCGATCTGCTGGAACGTGACCAGCATGCCGCGCTTCTCGGGCGGGGCGACCTCCGCGATGTACATCGGCGCCAGCATCGAGGCCATGCCGATCGCCACGCCGGCCAGCGTGCGATAGGCGAGAAAGGCCGGCAGCGCATGATATCCGGTCGCGCCAAACAGGCTCCAGATGAACTCCGGGTAGCCCGCCCCGAGGGAGGAGAGAAAGAACAACAGGCCGGCGATGAGCAGCCCCGCCTTGCGCCCGATGCGCGTCGAGATCGGACCGGCGAGCCCGGCGCCGATCGCGCAGCCGACGAGGGCGATGGAGATCGCAAGACCCGAGAGGAAGTTCGCGCTCGCTTCGGCGAGGTGGCGCGGAGCGACGAAATTATGGGTGATTGCGCTCGTGACCCCCGAGATCACCGCCGTGTCGTACCCGAACAGCAACCCGCCGAGCGTCGCAGCGGCCGTCAGCGCGACCACGAGCCCCGTATCGCCATTGCTCATATCACCCCCGCTCTGGTATCGCTACCATCCTCCCGCATCCGCCGCTTGTCAAGCGCGCCGGGGGATCGCTCAGTCGGCCGTGCCCTTGGGACGGGCCGCCGATTCGCGCGCCACCAGCTCGTAGGCGACCAGCCGGTGCGGGGACTCGACCGGACCGTGACCCTTGCCGCCGCGCACCGCGGTAACCAACAGATCGACGGCCTCGCCGGCCATCTGCGCGATCGGCTGATGGATGGTGGTGAGCCCGGGCCAGATCGTCGAGGCGATCAGACTGTCATCGAACCCCACCACGGTCAGGTCGTGCGGCACTTCCAGGCCGCGCCGGTGCGCTTCGGCCATGACGGCCGCCGCCATGTCATCGTTGCTGGCGAAGATCGCGGTCGGCACCGGCTCGGTGGCGAGGAGCTTGCGCGCGGCATCGAGCCCGGAGCGGAACGTGAAAAAGCCCTGCTCGACGCGCGGAGCGGGCAGGTGGCCGGCCTCCTGGACCACGGAGGAGAACCCGCGCCAGCGCTCCTCGCTCGCGCTCTGATTGGGGTGGCCCTTGATGAAGCCGAGCCGCTCGTGCCCGAGGGCGAGCAGGTAGCGGGTCATCTCCTGTGCCGCCGCGAAATCATCGATCCGCACACACATGAGATCCGCCGGCGGGCGCCCCGCGGCCACCGCCACGATCTGCATGTGCGCCGCCTGCAGCTCCGCGCGGATGACGGTCGACTCGCACAGCGGCGGCGGCAACACCGCGCCGACCGCGCCGCCGGAGACCAGCCGACGGACCGCGCGGCGGGACGCGGCGGGAGTGAGCTCGCACTTCTCCAGCACGAGCTGCACGCCGTGGCGGGTGGCGGCATCGAGCGCGCCGACCAGGAATTCGCTGAGGTAGGAAGCGCTCGGGTTGCCGTAGAGCAGGCCCATGCGCTCGCCGCGGGCGCTCGCGAGGTTGCGGGCGGCGATGTTCGGGGAGTAGCCGAGCCGGCGCACGGCCTGCAGCACCGTCTGGCGCGTGGCATCGCTCACATACTGGCTGCCGTTGACCACCCGTGAGACGGTCATCGGCGAAACGCCGGCATAACGGGCCACGTCCTTGATGGTTATGCTGCCGCGCGCACCGCTGCGGGTCTTGCGTGCCGGTTTGTTCATCTGCTGATGATCGGACGAGTTTCCGCGTTGTTACCCGACAACGCACGGCTGGCGGACATTATCACACGCCCGCCCGGGCACGGTGTGGCATTCGCCAACTGCGGAGGCGGCGGAGTGCATGGGTCCGACTGCGATATGATATCGTTATCACCCTGGAATTTCCGGACTGAATCATATGAGCGGCGCGCCGGCCTTGCGGCCTCGCCATCGGCGTGCTGCGCGCGCAAGCCCGGGGGGCTTCGGTGGGTTTCGACCGAGGCGGCCCACAGCCGCGCGGGCAACGCAGGCTCCTCTGCCCGCGCCGCGCGCGCCTCGCGACTCACGCTCGGTGCGCCGCGACGGGGCTGCCTTCCCCTTGGCGTCTGCGGGCCGGCGGTGGTGGGAACCCGGCGATCGCTCTGGCGGTCGAGCGGGCGCTCCGTGCCGCCCTGACCTGCGTAGCCGGTGACGAGGTACACTGCGCCCATGCCCAAGCAGACTGCACTGCTGCGCACTCTGCCCTCGGGCCGCCGGGTGTTGCTCCAGGGCCTGCGGCGGCGCCGCTGGCATGACCTGTATCACGTGTTCATGACCGCCACGTGGCCGAGGCTGTTCGCCAGCTTCGCCGGCTTCTTCGTGCTGTTCAATCTCATCTTCGCCGCGGCCTACTCGCTGCAGGCCAATGGCATCGCCGATCTCAATCCGCCCGGATTCTGGGGGCGGTTCTTCTTCAGCGTCGAGACGCTCGCCACCGTCGGCTACGGCGACATGCACCCGCAGAAGATCTACACGCACATCATCGCCTCGCTCGAGATCTTCACCGGCATGATGAGCCTCGCTCTGATCGCCGGCATGATGTTCGCGCGCTTCTCACGGCCCACGGCCCGGTTCCTGTTCGCCCGTCACGCGGTCATCCGGTCGGTCGACGGCGAGACCACACTGCTGCTGCGCGCCGCAAACGAGCGGCAGAACGTCGTCATGGAGGCGCGGGCGCAGTTGCGCCTGATCCGTGACGAGCGAAGTGCGGACGGCTACCACCTGCGCCGCATCCACGATCTGCGCCTGCGGCGCAGCGAGCACCCCGTCTTTCTTTTCGGCTGGACGCTCATGCACACCATCGACGCGACGAGTCCTCTCGCGGGGGCCAGCGCCGAGTCGCTCGAGGCCTCAAATGCCTCTCTGTGGCTGACCCTCAGCGGCACCGACGAGACCACCGGCCAGCTGCTCATGGCGCAGCACGAGTACGTCGTGTCGATGTTGCGCTGGGAGCACCGGTTCGTGGACATTCTCACGCCGAGCGAGGACGGAATCGACCGTCTCGACTACACGCGATTTCACGACGTCGAGCCGCTCGGCTGAGCGGGGAACGGGCCGCCTCGTTGAGGCGACCGGTCTGGTAGCGCTATCATCCCGGATCGCAATCTCGTCGCGAGCCATGAGGGGCACACATGAGAAGCACTGTGCAACGATCGGCCGGCCGCGCCCGGGGCGCGCACCGGCGAGTTCCCTTCGCGGCGGCGCTGCTCGCCGGGCTGCTGTGCTCGGCGCTCGCCGCGCCGAGCGTGCGCGCCGAGAGCGGCTATCGCCTGTGGCTGCGTTACACGCCGGTGCATGGTGCATGGCTCACGCGCTACCGGCATGCTGCGACTGAGCTGGTGGCCGGCGGGGGCGGCACGGCTGGCGCACCGGGCGCATCAGGCGCCCCCGCCCTCTCGGCAACGCTGCGCGCGGCGCGCTCTGAGCTGCTGCGCGGACTCTCGGGTCTGCTCGGGCGCCCTCCGCGGCTCAAGCGCACCGTGACGGGCGACGGAGCGATCCTCTTCGGCACTCCCCGCTCCTCGGCGCTGATCCGCACGCTGCCGCTGCATCTTGCGCGCACGGGCGATCAGGGCTATCTCATCCGGACCCTGCAGGTGCACGGGCATCGGACGATCGTCATCGCAGCGCGCAGGGACATCGGCGTGCTCTATGGCGTATTCGCCTTTCTGCGCCTGCTGCAGACCCGCCGCCCCGTCGATCACCTCGATATCCTCTCGCGGCCGAAGATCCGCCGCCGCGTGCTCGATTTCTGGGACAACCTCGACGGAACGGTGGAGCGCGGCTATGCGGGGGACTCGATCTGGAAGTGGGACGAGTTGCCCGAGTACCTCTCGCCGCGCTACACCGATTTCGCCCGCGCCTGCGCCTCGATCGGCATCAACGGCGTGGTGCTCAACAACGTCAACGCCAGCCCCTTCATTCTCGAGCCGCTCTACCTCGTCAAGGTTGCCGCGCTTGCGCGAGTGCTGCGCCCCTACGGCATCCGCGTCTACCTGTCCGTTCCGTTCAGCGCCCCGATCACCCTCGGCAAGCTCGCGAGCGCCGATCCGCTCGATCCGGCCGTGCAGGCGTGGTGGGGCCGGAAGGTCGCGCAGATCTACCGCTACGTGCCCCACTTCGGCGGTTTCCTCACCAAAGCGGACTCGGAGGGCGAGCCCGGGCCTGCGCAGTACGGGCGCACCCAGGCACAGGGCGCGAACCTGCTCGCGCGCGCACTCGCGCCATACGGCGGCATCGTGATGTGGCGCACGTTCGTCTATTCGACGAACCCTCACTCGGAGGATCGGGTCAAGCAGGCCTACGACCTCTTCAAGCCGCTCGATGGCAAGTTCGACCCGAACGTCATCCTGCAGAACAAGAACGGACCGCTCGACTTCCAGCCGCGCGAGCCGTTCAATCCGCTGTTCGGCGCGATGCCGAAGAGCAACGAGATGCTCGAGCTCGAGATCACCAAGGAGTACCTCGGCCAGCAGACGAGCCTGGTGTACCTGGGGCCGCTCTTCGAGGAAGCCCTGCGCGCCGACACCTGGGCGATGGGGCGCGGCTCGACCGTGGCACGCATCATCGACGGCTCGCTGTACGGGCAGCGAGACACCGCCATCGCCGGGGTCGCCAATATCGGCTCCGACCGCAACTGGTGCGGCTCGATCTTCAACCAGGCGAACTGGTACGTGTTCGGCCGGCTCGCCTGGAACCCCGATGCCTCGGCACGCCGGCTTGCGACCCAGTGGGTACGCATGACCTTCACCAACAGGCCGGCGTTCGTGCGGCCCGCGCTCAAGATGATGATGCGATCACGCGAGGCGGCCGTCGATTACATGGACCCGCTCGGGCTCGCGAGCCAGATGGCCGCCGGCACGCACTTCGGCCCCGGTCCCTGGGTGCACCCGGGCAGGAACTTCCCGCCCGACTGGTCGAGCACGTACTACAACCGGGCCACCGCACAGGGCATCGGCTTCAACCGCACCGCCACGGGCAGCGACGCGGTGGCGCAGTACGCGCCGCACGTCGCGGCACAGTTTGCGAGTCTTGCCGCCTGCCCGCAGGATCTGCTGCTGTGGTTTCACCACCTGTCCTGGACTGACCGGCTGCGCTCCGGGCGTACGCTCTGGGACTCACTGGTACGGCATTACGATCGCGGCGTCACAACGGTCAAGTGGATGCGCAAGACCTGGGCCGGCCTTGCGAAGTACGTCGATCCGCAACGCTATCGGCTCACGGCCGACTTTCTCGACATCGAAGTCCGGGACGCCGAGTGGTGGAGCGATGCCAGCATCGCCTACTTCCAGTCCCTCAACAAGCTGCCGCTGCCGCCCGGCGCGGCTGCGCCGCCCGATTCCTTGAAAGCCTACGAGGCATTCTGCATCCCCTATGTGGAGGGCAGCCCGGGGGCCGGCCCCGCCTGCGCCCCGGCGGACATCCCGGTCCCTCGGTGACGGCGGCAACGGGATGGGCCGGGCCCTCATCACGCAGATCCCGGCAGCGGCACGCTCGCCCAACCGCGGTGATCCGCCGGCGGCGCTCAAGGGCAGATCGGTTGAACGATCACGCCGTTGGGACCGGCAAGGAAGACCGCAGCGCCGCCATGGGCTCATGGCAAGCACGCAAGGCCCCCCCAGGACAAGTGCCGGCGGGGGCATCGCTTGGGAGCGTGATGGGCGTTCCGATCCCGGGATACCGGGGGTGCTGCCCCCCGAGGGAGCCGCGGTCAAATGGTGAGTGGCCCAAACGGGCGCGCAGGTGACCGGGTCCTGCGCGATCCGGCACACTCTCGTGCCGGCCGGATGGAGGATGCCCCGCTGAGACCACGGATACCGCCGAGCACCGTGCCGGGCGCATGGGCCGCCACCACGCGCGGTGTTACGGGTTCCCATCCACTCCGGAGGCGATATCGCAGGACACCGGGATCGTGTGCGGGCTTGCGGCGGGCTGCCCGCTCCGCCAGCCCGGATCGTTGAGACAGGCGGCGACGGTGATCGAGCCCTGGAAACTGCCGGCGCCAATGCTCGAGGGTATCGCCGGTATCCCACCGGCCTCACCCGAGTCCCCCCGGGATGCTCATGTCCGGGACCGTGAAGAATCCGTTCGTCTCGTTCGGGAGAGCGTCATTCGCGCCCCCCTTGACGTAGGCGGCTGCGGAGGTCACGCCCGTGACGGGATGGAATCCTCCCACCGGCTCGCCCCCAAGCGCAGGCCTCACCAGTCCCACATCGTGCCGTCCTCGAGACGCGCGATGGGCAGCTGCTTCGGACTGTAGGGATATCGCTCCGCCAGCTTCTCATCGAGGCCGACGCCGTGACCGGGACTCTCGCCGCAGTGCAGCCGCCCGTCGCGGAAAAGGTAGTCGTGCGGAAAGACCTCGAGAGTCTGCTCCGTGTGGCGCATGTACTCCTGGATGCCGAAATTCGGCACCCAGGTGTCAAAGTGCAGCGCCGCGCCCATCGTGACCGGTGAGAGGTCCGTGGCGCCGTGAAATCCGGTGCGCACCTGATGCAGGCCCGCGAGATCGGCGATCCTGCGCACGTGCGTGATACCCCCTGCGTGCACGATCGTCGTACGGATGAAGTCTATGAGCTGTCGCTCGATGAGGCGCTTCGAGTCGAAGATGGAATTGAACACCTCGCCCACCGCGAGCGGCGTCACCGCATGGCGGCGGATCAGCTCGAAGCCATCGGGATTGTCGGCCGGCGTCGCATCCTCCAGCCAGAAGAGCCGATGGGGCTCGAGGTCACGGGCGAGTCTTGCCGCCTCGATGGGCGTGAGGCGATGATGTGCATCGTGCAGCAGCTCGAGCGAGCGGCCATGATCCGCGCGCAGCCGATCGAAGAGCTTCGGCACGAGGTCAAGATAGGCCGGGGTCGACCAGACCGTCTCGGCCGGCAGCTCGCTCTCGGCCGGCTCGTACGCGTTCTTCTCCCGCGTGACGCCGTAAGGCTTCTTCAGTCCCGGCACGCCGCATTGCGCCCGTACGGCGCGGTATCCCATCGAGACGAACCGCGCCACCTGCTCACTCGCCTCCCCGATGTCGCCTCCGCTCGCATGCCCGTAGACCAGTACGCCCTCGCGCGAGCGGCCGCCGAGGAGCCGATAAAGCGGCAGGCCCGCCATCTTGCCGAGAATGTCCCAGAGCGCCACGTCCACCGCCGCGATCGCCGTCATGGTGACCGGGCCCCGCCGCCAGTACGCGCCCCGATAGAGGAACTGCCAGGTATCCTCGATGCACCCGGCATCGCGCCCGATGAGGTTCGGGATCACGTGGTGATCGAGATAGGCCGCCACGGCGAGCTCACGCCCGTTGAGCGTGGCGTCTCCGAGACCCACGACGCCCGAGCGTGTCGCCACCTTGAGCGTCACGAAGTTGCGCCCCGGACAGGTGACGATCACGCGCGCCTCGAGGATCTGCCGATCGCGCGCGGAGCCTTGCAACCCGGACTGAGCAATACTCATGGAAGAAACACTCCGCCTCGATTCGTGAACTCACCCATCCGACAAACGCCGGACCAACCCGCGCGAGCGCGGCCGCAGAGCGGGCTTTCCCGCTCAGGGACGCGTTGCGGCCGCAGTATCGTGAACCGGCGTCCAATTGGGCGCCAGCACGTGAATCACCGCGAGCGCCAGCAGGTACATGCCGCCCGCGATGATGAAGAGCAACGCATAGCTGCCGGTCGCCTGCAGGACGAATCCCACCGCCGTCGATACCAGGGCGCCCGAGACCGCTCCGGCGAAGCCACCGAGGCCGACGACCGAAGCCACGGTCCCGCTCGGATACAGGTCCGAGGTCGTCGTGAAGAGGTTCGCCGACCATCCCTGGTGGGCTCCTGCCGCCAGGCCGATCAGCGCAACCGCCCCCCACAGGTCCTGCATCGAGGGCGCAAAGACGATCGGCACCACGGCAAGCGCGCAGATCAGCATCGCCACCTTGCGCGCCGCGTTGAGGCTCCACCCCAGTTTCAGGAACCGACCCGCAAGCCAGCCGCCGGCAATGCTGCCGGCATCGGCCATCCCGTAGATCACCACGAGCGGCGGACCGAGCCCGGTCAGGTCGAGCCCGTAGCGGTGGTGAAGGAACTTCGGCAGCCAGAAGAGGAGGAACCACCACACCGGGTCGGTCAGGAACTTTCCGGCTGCAAACGCCCACGTCTGACGGTGGCGCAGCAGATGCGTCCACGGGACGCGCGCGCTCGAGGCCGACTCCTGCTCATCGGCGCCGATGTACTCGAGCTCCCGCGCCGAGACACGCGGGTGGCGCTGCGGCGGACGGTAGACGAGAAGCCATGTGACCAGCCACAGCAGGCTCAGCGCGCTCGTCATGAGAAAGCCCGACCACAGGCCCCACAGGGACACCACGACCGGCACGGCGAGCGGCGCCACGATCGCCCCGATGTTCGAGCCGGCGTTGAACAGTCCCGTGGCGAAGGCCCGCTCGCGGCGCGGAAACCACTCCGACACCGTCTTCACCGCCGCCGGAAAATTGCCCGACTCGCCGAGCCCGAGCGCGAACCGCACCGCCGCGAAGGCGAGTACCGTGCGCACCAGCGCGTGGCTCGCGGCCGCCACCGCCCACACCAGGATCGCAAGCGCATAGCCGATGCGCGTGCCGAGCCGGTCGATGACGGCACCGGCGAACACGAGGCCTATGGCATACGCGGTCTGGAAGGCGGCAACGATGTAGCCGTAATCGACCTGCGTCCAGCCGAGCACGTGCCCGAGCGTGGGAGCGAGCACGCCGAGCACCTGGCGATCGATGTAGTTGAGCGTCGTCGCCCAGAAGAGCAGCCCGCAGATGCCCCAGCGCAGTCGCCCGACCCCCTCGGGACTCATCGCCGCGGTGAGATCACGCGATTCGATCGGCCACCTCCCTCGCCGGCCCGGCCGGGTGAGGGACTCGTTCGGCACGAACCTGCCGCCGTGCACGAGGGAGGCGAGGACTTCCTGCGAGCGCTGCAGCCACGCGCCCTGCTTGTGCGGGGTGATGTTGTTGTGCGCGGACTCGATCATGGGCACCGCCTCCTTGGGCGCCGCAATCTCGTTGAGCTCCGTCCAGATGCCCGCCGGCGGCGCCGTCGTGTCGATGAACCGCATCGCCGCCAGCACCGGTGCGGTGATGTGCGGGGCGAAATTCACCGTGTCGAAATAGCGCGCGGCCGAAAAGACCTGCCGGCTCGTCGTGTCGTAGTACGGGTACCCGGGCCGGCGGCCAACGGCCGGCGCCGAGCGCCGCAGAGGGCACGGACAGCGGGCCGGCGAGGATCGACGCGAAAGCCGGCATTCCGCCGAGGCTTGCCGCCGGCCGCCGCGCCGATCTCATTGTGCCGCCGGCCGCCTTGCCCGCCGGGTGAAGAAGGAGAGCGGCACCGCAGCGGCCATCCGCCGATATCCGGCCGGATTCGGATGCAGGTTGTCACCGGAATCGTAAGCCGGCCGCAGCCGATGCGGATCGCTCGGATCGCGCAACACCCTGGCGAAGTGCGCGACCGCATCGAAGTGACCGGGAGCGCGGATCCAGGCGTTGACCTTCTCGCGGTCGGCCTCGGTCGCGGCCGAGGGATGGTAGTAGGTCGAGCCCATGAACGGCGGAATGGTGCCGCCCATCACCGGGATGCCATGGGCGTGCGCGCGCAGGATGATCTGCTTGTAGGCGCCGATGATGTGGCGCACCAGCGCCGCGTTCTGCACGGGGGTGAGCCGCTTGTGCATGGTTGCGGTGCCGAGGTCGTTGACTCCCTCGAGCACGATGAGATAGCGCACGCCGTCCTGCGAGAGCACGTCGCGATCGACGCGCGCGAGGGCATTGGGTCCCAGTCCGTTCAACAACAGCCGGTTGCCCCCGAGGCCGGCGTTGAGCACCGACAGATCGCGGGTCGCCGGATGCCTCGCCAGACGCCGCGCCAGATCATCGGGCCAGCGGGTGTTGCTGTTGTTCGGGGTGGCATGCCCGTCGGTGAGCGAGTCCCCGAGCACGACGACGGCGGCGGCCGGACCATGCTTGAGAACATCGACGCCCGAGACGAAAAACCAGTGGGCGAATCGCTTTGCCCCGGGCAGGGTCGCCTCGGAGACATGCTCGCCGTGAACGAGGAACGAGGTCTGCCGGGAGCCCGGGTGACTGGTCTCGCGCGCCGGCGGGCGCCTCAGGTACATCGTGATCGCGAGGTTCGACAGCGGCGGGGCATCGAAGGCGATCGGATCGGAGTAGTACACCGCGCCCGCCGGAATGGTCACACCCGCGCGCCCGTTGAAGGTGAGCGCCGTGCGGGTCGATGCGTCGATGGCGCCTGTCCTCTGCGATACCGGCCTGGCGATGGAGACCGATTCGATGCGCAGCGGCCGGGTCCCGAAGACGTTTGACAACCGCACGCGAAGCTCCCTGCCGCCGAGGGTGAGATGCACGATCTGGCGCAGAGTCGCGTTGCGCAGCTCGGCCGGCGGCAGGGCGTTGCCCGGCTCCGGAATCTGCTGCGAGGCGGCCCATGTCCCCACCCAATGCGCCGGGGCCGGCAGAGGGACCCGCATGCCGGTACCGGCGGCAACGCCGGCGCCGCCCGTGCCGGCCGTGCCGGCCGAGCAGCCCGCGCAGGCGAGCAGCGCGCACGCCAACATCACGCGGTTGAGCGGCCGCGCGCTCATGACCGTGCCCCCAAGGCCACGAGACTGTGCGGCTCGATCCGAAGCTCATAGCCGTACTCGGGCGGCGTGCCCGCCCGCCCGGGCGCGGCAGCCACCGGCTCCCCGTTCAAGTCCACGCCGGTGGTGAGGTCCACGAGGTGAGCCGATCCGTCGATCACACGCACGGCGACCGGATGGTTGCGGTAGGACTCGAGGACCAGGGCGCCGTTGCCGTATTCGAACAGGCTGACCCGCGCCGGTCCCTCGAGACGCGCCAGTCCCGGCGTGAGATAGTCCCTGAGCGCATCGAGCACGCGAGGCGGCAGCGAGTAGAAATCGTTCTGCTCTTCGGGCACATTGAGCACGTACAGCTCACCCTTGCCATAGTGATCCATCAGCAGCAGCGGCACGCCGCCGTCATCATCGAGTCCTCGTATCACGGCCCAGTCCTCGTTGGTGTAGAAGTGAATCAGCGGAAAGAGGATCGGCCGGCTCGTGCCGATCATCGTGCCCGCGCCGAAGCCATAGCCTTGCACATAGCGGGTGGGCGCGGCGATCGAATGGGTAACGCGCATGTCGGTGACCTGATCGAACCCCCTCCTCTGCAGCACACGCAGCAGGCCCGAGGTGATGATCACCCGGTCACCGGCCATCAGGTGCGACTCGATCTGCGGGATGATGTGCGGGTCCTGGCGCGCCGCTTCCGTCAGGAACACGGTGTGGGCCTTCGGCCAATGCGGGTACATCTCGATCGGAATGCCGATCATGCCGAGCATCTCGGGCAGGAAGTCCTCGCCGCTGGAATCGAGCGGCCGGTAGGTCGCAAGGCCCCGCGGCTCGCCGAGGTGGCCCGCAATCCGGTCGACCTGGCGCAGCGCATAAGCGGCCACATCCGCAAGCCGGGGGTATCTGAAGCCGGGCGCGCCGGGTGCGCCGCAGCACTTCTTCATCATCCGCAAGTAGTTGAACGTGGTCGGCAGATACCGCCAGGCGGCGCGATTCTTCGGGTTGGCGATCCTGAGGAGGCTCGAGTACTCGAACAGATTGATCGCCGGCGCCTTGGCGAGGATCGTGTCCCAGAGCTGCTCGGCGTAGCGGTCGAGGTCATGCATCGCAATCGGGTCGACCCACCCGCCGCCGTTTCGGCCCGGGGCGATGTTCTCGAAGTAGCGGAAGATCTCGTAACTCTCGTAGGGCAACAGCTGTTGATCGGTGGTGGGCGCATAGCGCGTCTCATCGCCCGTCCAGATCTCGGGGAAGATCTTCGGCTCGTTCTTGAGATCGAACCCCATGCCCTGGAAGGACGGATAGAAATTCGGGAACTTGATGATGACGCGTACCCGGGGATTGGCCGCCCGCGCGGGCTTCAGGATGAGATGGCGCGAGACCCAGTCCATGGTCTGCATGCGGTATTGCGCCCACGTGCGCGCGCCCTTGGCGGCGATGTCCGCATCGCTCTTGGTGTTGAAGAAATACAGGTCGTCGAGGATGAACTCGTTGAAATGCCGGGCCGTGAGCGCCGACATGCGCCGCGCGAGCGCGCGGTCCTGCGGCAGCGCGTAATCGAGGGTGCGGATCTGTCCGTCCCCTGCCGGCGCGAGCATCGCCATGCCGCCGGCGACCGCGACGCCGTGGGAAAGAAAGAAGTGCTTGACTCGATCGAGCTGCGCCCCGTCGGCGCTCACCCCGGCCCGATAACTCTCGATGAACACCCGATCGACGTGCAGCGCCGAGCTGATCGTCCTCCAGCTCGAGCGCATCCACGCCGGATCGCTCGCCATGCGCTGCACGACGCGCACGGGGATGTAGACGGTGACCTTGAAGTTCCTGTACGGCCGCGGCGCGGCCAAGCACGTGGCGGTCACCATCGCGAGGACGAGCGCTGCGAACCACTTACTGCCTTTCAAGCTTTCCCCCTTCCTCACGGCCGGGCGCCGGGAGCCGGCTCTTGGACCGTCCGGACGATGATAGCGCTCACATTTTAGCTTGGCAATTTCCACTCCGGCGGCACCAGGCCCGAGATCATCCTGAGTCACCGCATGCTTTGAGATATGATATCGGTACCACAAAAGATGGCAGACAAGGGGAAGATCGTGTCGCGTTTCCGCATTTCACGCCTCGGTCGGATGTGCACGCTCGCCATGGCACTGATTCTCGCCCAGGGGCTGGCGACTCAGGCGGTCCGTGCGGGCGCGCAGCCGCTCTACAAGGACCCGCACGCTCCGGTCGACGCCCGCGTGAGCGATCTGCTGCGGCGCATGACGCTCCCGGAGAAGCTCGCGCAGATCACCTCGATCTGGGTCGACAAGTCGGAAATCGAAAACGCCGCGGGAGACTTCGATCCGGCCAAGGCGGCGCGCAATTTCCCCTACGGCATCGGCCAGCTCGCCCGTCCCGACGATTACACGCCCGCAAGCCAGTACCGGCTGCGCACCACGGCGCAGACCATCCGCTTCGTCAACGCCGTGCAGCGCTTCCAGATCGAGCACACGCCGCTTGGCATCCCGACGCTGTTTCACTCCGAGGGTCTGCACGGGTACGTGGCGCGCGGCACGACCAGCTTCCCGCAGGCGATCGCGCTGGCGAGCACCTGGGACCCGGCGCTCATCACGCGGGTGTTCCGCGTGGTGGCGCGCGAAGCGCGCGCCCAGGGCATCGGCATGCTGCTCACGCCCGTGATCAATCTTGGCCGCGACCCGCGCTGGGGCCGGATCGAGGAAACCTTCGGCGAGGACCCCTATCTGGTCTCCCGGATGGGCGTTGCGGAAGTGCTCGGCCTGCAGGGCAGGACGCTGCCGCTTGGGCCTGCTCGCGTGCTCGCCGTCCTCAAGCACTTTGCCGGCTACGGTGTGCCGCAGGCCGGCACCAACGTTGGACCCGTGGAGCTCACGCACCGGGCTCTGCGCGAGATGTACCTGCCCGCCTTCCACGCGGCGATCGAGCAGGCCCACGCCCAGGTCGTCATGGCCGCCTACAACGAGATCGGCGGGATCCCCTGCACGGACAATCCCTGGCTGTTTCGGACGGTGCTGCGCAAGGACTGGGGCTTCAAGGGCATCGTGGTGAGCGACTACTCCGGCATCGAGCAGCTCAAGACCCTGTACCACGTCGTGCCGAACCTCACCGATGCCGCGGCCCGTGCGCTCAACGCCGGGGTCGACGTCGATTTCCCCGATGGCCAGGCGTTTGCGCATCTGCCGCAGGCGCTCGCCGCAGGCAAGGTCACCCCGAGTGAGATCAACGCCGCGGTGGCGGGGGTGCTTCGCCTGAAGTTCCTCTCCGGGATTTTCGACCACCCCTACGCCAACGTCCGCTATGCCCGCAAGATCACCGATGACGCCGAGGCGCGCGCACTGGCGCTGAAGGCGGCACAGCAGGCGATCGTTCTGCTGAAGAATGACGGCACCCTGCCGCTGCATGTGCGCCGGCTGAAGACTCTGGCGGTGATCGGCCCGAACGCCGCCCCGGCGCGGCTGGGGGGCTACTCCGGCATCCCCTCCCACCCGATCAGCGTGCTGCAGGGAATCCGCGACTACCTCGGCAGCCGGGTGCGCGTCCTGTACGCTCCCGGGGTAAAGCTGCTCGCCTACGGCAACAAGAGCACCAACCGCGAAGTCCTGGAGCCGGCCGCGAAGAATCTTCCGCGCATCCGTCAGGCAGTCAGCGTCGCCCGCCGGGCCGATGCGGTGGTGCTGGTGCTCGGCACGAGCGGCGCCCTCTGCCGCGAAGGCTGGGCCACCTATCACCTCGGCGATCGGGACAGCCTGAAGCTGGTGGCGGACCAGAACCGGCTCGCGCACGCGATCTTCTCCCTCGGCAAGCCGGTGGTCACCGTTCTGATCAACGGCTGCCCGGTCACCGTCAACCGCATCCTCAAGAAGACCAGCGCCCTGATCGAGGGGTGGTACCTCGGGCAGGAAGGCGGCACGGCCATGGCGGACGTGCTGTTCGGCAAGACCGACCCGGGCGGCAAGCTGCCGGTGACGATTCCCCGCTCGGTCGGCATGGTGCCGTACAACTATGACGAGGAGCCGAGCGCGCACCGCGGCTACCTCTTTGCCGACAACTCGCCCCTGTTCCCCTTCGGCTACGGCCTCTCCTACACCACGTTCCATATCGGCCGGCCGGTGCTGTCAGCGCGCGCCATCCCCGCGCGCGGCACGGAAACCGTGACCGTCACGGTGCGCAACACCGGCAAGGTCGCAGGGAGCGAGGTGGTGCAGCTCTACCTGCACGAGCTCGTCACCTCGGTGACCGAGCCGGTGAAGGCGCTGAAAGGGTTCAAGCGCGTGTGGCTCGGGCCGGGCGCCGCGACCCGCGTGTCCTTCCGGCTCCGCTGGAAGGACTTCGCCATCTGGAATCAGCACATGCGCCACGTGGTCGAGCCGGGCACCTTCCGCGTGATGGTCGGGCCGGACTCGGTGCACCTGAAGGCGGTGACGTTCAAAGTCACCTCGTGAGGGGCAATGCAGCCGCCCGAAGCCGCTGGTCGAAGCCAGGCACCGCCCTGGCTTCCGGTGCGCGCTTCGAGCCCGAGCCGCTCCTCGGGCTGAACTTCGGCAAGAGGCGGCATCGCCGTACAATGCGTTTACCGATGCAGCACGGGGAAGACTGGGACATGACGAGAAAAATCGACCTTGCGGAGGCACCGACCCTGTTCGGCACGAGGTACCCCGCTCCCCACGATGAGCCCTGCCAGGCCCGCCGGCGCTGGCGGCTCGGGGACGCTGCGGGCCTCACTCAGTTCGGGATCAATCTGCTGCGCCTGCCGGCCGGACAATGGTCGAGCCAGCGCCATTGGCATTCGGCGGAGGATGAATTCGTCTATGTGCTCGAAGGGGAGGTCGTGTTGGTGAGCGATGACGGCGAGGAGGCGCTGCGAGCGGGCGAGTGCGCCGGCTTCAAGGCGGGCGAGCCGAACGGCCATCACCTGCAGAACCGCTCCGGCGCCGAGGCGGTGATCCTGGAGATCGGTGCCCGCAATCCGGAGCACGATGCCGTGCACTACCCTGACATCGATCTGGCGATGCGCGCCGGAAGCCGTGAATTTCTGCACCGGGACGGCACGCCCTACCGTCGGCCTCCGGCCTGAGCTGCCCCCCGGGGATCGGCTCATTCACAGCAGGCGCGTGACGCGCGCGCCATGGGGGATGGACTGCGGGGCTGCGCGGGAGGCGCCATTGCGCGAGGGGCGCCTGTCCTCGTAATGACGCCACTGCCGATCCGGGTGCCCGCGGCCCCAAGCCTCGCCCTGCCGCCCCCTCGCTCCCTTGACATCACGGCCGAGCTCGAAGCGACACCACGCTCAGCCGGACCTCGCCCGTCAAGCGCTCCCCGGGCGCCAGCGTCGTCAATCCCGTGACCGCCGCCGATTCGGCACGGTTCAACGCATCGGGCATGTGGGTTACGGGCTCGATGCAGAAGAAATCCCATCCGGGGGGCGCATACAGGTGCAGCCAGCGCAAGGGCTCGGTCGCCGTCAGTCGCAGGCACAGCATCTGCTCCGGCCACTCCACCTGCGCCGCGCCGTTCCAGCCCGAATAACAGTGATCGATCCCGGTGTCCGACGGCAAGCGCCCGCCGCGGCTGAAATCGCCGAAGTGCGCCTCATCCTCCTGCCGCGTGGGCACGCCCTCCTCATCCGTAAGCCACACGCATCCCACTTCGGTGCGCAGCCGAAGACGCGGCGAGCGGCGCAGGTACGGATGCCAGCCGAGGCCGGCCGGCATCGGCCGATCGCCGCGGTTCTCCACCGAAAGCTCGACCACGAGCCCCTGCTCGCCGAGCGAGAGAACCTGGCGCGCGAGATAGGGCCAGGGCCACTCGCCGGCGGGATGCTCAAAGACCATTGCAACACGGCCGGCGTGCACCGACTCCACCCGCCACGGTTTGCGCCAGCCCTGACCGTGCAGGGGATGAGCCTGCCCCGGCGCGTTTCGCCGCAGTCGCACCTCCATGCCATTGAAACTGAACCTGCCGTGAGCGATGCGGTTGACGAACGGCACCAGAGGGAAAGCGGCGGTCTCGAGCGGCTCGTCCGCCTGCGGTGGTGTCGGGCGCAGCAGATCGATGTCCCGGAAGCGCAGCGCGCCGACGGCGCCGCCGAGCTCCGGAAGCGCATCGAGCCGGTAGTCTTCGGATGAAATGGAAATCAATCTGACCTCGTGGCTTGCAGGAACAGCTCCCGTCCGATCAATGCCGCACGTCCTTCGTGCGCCGCAGCCGGCAGGGCAACGGGCCGGGCGGCGCAGCACGCCGGGCCCGCGCGATTGGCGGCGATGCCGCAATGGTCGCGGCCGCCGGGACAGGCCGCATCGAGCGGCGCGGCCCGCCGGGTCTGCGTGGCGCGCGTCGGCGCGCGCCGCCTCGCCCTATCAAAGCTTCCGTCCTCGCATCAGCGCACGCTGAACGCCCGATACGAATGCGGCGCGAGCCGCACCACGAAGCTCCTCTGCCCCTGCTCGCTCGGCAGCGGGCTCGGAGTCACGATCGGGGCCGGCAGCACCGCCCCGCCCGAGCGCAGATCGACGAGCTCATGCGCGCCGTGCTGCACGAAGATCCGTACCGTGACGGGCCTCGGCAGGTACGATTCGACGATGAACGTGTCGTTGTTGTAGGCGAACAGCGCCACGTGCGCCGGCGCATCGATGCGCACCGGGAAGCGCGCCATCAGATAGCCCCGCAGGGTATTCAGCACCGGCTCCGGCAGCCGATAGAAATCGCCCATGTTGCTCGGCACATTGAGCACGTAGAGCTCGCCGCGCGAATAGCCGGTCATGAGCAGCACCGGCACACCGTGTGCCGCCGCCTCGCCCTGGATCACCGGCCAGCTGTCGTTGGTGTAGAAGCGGATCTGCGGGAAGATGACGCGCCGGGCGCGCTCTGCCGGCACGTTCAGGCCCGCGGTGCTACCGCCCGCGATGCTGCCGAGATAATGCCGCACGGCGATGGGCAGCCCCGTGTAAGTGATCTCGGCTACGCTGCGGATGCCGCGGTGCTCGCGCTCGAGCGCATGCAGCAGCCCGGAGGTGATGATCACATCCCCGCCCGCGCGCAGCCGGGCTTTGATTTCCTTGACCAGGCTCGGGTCGGCGTCGGCCTCCTGGGTGAGCAGCACCATCGGCGCATGCGCCGGGAAATGCGGCACCAGGTTGATCGGAATGCCGATGTTGCCGAGGTAGTTCTGCAGGAAATCCTCCCCGCTCGACTGGAACGGCTTGTAGCTCGCGATGCCGATGGGCTTGCCGAGCTTGCCGAGGAACTGATCGACCTGTCCGAGCGCGTAGCCGGCCACCTGCGCCCAGCCCGGCGCCGCCTCCGATCCCGGCGGCGCCTTGAACGAGCGCGCCATCGCGTTCCAGTCGAAGCTGGTGCGATCGTGCGCCCAGGCGTAGCGGTTGCCGGGCGCGACGGGCTGCGGAACCGCGAGCTGCGGCCAGCTGAACAGCGTGATTTCCGGCGCCTTGGCAAACAGCGTGTCCCACAGCTGCTCCGCATACCGGTCGACGTAACGGTCCCCGAAGGTATCGACCCAGCCGCCCTCATCTCCGTGCGGACGGATGTTGTGATAGTACCGATAGATCAGATAGCTCTCATATTGCTGCAGCATCTGCGCGGTGTGGACCGGATCGCGTGTCTCGTCCCCGGTGTAGATGCCGCTGAACATCTTCGCCTCGCGATCGAGATCGAAGCCCAGGCCCTGGAAGTGCTCGTACCAGTTCGGGTACTTGATGATCACCTTGACGTGCGGGTTGATCCTGCGCGCCGCCCCGATGATCAGATGCTTGGCGACCCAGCGCATCTTGCGCAGCCGGTATCGGGTCCAGCTGAGCTTGCCCTTGGCCTTGATGTCGGCGTTGCTGCGGGTGTTGAAGAACGTGAAGTCATCCAGGATGATGGTATTGAAATGCCGCGCGGCCATGCGCACGGCTCGCTCGCACATGGCCACATCGTGCGGATTCTCGAAGTCGAAGGAATTGTACTGATTGTACTTGTTGCGGCCCGCGAACAGCGTGATGCCGCCATCGACCGCGATGCCCCGCCGCCGGAAGAACGCGGCGATCCGGTTGAGCGTCGCGGGATTGGCGAACACCTGATCGCGGTACACCTCGAGATACACCTTGTTGAAGTGCACCTGGCTCCAGATGCGCTCGAACTGGCGGCGGAGCGTGCGCGGGTTGGCGAGCGCCCGCGTGGAGGTCACCGGGATGTAGACGGCCACGCTGAAATTGCGGAACGGGCGTTGAGCGGGCACCGCGGCCGCGCTCGCCGCGGCCGCGCCGGCCAGCATCAGGCAGATGATTGCTGCTGAAATCGTACGCATCACGCTCTCCTGTCCCCGCGGCGGCAGGGCTTGCATTGCACATGGGCCGGCGAACCGGAAAACTCGACGCCCGCTTGCACGCGCGCCGCGAGGATGTGGGAGTTGGCCTGCGGCATCGGCACGGGCGCGGCCGGACATGGCGAGCGAGAGCGGCAAGTCCGCACCGCCGGCAACGCGAGAGTGGATGAACGGGGGAAACGCTCGACTCAAGACCCACACTCCTCCCCGGCGCGGCATTGCGCATCAAACCATGGTACCGGTACCAGTGCAATTTGACCAGAGGCCCTGCGCGGCGCGGACGGCAGTTGGACCGCAGGGCCTCGCGAGGAGGAACGCATGCTCTTGCCGTTGAGCAAGCGCTCGATGGGGCCCGCAGGTATCCCGTCGCGGCCAATTGCAATTGTCTCCGTGACGGGCTCTCCATCGGGCGTCCCGGGGGCATCCCGAGACCCCGTCGGATGCCCGCTGTGGGTTCGGCCCTCCCGCGCCCGTGCGCCGCCGCAGGCCCCGGCTGGGTGACCCGGCGCGCACGGTCCGCCGCCGGCTCCGCCACGAGGGGGTCTCACCCCATGCCTTGCCTCCCCAAGGGGGGACCGGATGGCTCACGGCCGCAGGCCGGCTCCTGCCGTTCTCAAATCCCCGCTGAGCGCGCAGCCGAGGGCCCCTGTGCCCGCCCGGCGCCCTCTTCGCGGCCGCGCGCTCAGGCTCCTGAGGCGCCGCCCGCCCCGACGGAAGCGCCTGCGGCGCCATCAATCCAGATCCCTTCCCGACGAGCCGGCGCCCGACGTGACCGTTGACACTCCCACCTTGATACCGCTACCATCCCGCATTCCACATCCCAACGGTAGCAACACACCTGTACCTCGGCATCGACATCGGCACCTCCAGCGTCAAGGCGGTGCTTCTCGAGGCGCACGGCGGCATCGCAGCCCAGAGCGCCTCCTCGCTCGAGGTGCGCCGCCCCTCCCCCGGCTTCTCGGAGCAGGACCCCGAAGCATGGTGGCAGGGCACGGTTCGCGCCGTCGCAATGCTGCCCAAAGATGCGCGCGCCGGGGTGCGCGCCATCGGGCTGTCCGGGCAGATGCACGGGGCGACATTGCTCGACGCTCAGGATCGGCCGCTGCGCCCCGCCATTCTGTGGAACGATGGCCGCTCGGCACAGGAGTGCCTGGAACTGGAGCGGCGCGAGCCCGCCTCGCGCGCGATCACCGGCAACATCATGATGCCGGGCTTCACCGCCCCGAAGCTGCTGTGGGTGGCCCGCCATGAGCCCGAGCTCTTCCGCCGCACCGCCCACGTGCTGCTTCCAAAGGATTACGTCCGGTTGCGCCTGACCGGCGAGAGAGTCAGCGACATGTCCGATGCCTCCGGCACGGGCTGGCTCGATGTCGGCCGGCGGGACTGGTCCGATGCGATGCTGTCCGCGACCGATCTCACACGCGCGCACATGCCGCGGCTCGTGGAGGGCTCGAGCCCTTCCGGAGCGTTGACCGCCGACGCCGCCGAGGCGCTCGGCCTGGCGCGCGTCGTCGTCGCGGGTGGCGGCGGGGACAATGCGGCGAGCGCAGTGGGCCTTGGCGTGGTGAGACCGGGACAGGCTTTCCTCTCGCTCGGCACCTCCGGAGTTCTGTTCGTGGTCACGGAGCGATTCCGGCCGAATCCGCAACGCGCCGCGCACGCGTTCTGCCACTGCCTGCCGGAGCGCTGGCACCAGATGTCGGTGATGTTGAGCGCGGCAAGCACGCTTGACTGGATTGCGCAGACCGTCGGCTGCACCGACCTGGCGGACCTGGTGGAGCGGGCCGAGGCACACGGCCTGCACCGCCACTCCCCGCTCTTCCTGCCGTACCTGAGCGGTGAGCGCACGCCTCACAACGATCCGCACGCCCGCGGCGTGCTCTTCGGGCTGCGCGCGGATTCGACCGCCGCGGAGCTCGCCGGGGCGGTGCTCGAGGGGGTCGCTCTGGCCTTCGCGGACGGCCTGGACGTGCTGATCGAGAAAGGCGACCCGGTAGGGGAGATCAGCGTCACCGGCGGTGGCGCGCGCCTGCCCTACTGGGGCCGCCTCATCGCCGCGGCGCTGCGCCGGCCGCTCACGTACCGCGCGGGCGGGGAGGTCGGAGCGGCGCTCGGGGCGGCCCGGCTTGCGCGCCTGGCGGCGGGGGAGACCGAGGAGGCGGTGTGCGCCGCCCCGTCCGTGGAGCGCGTCATACAGCCCGACGCAGCGCTGTCCTCGCTCCTCGAGAGCCGCCGCCGAACCTTCCAACGCCTGTATCGGGATCTGAAGACCGCTTTCGTGGAGTTTTCCTCATGAGTCTGTTTTCCAACATTGAACCGGTTCGCTTCGCGGGTCCGGATTCCTCGAGCGAGTATGCATTCCGCGTCTACGACAAGGATCGCAAAGTGCTCGGCAAGCCCATGCAGGAGTGGCTGCGCTGTGCCGTGTGCTACTGGCATTCGTTCAACTGGCCGGGACAGGACATCTTCGGCGCCGGCACCCTGCCGCGGCCGTGGCTCGGCACCACGATCACCCAGGCCATGGCGGAGGAGAAGCTCGAAGCCGCCTTCGACTTCCTCTCGCGCCTCGGCGTGCCGTACTTCACGTTCCATGACGTCGACGCGATGGCCACCGCCACGACGCTCAAGGAGCACGAGCGCAACCTGAAGACCATCGAGGAGCGGATGCACGAGAGGATGGCCGCCACGGGGATGAAGCTTCTGTGGGGCACGGCGAACCTGTTCAGCCACCCGCGCTACGCCGGCGGCGGACCGACCAGCGCCGATCCGCAAGTGTTCGCATGGGCAGCCGCGCAGGTGCGCGGCTGCCTGGAGGCCACCCATCGGCTCGGAGGAGAAAACTACGTGCTCTGGGGCGGACGCGAGGGGTATGACTCGCTGCTCAACACCGACCTCAAGCGCGAGCTCGATCACTACGGACGCTTCCTCTCCCTGGTGGTCGAGCACAAACACCGCATCGGCTTCAAAGGCACCATTCTCGTCGAGCCCAAGCCCTTCGAGCCGACCAAGCACCAGTACGACCGCGACGTGGCCTCCGTCTACGCGTTCCTGCAGCGCTACGGACTGGCGCAGGACGTCAGAGTGAACATCGAAGTCAACCACGCCACCCTGGCCGGCCTCGATTTCGAGCACGAGGTCGCAGCCGCACTCGCCTACGGCATATTCGGCTCCATCGACATCAACCGCGGCGATCCGCGCAACGGCTGGGACACCGATCAGTTCCCGAACAACGCCCAGGAGCTGGTGCCCGCGTTCCTGTCGCTCATCGAGAGCGGCGGCTTCAGCACCGGCGGATTCAACTTCGATGCGAAGCTGCGCCGCCAGTCGGTGGACCCGCTGGATCTGTACGTGGCGCACATCGGCGGCATCGACACGCTGGCGCGCGCGCTGCTTGCCGCCGCCGACATCGTGACCGAGCGCAAGCTCGCCCGGTTGAAGGAAGAGCGCTACCAGGGCTGGACTGGCGAGCTCGGCCGGCGGATCGAAAGCGGCGCGCTCGACCTCGCCGGCATCGCCGATCTCGCCACGGCGAGCGACTTGCAGCCCGCTCCCCGCTCCGGGCGCCAGGAGCTCGCCGAAAGCCTGCTGGCCCGCCACTGCAAGTACTGACACCGGCCGGCGGCGCAGCTCACCGTCCCTCACCACTGCGGCGTGCTGCCCACAACAGACGCCGGATGGGCTCGCCCAGCGCCTTCGGCATACGCTTGGTGAGCGAGCGGATCAATTGCGAGCGCATGTGGTCTTGCAGCGCGGGCGTCATCTCACCCAGCATTCCGCGCCGATCCGGCGCCAGATAGGGAACCGGGTCGCCGCCGGCGCGGAACACGTAGTGCTCGAACATCATGCGCCAGATCTCACGGCGACTTTCAGGCAGCGGCGACAGCGCGAGCAGGGAATGCGCCAGCGCCGCGAACGGCTCCGCCGCCCAGTCATCGAGCGCATCGAACCACCAAAAATTCACAGACAGATTCAATGGCTCGAGCGCTTCGACGTTGTGCCACCAGAGATTCGGGATGAACACCGCATCTCCCGGCCCGATTTCCGCCGTCTCCGCCGCAGCGAGCGCCTGCGCGAAGCGCGGGAAGCGCTGGAAGTCCGGCGCCGCGACCCGCACCAGGCTCGTCGGTTGCCCTCCGGGCCCGAGTTCGAGCGGTCCGACATAGAGGTTTGGCAGCTGCTCCGGCGGAAAGAACGTGAAGCGCTTGCGGCCGGCGACCATGCAGTTGATGCCGTCCGAGTTGTCGTAGTGCGTCGCCGCAGTCACGGCGTTGCCGAGCCACATTCTCGGTCGCGCCGGCTTGTCCAGAATCTCGAGTCGGCATTCCCGAGCCATCTGCGGCAGGGTGTCCTCGAGCCCCACCGCACCCGTATAGAGCGATGGGGGACTCGAGAGATCGGCGTAACCGACAATGCTCGCGAGAATCTCATGAGCCGGACGGTAAGCCTGCTCGAAGTTCAGGCCCCTCATGTCGTCGCGGAAGAAGTACAGGCCGTGAATCTCCGGCCGGCCCATCATGACGCGGATCGGACGGCCGCTGTCGCGCGCGAGGATGTACCGGCTGAGCGCCTCGGGAGACTCGGCGGCGGCGCGCACGATCGGCCAGCTCCCGGCGAGCCCCCTCAAAACGGCCGGCCTGTCCGCGGGGATGATCTGCTCACGCAGCGTCCTCACGGTGACCTCACGCCATTCGCGTGTCTTCGCGAGCGAGTGTCGCTCCAGTGCGTGCTCTTCGGCCATCTCCCGACCCTCTGCCATGGTGGACAGTTCCCAATCCTCTCCGACGCGCCCGGCCGCCGATCGGGAGGGCGTCGCGACTCCGTTCAGCCGCCTCGCAGCATCCGCATGATTCTTGCGCGGATGCGCCCGTAGTTGTCCGGCTGCAGCGGCCCGAGCAGACCGTGCTGCTCCGGCGGCAGATGTGCAAGCGGATGACCGCGCGTACGGAACACGAAGTGATCGAAGAATTCCTTCCAGGCCTGACGCTCCGCGGACGGGCGCTCCGCGATCGTGATCATGGCGTACAACAGGCTCGTATAGGGAGCGTCGGGTCCTGCGCTGAACGCATCCCACCAGTGGTTGACCATCACGTTGAACGGCGCGGTGGATTCGACCTGATGCCACCAGAGCTTCGGCAGGTACAGCGCGTCCCCCGGCTCGAGTTCCGCCACGAGCGCCTGATCCCGGATCGACTCGAACAACGGAAATCGACCGGCTCTGCCCGCGGCGGCCGAGGCGGCGAGGCTCACGGGAGGCCCCGCCATGGTGTGGTCGATGGGACCCATGTAAAGCTTGCCGATATGCTCCGGCGCATACAACGTGAAGCGGCGGTGGCCGCCGATCACGCAGGCGAGATTGTCGAAGGTGTCGTAATGACTCGAGACATCGGCGGGATGACCGATCCAGATCCGCGCCGGCACGCTCGACGGCAACAGTGCCACGCGATTGGCGGCCGCGAAGCCCGGCATGCACTCGGCCACCGGCACCGAGCCCACGTACATCGTCCGGGCCCGCGGCTGCTCGAGGGTCTCGATCATCAGCGCAAGGGCCTCGAGGAACTTCATCTGCCGGCGCTCGAAGTTGAATCCCTTCAGGTCCGGCGTGTAGTAATACTTGCCTGCGATGGAGCGGTCCCCCAAAAACGCCTCGACGCGCAATCCGACGTCGAACGTCGTGAGGTACAGAGCGAGATCGCGAGGCGAGGCGCGTCCGGCCTGAACCGCGGGCCAGTCCGCGACGAGTCCGCGCAGAACCACCGGCCGGCCGGGCTCGAGGACCCGCTCCCTGAAATCCGCACACCCGGATAGATCGCAGCCGGCGATCTCGGTTGGGGGGAAAGACATGGAAAGACCTCGATCACCGGCTGCGGGGAAACTCACCCCATCGATCCCTCGTGCGCATACGCCAAGCCCTCGGTGTGCTTCAGGAGGCGGGCATTCTTCGTCCGCGCCATCTCGCGCACCTGTTTGAGGGAGGCGATCATCAGCTGAATGAGCGTCAGGTACCCGCGCCGGAACAGCTCCACCACCACGGCATCGGGTATCCGCAGGAGCACCTCCCTGTTGACCGTGTAAAGGCCATCGCACTTGTACAGGTTGCCGTCCTCGAACTCGACCTCGATCGCCACGGGCTCGATCAGATTGAGCTCGAGCAGGCGGGCGATGAACATCCGCGTCCGCTCGATGCCGGGCTGCAGGTCCTGGAACGCCCAGATGATGCTCTGCAGGTAGCGCGTCGGGTGGCCCTGCTCGGTGAACAGCGCCTTGCCGCTCTCGGCCTTGACTCGCGGATGATCGAGATCGATCGCGAGCTCGGGTCCGTGGGCGTAGAACGGCGCGCGCTGCAGGCTGAGCGGCCGATAGAACTCCGGGTCGCCCCGCCAATCCTCAAGAAACTGATTCTCGCCCTCGATGAACCCCAACATCGCGCCGCAGAAAAACCGCCCCGTAGCCTGCTCCTTCCCGAACAGGATCGGATAGTGCAGCACCAGGTGAGGGAATTCTTCGACGATCACCTGCACAAAGTGCTGATTGTCGCCGTACTTCTCCAGCGGCCGGCCGTCCACTTTGAGGTGGCGATGCTTCTCTTTGTTGAGCGGTACGATCTGGGTCATGGCACGGCACGCCGCCCCTCAAACGGGCTGCAACCCATACTGGTAGATTTTGTTCAGCAATTCGCGGTTCCTGGGCAGCCGCGCGCACATCTCCGCGGTCATCCTCCGGTTCTCCTGCACCAGCCTCAGGGCAGCCGCCGCGGAATCGGCCGTGTCCTCGGGCGTCACCTCGGTCCGGTAGCCCATCCCGTACAGAACGTACTGATAGCTCGCCGCCGGGAAAACCTCCTCGAGCCGGTCCAGCTCGTCGAAGAACCACGGTGACTGGTATTTCCACAGGGTCAGCATGTCCTTCAGCCGCTCCGGCACGGTAGCAGGATCGACGTTGTCGCGCCAGAAGGCCGTATCCCTGCGCCGGCTCAACACATAATGGAGTTTCAGGAAATCGATGATCCGGCCCCACCGGTACATCGTCACCTCGTTGAAGCGCCGCGCGACGATGTCCATCACCTCCCGGCACGCCGGCATCTGCTCCGCGAGGAGCTTTGCCGAGAGCTCGACCAGGACGATCGCGGAAGACTCGAGCGGCTCGAGAAAGCCTCCCGCGAGACCGGCAGCCACGCAGTTGTTCTTCCAGAAGGTCTGCCGGTGACCGGCACGGATCCGGATCTTGCGTACCGCCAAGTCCTCGTGCCCGGCACCGATGTAGCGCCGCAGGGTTTCCCGCGCCACTTCCTCGCTCGCGTGCCGGCTCGAATACACATAGCCCACGCCGCGCCGCCTCGGCAGGCAAATGTCCCAGATCCAGCCGTCATCCTGCGCGGTGGCAATGGTCTGCGACGCCATGGGAGCATCCGGGGTGTCGTACGGCACCTGCACCGCCAACGCGGTATCGCACAGCAGGATGTCACCGCAATCCCTGAAGCCGACCCCGAGCGCCTTGCCGATCAACAGCGCCGAGAATCCACTGCAGTCGACGAACAGGTCGCCGGAAACCTCCCCCGCCTGCCGCGTGAGCAGGCTCACGATATCACCCGACTCGTCCTGATTCACGGTCACGACGTCCGCCAGGACATGGCGCACGCCGAGCGTGCCCCTGCAACGCTTCGCCAGGAACGGCCCGAACTTGCCGGCGTCCAGGTGATACGCGTAGTTCGCGACCGCCCGATATTCCCCGTGCGCAATGGTCTTCGGCGCCAGCCCCTGCTCGCACAGCCTGCCCTGCGGAGTCACGAAGTCGCAAAAGCTCGGCGCCGCGCCCTCGCGCAGCCAATGCGGCACGAGGTTCACCCGGGAGAAGCCCTGCGGGACCATCAGCGGGTGATAGTACGCATCATCCGCCGCTCCCGTCGCCCAACCGACGAACTTGCCCCCCTGCTTGAAGGCGGCATCACACTCCCGGAAGAGCGCGGTCTCCGATACACCCATCCGTTCCAGGGAGGCGCGCATCGTCGGCCACGTGCCCTCCCCCACCCCGATCGCCCGGATGTCCGGGGATTCGATCAGCGTGACCGAGAGGCCGCCCGCCTTCATCCTCGCCTGATGGCGGGCGGCGATGGTGCCTGCGGTGAGCCACCCGGCGGTTCCTCCGCCGACGATGACCACCGCCCTGACGGGTCTCACCACATCAGAACCTGGCGCGCACGCCGAACGAGAGCGAACGTCCGTACTGGATCAGGTTCAGTGTCTGATTCGGGAATCTCCCATACGTGTGGTATATGGAATTGGTCAGGTTGTTCGCATCGAAGTACACGTTCACGTACTTGTCGATCTGGTAGTTGGTGGCGAAGTCGAGCTGAGTGAACGGCGCCTGATACACCGGCTCGTTCCCAAAGGCTCCGCCGCCCTGCTCCTGCCCCGTCAGGAGCAGCAGCTTTGACTGCCAATTCACCGTGACCCTGGCCTGCCACTTGTTCCGCTGGTAGAACAGTGTGCCGTTTGCCGAGCTGCCGACGCCCGTCAGCGCGAACTGGTTCGAGGTGGTGTTGTAGTTGTTGAAGTTCGCATTATCGTGCATCCACGTGCCGTTGATCATCACGCCGAATCCGAACGGCAGCATCTGCTGCCAGGTGGCCGACACGCCGGTGACGTCCGCCGACAGCTTGTTCGAGTAGGTGGTCTCCGCGAATACCATCGGCTTTCCGCAGCCGGAGTCCGTGAAGACGACCGAGCCGCCGGCGCTGTAGGTGCACGGAGCCGGATCGTTGACCGGAAGAGTGACATCGGTCACGCTCGAGGTCGGGAAGTTCGACACCTGCTTGTAGAACGGATGGATCTCCGCGTAGTCGTTCGGCGCGTAGAACCACGACAGCCTCATATCATAGTTATTGGACAGGTACGGCATCAGATTCGGGTTGTTGCCGGTCGCGGTCAGCGCATTGACCCGGCCGCCGTAGGACGTGTTCGGGATCAACTGCAGGTTCGGCGGCGCGGATTCCGTCCGCGAGAAATCAAATGCCGCCTCGAGCTGCCGCGTGGGCCAGAGGGCCAGATCCAACGCCGGCAGGAAGTAGCCGTACGAGTTTGTGGTCTGCGTCCACTTCGGCGCTCCCGTGCCGAACTTGTACGCCGTCGGGTCGCCGGCCCCCACCCACGCGACGCTCGTCACCGGCGCCGCCAGGCCTGCGATCACCTCGTCCGTCTTCTGATACCGCAGTCCCAGCCGCGTCATGAGCCGCATGCCGTCCACCCGGAAATCATGGCTCACCTGCACGAACGGCGCATAGTTCATGCGGGCCACATGCTGCACCGAGGTCGTGCTCAACGCCTCCGTGGGCACACCGCCGGTGTAATTCGGGTAGCCGGCGGTCGGAGTCCAGCTCGAGTCGATCGGCTGGGTCATCAGATAGTGGAGCACCGAGTACGGGTTGTACACCAGCAGGCTCGACGGCAGATTGCCGCCGCCGCCATAGCCGGGCATCCAGGTGCCGACATTGACCGCATTGAAGAGCGAGGAGGGCAGCGGTACGCCCTGGGTGTTGCCCGATGCCGGACCATAACCCGACCAGAGCTCCCAGTAGTTGTTGGTGAAGGTGTCAAACTCCTTCGTGTTCCAGTCGTCGTCGAGAAATTGCGCCCCGAACTGCACCTTGGTGCTGTTGCCCGGGTTCCAGGTGGCGGAGATCCTCGCCTCGTTGATCTGGTCCGAATTCTGCTGCGTCTGCAGCGGCAGCACGTGAGATCCGATGATGAACGGATTCAGTCCGTTGTAATTCGGCGATGCGGTCGCGCCCGAGCCCGTCGCGACGGCATTCGGACCATAAGCGCTCCAGTACGGCAGCACGTTGCCGCTCTTGTTCAGAGTCAGGCCGCCGGTGTAGTTGTTTGTGACGTCGCCAAAGCCCACATCGGAATCGATATCGCTGTAGGTGCCGTTCGGGTTCAGCTGCGACTTGGACTGATCGGCATCGACATCCAGGGTCCAGTTGTCGTTGACGTTCCACAGGACGTTGAGCCCGTAGGTGTTCGTGACGATGTACTGGTCCGCAACGAACGCATTGAAGTCGGTCGGGCCCGTATAATTGAAATTGCTGATCGTGCCGTTGCCGTCGAGCGTCGCACCGGGGAACGCACCGAACCAGGTGCTGCGCTGCCAGCGATTAATGTGCTGATCCCACGACGAATAGTTCTCATCGAGCGTCACCAGCACCGATTTGCTCGGGTGCCATTGCAGCGCAACCCGTCCGTCCTTGCTGCGGGTGTCGATACGCTCGAGGTACATGGCCATGTCCTGGGGGTACCAGACCGGCACTTGGGCATCTCCCGTGGCTCCGGGGCCCACGCTCGCGCACCCGGTGTTCCCGAAGGCGGTCGTGTAGTTGGCCGCGAGATTCGAGCAGGCGAATCCCCCGGCGGCGATTCCCTTCCATCCCACGACGTCCTGGTGGTGGGTGAGAGTGCTGTAGTCGGTGTAGTCGCCGTCGACCAGGATGCCGAACTTGTCGTGATCGAACGTGTCGCTGAACATTGCGCCCACGGCCGGCCGCATACCCCCATCCATCGGGTAGTTCGTCTCCCCGATGTTGATTCCGCCGTGAAGGCCGGGATTCTGAAAAGGGGTCAGCATCTTGATGTTGACCACGGAGCCGATATTGCCCGAAGACAGCGCCATGTCGGGAGTCTTCAGGACATCGATCTCTCCCACGTACATGGCGCCGACGGTGGACACGTTGAACGTCTGTCCGTTGCCGGAGGCGACCTGCCGGCCGCCCATCAGCACCGTGTTGAACGAGCCGCCGAATCCGTTGACGTTGAAGCCCTGCGGCAGGCCGGTCGCGGTCGGCGCGCCGAAGGAGCTCGAGTAGGCGAGGGAGCCGCGATTGATGGTGACGCCCGGAATGTGCGCGAGGGCGCCTCCGATCGAGGAGTCGGGGAACTGGCCGATCGTCTCGGCGGAGATCGCATCGACCACGCCGATCGATTCCTTCTTGATCTGCAGCGACCGCTCCAGGGACCCGCGGATGCCCGTGACGATGATCGGTTGCAGCGCGGTGGCGGATTCCGCCACGGACTTCCCCGCCGAGGCAGTGCCGGTGGCGGGTCCGGCCGGGCTCCGGGCATACGCAGCCGCCCCGGTTGCGGGCACGGTGGTGTCCTCGGCATACAGACCCGCTCCGCGGGCGCTGAACAGGCCCAACGAGGCCATGGGCGTCGCGTTGAAACCCCGCTTTCGGGCCTTGGCTGCCTTGCCCGGCACGGGCGGCCGGTGCGAGCTTCTCTGCGGAGCGCCTCGGGCGTGCGCAACGCCGCCCGCGCCCAGGGTCAGCGACCCCAGAGCCAGCCCAGAGATTCCCAGTGTTGCGCTGGCCGAGCGGCCGAGCACAGCGAATCCAGCGTTCTTCTTGACCGCGTTCTTTGTCGCGTTACGCAGTGTCTTGCGACTCATTAGAAGCCCCCTCTATCACAAGTGCCTGAGTGTTGTAAATACGCCACATGAACAGCTGCCGGCGTGGCGCATGCCTTCCCGAGAGCTTTTGAAATCCCCGCACGGCGCTATGGTCCAGGTTCCCCCGAGGTATGGTACCGCTACCTGACGAGGGAGCCAGTATGGTCTGGGTCCCAGTTCCCTGTCAACTGGGTTTCCGTACTCTGCAGGGGGGGCCGGGGAGCCTGTGTTTCCCAGCTTTCTCTGCCGGTTAAAATGAGTCTCGAAAGCCACCTGTGACGGGTTCCGCGGGCATCCCGGTCTCCCGTTACAACCGTTGGTTGCGTAACCATAGCCGAAGCTCGGCTTGAGTTCCCCGTCGCGAGCCGCAGGCGCCTCTCGGGCCGGCCAGTCCGTTGGCGAGGCGCGACGTCCCGGAGGTACAATCCTTTCGGCGAGGAGCGGCTTCTCACCCCCTGTCCCGTACCGATTCCTGGAGTATGCGGGATGATGACAACGCTGTCGTCCAACCTTCACCCGTGATCTCGCGGACCTCGCCGCCTCTGACCCGCTCCGGCACGACCCGATCCAACGCGTTGGCCCTGGCGCGCTCCTGCCCGATGCCCTCTTCCCTTTGCGGCCATCCGGCGCAGCGCGCCGGCATGCGGGTTGATTCAATGAGGCTGTTATCGCTACCATTCGAGGCGCCCCCGGTACTCGGATGGAGAACGTCCGTGCTTGCATCGCAGCGCCCTGTCAAATGCGATCATCGCCTCGCGCGTCCCGCTGCGCTCCCCGTGAGCCTGCCAGGAGCGTGCTCGCGCACCACGGCGGGCTCCAAGCTGCGCTCGTGATGAACGATCCGATCCGCAGCGTCGTCATCGTCGGGGGAGGCACCGCGGGCTGGATGACCGCCGCGACGCTGTCGAAGTCCTTCCCTCACCTGAAGGGAGGCATCCGGCTCATTGAGTCGCAGGAGATCGGCACGGTGGGCGTCGGCGAGGCCACCATTCCGCCGATCATCGACTACCTTCGCACCCACGCCATCGACGAGGACGATCTCCTGCGCAAGACGCAGGCGACCTTCAAGCTCGGGATCGAGTTCAAGGACTGGACGCGGCCGGGACATTCCTATGTCCACCCATTCGGCCCCACGGGCCTGCCCAAGGGCGGAGTGCCCTTCTACACCTACTGGCACAAGTGTGCGCTGGCCGGCACGGCCGCGCCGATCGAGGCGTATTCCCTGCAGGCACTCGCCGCGCGCCAGCACAAGTTCATGCGGCCCGTCCCCCGTATGCACTCCCCGCTTGCCACCATCGTCTACGCTCTGCACCTCGATGCAACGCTGTTCGCGGCCTATCTCAGGACCTGCGCCGAGGCGCGGGGCGTCGTGCGCACCGAAGGCAAGGTGCGCAGCATCGCATTGCGCCCCGAGGACGGCTTCATCGAATCCATCACGCTCGAGAGCGGCGCTCGGATCGCCGCCGACCTGTACATCGATTGCACCGGATTTCGCGGCCTGTTGATTGAAGGGGCGCTCAAGAGCGGATACGAGGATTGGACACATTGGCTTCCCTGCGATCGGGCCATCGCCGTTCCATGCGAGCGCACAGGGCCGCTCTCCTCACTCACTCGCGCGATGGCGCGCCGCGTCGGCTGGCAATGGCGCATTCCCTTGCAGCATCGCATCGGCAACGGCTACGTCTACAGCAGCCGGTTCATCGATGACGATACGGCGCAGGATATTCTCCTCCGCAGTCTCGAGGGCCGCCCGACACGCGAGCCGCTGCGCTTGCGCTTCACCACCGGGCGGCGCCGGCGGTGCTGGAACCGCAACTGCGTCGCCATCGGCCTGTCCGCGGGCTTTCTCGAGCCGCTCGAGTCCACCGGCATCCACTTGATCCAGCGCGGCATCCTCGTGCTGCTGAAGCTCTTCCCCGACCGTCATTTTCGGCAGCCGGATATCGATCGATACAACCAACAGATCGCATTCGACTACGAGCGCGCCCGGGATTTCCTCGTGGCGCACTATCATTTCACCGAGCGTGAGGAGGACTTCTGGCGCCACTGCCGCGGCACGGAGCTTCCCGAGACCCTGAAGGAGCGGCTCGAACTCTTCCGCGGCTACGGGCGCCTTCTGCGCGATGAGAACGAGCTGTTCTCGGTCCAGAGCTGGTTCCACCTGCTCGACGGCCAGGGTGTACGGACCGCCGGGTACGATCCCTTCGCGGACATGGTCGGCCCGAACCCGCAGGCGGCGCTCGATGAGATCCGCGAGGTCGTGGCCGGCTGCGCCGCCACCATGCCCGCGCACGAAGAGTTCATCCGACGACACTGCCGGGCGACGGCACCGCCTTGAATCAGGCGGCTCGCCGCCCGTGAGGCCCGCCTCAGCAATACAAATGCCCGGGCTCGAGACCGGCGTGGTGCCGCTCGTACATCTGCCGGTAAAGCGATTCGAGATTACGGACAAAAGCCGTCGCATCGAACAAAGCGCAGCGGCCGCGACTGGCCGCGAGCTTGCGTTTGATCGCCCCGATGCGGTCGCCGTCGGTGGCGAGCTCGATCGCGCGGCGCTCGTAGTCGGCGCGGCTGTGCGCGATGAGCTCGGGTAGCTCCGCGGAAGTGAGAATGCTGGCCGCCATGCGCGCCGCGAAGGACTCCCCCGGCACGGTCAGCACCGGCAGACCCGCCCACAGCGCATCGGCGGCGGTGGTGCCCGCGTTGTAAGGCAAGGTGTCGAGAAACAGGTCCGCCACCCGGTACCGCGCCAGATATTCCCCCATGGGCAGGAAGCCGCCGAAGACGAGCCGCTCGGGCCGGATGCCGCGCCGCGCGGCCTCGCGGCGCAGATTGCGCTCGACTGTGGGCGATCCGCTCAGCAGAAACAGCAGCCCGTTCGGCGCGGCGGAAAGGATGCGCATCCAGCTGTCGAACGTCTCGGGGGTGATTTTGTAGGTGTTGTTGAAGCAGCAGAAGACGAATCCCGACGGCGGCAGGCCGAGCTGCGCACGGGCGAAATTCCTCTCCGCGGCCGGACGCCTGGCGTCGTTGACCTGGTAGCTCGGCAGGTATGCGATCTTCTCGCTGTAGTGCTCTCTGGCCTCCGCGGGTATGAGCACGGCGTCGGCGAGGAGGTAGTCGACGAGCCGCCCGCCGAGCGTGCCGAGGTACCCCAGGTAGCTGACCTGCACGGGAGCGGCGCGCAGCGCCATGATGCCCGGCCGGGCATCACGCGTATAGCCGCCGAGGTCGACCGCGATATCGATTTCGAGCCGCCTCGCGAGGGCGGCCACCTCGCGATCGGTCTGTGCGCCGAGCTCGAGAAAACGATCGCATGCGGTCTTGGCGCGGGCACCGAGCTCATCGGGCACGTGCGGCCCAAAAGAGAAGGCGCTCAGCTCGAAGCGGGAGCGGTCATGCGCCTCGAAGAGCCCGGCCGCGAGCAGCGCTAACGCGTGGTTGCTCAGGTCCGCGGAGAAATAGCCGATGCGGATCCGCTCGTGGCGGGGATGGCGTGGCACGGCCGGCGGCGGGGCTCGCGCAAGGCTTTCACGCACACAGATCTCGGCGGCGCGCCGCTGCAGCGCGGGGGAGTCGATGAGGGTGAGCAGCACGAAGGGGGTGGCGGCCGTCTCACCGCGCGCCAGAGCCGCGGTGATGGCGGCCCGGTCGCTTTCCAGGCCTTCCCAGTCGCAGATCTGCATGCGGGCGTGGCGGCAATTGCCCCGCAGGAAGCGGCACTTCGGGTCGATTGCAAGGGCCTGCGCGTAGCTCGCGATCGCCTCCTCGATGACGCCGAGCTCCTGAAGCGCCAGGCCGCGGCAATGATAAGTGTAGGGATCCCGGTGGCCCAGGGTGATTGCCCGATCGAGACTCTCGAGCGCCTCGCGATATCGCTTGAGCTCATAGAGGGTCGCTCCCCGATTCGCGAACGCATTCGAACAGCGGGGATCGGCGGCCACAGCCCGGTCGTAGCTTGCGACGGCCTGCGCAAGCCGCTCCAGCCCGCGCAGCGTGTCGCCGCGATGAGCATGCGTCTGCGCGCAATCCGGCTGCAGCGCGAGCGCCCGCTCGAAGCTCTCGAGCGCCTCCTCTCGCCGCCCCATCACGCGCAAGGTGACGCCGCGGTTGCAGTGCGCCGCGGGGAACCTCGGCTGCAGCGCGAGCGCCCGCTCGACGCTGGCGAGCGCCTCCTCATAGCGGCCCCGCTCGTGCAAGGCGGCTCCGCGGTTGTTCCAGGCCGCGGCGTAATCGGGCTTCAACGCGAGGGCGCGCCCGTAGCTCTCGATCGCCTGATCGTATTGTTGCCGGTCGCCCAACGTCAACCCGCGGTTGTAGTGGGCCAGGGCATTGTCGGGCTTCAGGGCGAGCGCCCGCTCGTAGCACGCCAGAGCGTCACCGTATCGGCCGAGTGTGCGCAGGATGTTGCCATGGTTGACGTGCGCCTCGGCGCTGTCCGGCATCGCCGCCGCGGCGCGGCCCAGAAGCTCGGCGGCTTGCTGCGCCCTGCGGGTCTGCGCCAGCACAATTCCGAGCAGGGTGAGGGCACCGGGCTGGCCTGGCTCGCGCTCGAGGACGGATCGGCAGAGCTCCTCGGCCTCGGCCCACCGTCCCTGGGCATACAGCGTACTCGCCCGCTCCAGGGGGTGGATGGCCGTCCCGGCAGAGGCAGCAGACACGACGCCGGCGCTGCGGGGGTCTTCGCTCATCGATTTGAGCCGACCTCGTGCGCGCCAGAACGGCGCCGCCTTCGACTCGGCAAATCTGGTATCGCTACCATTTCAGGCCGGCCGCTCCTTAGGATCTCATTCCTCTTTCGTTGCATCGCAATTCCGCAGTGTAGGGGCGATGCGGGCGATGCGCCACTGGCTTGTGCGCCCGGATACCCCGTAACCGCACCCGCCCTGTGCCCGAGGCCGTCCGCGGCGAGCGGCAACCGGAAAACTCCGCCGCCGAGACACGAGCGACGGCCGGCACACGCATCCCGCGTGGCCGGCACCCGAAGAGAGCCGATGGACGACCCGCCCACAGCGCGGGCGCAATCACAGGCGCGGCGCCGCGGGCGGCGGGCCGTCCGTTCCCGGGGGTTTTGGCCCGACGCGCGCCGCGCTCAGGCCGTCCGCGGCAACCATGCAGGCCCTGGCTGCAAGCGCTTGCAGCCCATCCGACTAGAAGTCCTGGCCGAACTCCACCCCGAAAGTGCGCGGTTGCGCCGGCACGATATAAACCTGGCTGTCGGTACTCGGGTTGCTCTCCGTGAAACGCGAGTACTCCGCCAGGCGGTTCATCAGGTTCGAGATGAACAAATCCACGTGCATGCCGTTGCCGGCGTTGGCGCCGATCTTCAGGTTGAACAGCGCATAGGCGGGCAGGTTGCCAAAAACCGCATTCTGGGTCAGAAGCAGCGCAGAGGACGTCTCATCCTGATACATGCCCGAGAGCTGCACGTACGGCTTCCAGTCCCCGATCATCGGCAGGCTGTACCGGGCCACGATATTGCCCTTGAACTTCGGCGCCACCGGCAGGTTGGTTCCTGCGGGCACCTGCACCGGCGGCAGGGGCGTGCAGGGAGGGGTCCCGGGAATGCAGCCGTAGTAATTCGAGGTGAGCACCGGGTCCGTGAACGAGAGGTTGGCGCTCAGATACAGGTTGCGCACCGGCGCCCACTCCACGTCGCTCTCCACGCCCCTGATACGCGCGTTGCCGCCGTTGGCGATGATCGTGACGCTACTGGCACCGAGGAAGGAAAACTGGAAGTTCTTCCACTCCTCCCAGAACAGCGCGCCATTCCACCGCAGCGTGTTGTGCAGCCACTGCGTCTTCCAGCCCACTTCGTAGTTCGTCAGGAAATCCGCCTGGTAGGGCTCGGGATTGGGCCTCTGACCCGGACCGACGATCTGGGCGATGCGGTTGACGCCACCCGGCCGGTAGCCTTTGGAGTACGTCGCGTAGACCATCTTGGTCGGCGTGATCTGATAGGTCAGGTTGAACCTCGGGACGTGTCCGCTGCCGGTGGTGTCCGCATTGAGGTCCGTGCAGGGGGAGAACCTGACGATGGTCGGCTCGAAGCACGTCGCCGTTCCCTCGCTCGCGGAGAAGTTCGAATTGAATCCGTAGAAGCCGATCAGCGAGTTGTTGTAATGATAGAACCGCACGCCGGCGGTGAGGTGCCACTGCTTGGTGATGTCCCAGGTGGCCTGCGCGTAGACGGCGCGGTCGCGATCGACGCGCTGCTCGTCGGTCAGCCAGATGGCGTTCGGAAAGCCGGGGATCGACTCATCGGTGAAGGGATTGGAGGTCGGGGTGTAGCCGAGGCCATTGGGGTTGCCGCCGTAGACGCTGGTCCAGCCGAACCCCGGTATCGTGTACAGCTGCCAGATGTTGTGCATCTGGCGCCCCAGGTAGGCCCCGACCGTCGCATGCACCGGCTCATCGAGCGGCGTCGTGACCCGCAGCTCCTGGCTCCACATCTCGAAATCGCCCGCGCCGATCACGAACTGCTGCGGCATGATCGGGGTGCCGGCGTTGCCGTCGTAGTATGCGCCGGAGCCGTACATCTTGTCGTAGAACTCCGAGTAGTCGCTGTAGTCGGCGATCGAATGCTGGTTGCGCTTCAGGTAGCCGCCGGTATAGACGACGTCGAAGTCGTGAATCCTGCCCTCGATGGTGAGGGCGGTCTGCGTCCAGGTGTCGTGCGAGCTCTCCGGCCCGAAGTGCGCGAGCTTGAGGTAGCCCACCGCCGGGTCGTAGCCGAAGAATCCGTGCGTGCCGACCGACTGGCCCTGGAAGGTGGGCGTGACCGTCCATTGATCCCCCCAGGGATCCTCGAATCCGAAGCGCAGCTCCACCCGGCCGCCGTACGTGTCCACCGTGTTGTAGTTGTTTCCCTGCCACGGCGCATTGGTGATGGCGCCCTTGCCGACCGATGACACCGGGGCGCACTGTTTGTTGCCGGCCGTATAGCTGCTGGTGCTGTAGTAGGCGGGGTTCGTCTCGATCGCCCAGCTCGGGAAGGACCGTACGCCGTTGAAGATGCAGCCGTTGGCGTCGGTGCCGCCCACATTGCTGATGAAGCCGCCGTCGTGCACATCCCAGGCGACGAGGCGGATGGCGGCCTGCTGCCACAGCGGAATGTTGATATAGCCTTGGAAGACATGGCCGGGGCCGCCGTTCTGGATGATGTTTTCCTGCAGATCATAGCCGCCGGAGAACTTTCCCGGGACCGGCTTGTTGGTGATGATGCGCACCGCGCCCGCCTCGGCGCTCGAGCCGAACAGCGTGCCCTGCGGGCCCTCCAGCACCTCGATCCGGTTGATGTCGTACAGGTGCAGCGGCACCACTCCGGTGATGGTCGTGACCGGCTGCTGATCGAGATACACGCCGACGCTCGGCTCGGAGCCCGAATGGTTGCCGTCGCCGCCGCTCACCACGTCGCGGATGTAAATGATGGAGGTGCCCGGCTCGCCGTTGCCGCCCTCGCCCTGGCTGCGCACGAACGATATGGTCGGCGACATCTTGACGTAATCGTCCAGGTTGGTGATGTTGAGCTGCCGCAGCGCGCGGTGGTTGAACACCTCCACGCTGATCGGCACGTTCTGCAGGTTCTGCCTGATCTTCTGCGCCGTGATCACGATCGTCTGCAGGCCGCCGCCCGCCGACTGCGCTCGGGCCGCGGGCACGGCCACCGCCAGCGCCGCGAGCGGCATGGCGGCGCGCACGATGGCGCGCAGCGCCTCGGCCCGCTTGCGCCCCGTCCGGCTGCGTACCAGTTTTCTACGTCGACTGCGCGTCATCGTTGTCTCCCCAGATGTATGAATGATTGTGCAACCATGACAAGATTGGATCGTCCAGCCCCTGCCCTTCGCGGCGGCCTCTCTCCTCTTACGGGGGCGCCTCCCCCGGATAGCCGGTCAGCAAGTCTCCCAGGGCGCTCTTGAGCGGCCCGAGCCACGGCTCGTACTGGCGCCATTGCTCGGCCGCGGCGTGGAATATCGGCTGGCGCACCTGCTCGGAGCTGGCGGTGCGCACGGCCCGCCCGTTCTCGTAGAACCGCAGGCAGTTCGGGTCGAACGGCAGCCGGCAGTGCCCGAGGAGGCCGCGGACCTGCGCCTCGGTGTCTCCGATCAGGCGCTCGTAATGCACGCGGCCCATCCTGCCGGGCAGAACGGCATCGTAATGAGACATGAGCTCGACGTAGTCGCGATAGTAGCGTCCGAGGTCCTCGAGCCCGTAGGAGAACCACTGGCCGCGCGCGAAGTGCTGCTTGAAGCACGAGAAGCAGCATGCGAGCGGGTGGCGCCGCGAGTCGATGATCACGGCGTTCGGCAGAATGAGGTGGATCAGGCCGACGTAGAACAGGTTGTTCGGCATCTTGTCGATGAAGAACGGCGCCCCGGTCTTGCGCATGACCCGGGTCTCGGCGAGATACCGCTCGCCAAGGCCGCGCAGTTGGTCGCGGTCGAGCCCGGCGAGCCTGTTGAGAAACGCCCCTTCCTCATCCTGATCGTCCGGGCCGGCGAGCTCGCGGGCGATCCTCGGCAGCTCGGGCAGCTCCATCGTGCCCTCGACGAGCGGGTGGCTCGCGAGGATCTGCTCGATCAGCGTCGAGCCCGAGCGCGGCAGCCCGACGATGAAGATCGGGTCCGGCGCCGGCGCGCCCGCCCCGGCGCGCTCGGCGAAGAACTCCCTCGTGAACAGCCGCTGCGAGTGGCGCACGAAGCGGGAGTTCTCCTGCGCATCGTATCCGTGCATCCTGCGGCGCAGCGCGTTGCCCGCCGCGTAGTGAGCGAACGAGTCCTCGTACCTTCCGGCGTCCTCGAGCGCCTTGCCGAGCGCAAACTCGAAATGCAGCCGGTCCTCCTCCGCGAGGTCCGTGCGCCCGAGCGCCTGGCGCATGGCGAGCACCTCGGCCTCGCCGAAGCGGAAGGTCTTGAGATTCGCAAGACTCCAATACCCTTCCCCGAGAGTCGGCTCCATCGAGAGCGCGCGCCGGTAGGCCGCGATACCCTCCGGCACCCTGCCGGTGGTCTTCAGCGCATGGCCGTAGCTCATCCAGAGCTTCGGCTGGCGCGGATGGCGCTCGAGCACCGACTCGTATGAGGCAATCGCGTCCGCGTAGTTGCCGAGATTGGCCGAAACGGCCGCGTGCAGGCTCCGGTAGCCCGGATCATCCGGCTCCTTTGCGAGCAGCTGCGCGCACTGCGCCAGCGCCTCGGCGCTCCTGCCCTCGCGCTTGAGCACGGTCGCGTAGTTGTGCCTGGCCGCATCGAAACCCGGCGCAAGCCCCAGGACGCGCTCCAGGAGCAGCCGCGCGTCCCGGTAGCGCAGCAGACGCGCCTGCACCTCGGCAAGCATGCGCAGCGCCGCAACATCGGTCGGGTACCGCGCGAGCCGTGCGCGCAGCAGCGCCTCGGCCTGCGCAAGCCGGTTGTTGCAAAGGCTCGCCGCGGCCTGCTGCAGGTGCGGATCGCGGGTGGCGGCCTTGATGTAGCGCGCATAGGCGGCATCGGCTTCCGCCACATTGCGCGCCGCGGCCAACCGATCCGCCAGGGCGAGCCACGCGGCCGGTGAGTCCGGTTGCAGAGCCACCGCCCGGCGCAACGCCTCCACGCCCGCCTCGGCCTCTCCGGCCGCTGCGAGCGCCTCGCCAAGCTCCCGGTGTGCCGCCGCCCAGCGCGGTTGCTCCGCGCACAGCGGCCGCAGTATCGAGAGAGCGTCGGCCGTTTCGCCGCACCTGCGGCGGGATGCGGCCAGCAGCAGCAGCGCCGCGGGCTGTCGCGGATAGTGTTTGAGAATCTCAACGGCCTGCTCGGCCGCGAGCTCGGGTTGGGTCTCGAGCAGGCGGGACGCATGATCGAGCGCGGTCTGCAGGGTCCCGAGCGCCTGGGGGGTGTTCACGCCCTCTTACCCGTGGAGCCGAGCGGCGGCATGCGTCCCTTGCCGCGTCGCGGGCAGATTTTCTGTTGGTCTCACGCGATGTCCGGACCCGGCATCAATGGAACGGCATCCATAGGCCACAAGCTGACAACGCACCGCAACGCGCCCGCCCGCCCGCCGTCAACCGGCCCGAACGGTCGTTGGAATCGGTGCCCATGACACCCCTCCCCACAACCATGGTCACATATCTGCAATAAAAATCAAGATTCGAGACAAAAATCAGAAGCCCCGCCCGCAGCGCCTCGCACGCTCGCGCTCAGAGGCCCCCTCCCCCCGGACCCCGCCGCACTTTCGACGCGCGCGGCCCGACCACATCGAGCGGCGGCCGCGAGATCTCCCGACGCACCAGCGTGCTCCTGCCAAACAGAGACTCGAGCAGGCTCACCGCGAGCACCGCGGTCACGTTGCGCACATCGAGGGCGGGGTTGAGCTCAGCGACATCGAGCGAGCCGACCAGACGCGTGTCGGCGATCATCTCCATGCACAGCTGCGCCTCCCGGTAAGTCGGTCCTCCCGGCACGGTCGTGCCCACGCCCGGGGCGATGTCAGGGTCCAGGAAATCGACATCGAAGCTCACGTGCAGGTGCGTATCGCGGTCCAGGCCCTCGAGCGCCCGCTCCAGGGTCGCTCGCATGCCCATCTCGTCGATATAGCGCATGTCGAACACTTCGACCCCGAGCTCGTGCACGAACCGCTTCTCCCCCTCATCGACGCTGCGCACGCCGATCTGCCGCAGCCACTGCGGGTGAATCGCCGGCGTGGCGCCGCCCAACTCCACCAGGGCCTTTGGTCCGAAGCCGCACAGGCACGCAAGCGGCATGCCGTGCAGGTTGCCGCTCGGGGAGAGCGTGCCGGTATTGAAGTCCGCATGCGCATCCAGCCACAGCACCCGCAGCTTGCGGCCCGTCTCGCGGCAGCGCCGCGCCGCGGCGCCGATCGAGCCGATGGCGAGCGAGTGATCGCCGCCGAGCAGGATCGGCAGGCGCGCGGCGCACAGCTCCTCATACACCGCCTCGTGCACCAGGCGGTTCCATTGCAGCACGGCCTGCAGATTGCGGTAGCCATCGAGGGCCGGCTGGCGCGGATTGGCCGGACCGGCGAGGTTGCCCCGATCCAACACCTTCAGACCGCGCGCCTCGAGCGCCTCCTCAATCCCCGCCACCCGCATGGCCTCCGGTCCCATGGCCGCGCCGAGCTGCGCCGCCCCGGCATCCGTAGGCGCGCCTATCAGGCTCACCGTGCGCTGCGGCGCGCTCATAGGCTCAGCGCATCGGTGAGCGCAAGAGCGCCCCTGTGCTCCTGCGTGCGCGAGGCGAGCAGGGAAAAGAGATCCTTCGGATCCTCGAGATCGGGGATCAGATCGATGCTCGCGCGCGTCCCCCGGCGCTGCTGGTGCAGCCGGTGCAGATATCGCAGCGCCGAGAAGTCCTGCAGGGCGAACCCGACCGAATCGAAAATGGTGACCTCCGCCTCGCCCGCGCGACCGGGCCTGCGCCCCGCGAGCACCTCGGCGAGCTCGGTGACCGGGAACTGCGGCGGCATCTGTTGAATTTCGCCCTCGATGCGCGACTGGGGCTCGAACTCGACCACGACACGGGCGTCGGCGCGCCTCAGGATGTCCGCATGCAGCTCGGTCTTGCCCGGGCAGTCGCCGCCCACCGCGTTCAGGTGCATGCCGGGCGTGATCATCTGCGGTGTCAGGATGACGGCATTGCGCTTGTCCGCGGTGGCGGTCGTGACGATATCCGCCCCCCGGACCGCCTCGGCCGCGCCGCGGCAGCGCACGACCGCGAGTCCCTCGAGAGACAGTCGCGCGAGATTGCTCTCGAGCTTGTCGGTCGCCGCCGGGTCGGTGTCGTACAACCGCAGCTCGCGGATGCCCTGCAGATGATGAAACGCAACGGCCTGAAACTCCGCCTGCGAGCCGTTGCCGATCAGCGCCATCACGCGGCTGTCGCGACGCGCCATCCAACGCGCAGCCAGCGCCGAGGTCGCCGCGGTGCGCAGCGCGGTAGTGAGCGTCATTTCCGACAGCAGGAGCGGATACCCCGTCTCCACATCGGCAAGCACCCCGAAGGCCATGACCGTCAACAGCCCCTTTGCGGTGTTCTTCGGATGACCGTTGACGTACTTGAACGCGTACTGGCGGCCGTCGCTCGCCGGCATGAGCTCGATGACCCCCACGGGAGAGTGGGTGGCATGACGGGGCGACTTCTCAAACTGCGCCCAACGCCGATAGTCCGCTTCGATCTCACGCGCCAACCCCTCGATGAAGGCCGCGGGCCCGAGGTCCCCGACGAGCTCCTGCACGCGCCGGATGCCGATGAAGTCGACCATGTTCGCTCTCCTGGGGACCGCGTCAGTCGATGTGCGGTCTCCTCGGGAACATCATCTACAGGGCGGCAGCCAAAGAATAGTCAGAGAATCAACCAAAATTTCCACCGTTTTGATCAATTCGTCATTCGAACCGGTCATTTTGCTAGACTGTGCCCATCGCACGTTTCTCGGGTTGCCGGCCGATGGACGATCTCGATCACCGCCTGATCGCACTGCTGAGAGGCAATGCGCGCGTCTCCGTCGCCTCCCTGGCCAAGCAGCTCGGCGTGGCGCGTGGCACGGTGCAAAACCGCATGGCCAAGCTTGAGGCCGACGGAACGATCGTCGGATACACCGTACGCCTGAAGCCCGACGTACAAGAGCAGCACATCCGGGCGTTCATGACGCTCGCCGCCGAAGGCAATCAGGTCGATGCCGTCGTCAGGGCTCTGCGCGGTGATCCGGCGGTTGCGAGCCTCTACAGCACCAACGGCCGGTGGGACCTGGTCGCGGAGCTGCGCGCCGACAGCCTGGCCTCGTTCGACCGGGTGCTCGCCCGGATCAGCCGCACGCCCGGGGTCTCGAGCAGCGAAACCAGCCTGCTGCTGTCGACCTTCAAACTCTGAGGCGGCGCCGGCGGGCAGCGCAGCGGCCCGCGTTTCGATATGCTTGGTGCGATGAACCGCAAGATCCGTGTCGCCATCGTCTTCGGCGGCCAATCCACCGAGCACGAGATTTCCATCCTGTCGGCGCGCAACGTGCTCGCCGCCCTGGACAGGTCCCGATTCGAGCCGCTGCTGATCGGCATCGACAAGAGCGGGCGCTGGCTGCTGCAGGATCCGGACAGGCTGCTCGCGAGCGCGCGCGACCCGCGCCTGGTACGCCTGCAGGACGGCCGGCCCGTCTCGAGGGATCTGACCGTGACCGGGGGATCCGCCGATGCGGCCGGCTCCATCGACGTCATCTTCCCGGTGCTGCACGGTACGATGGGTGAGGACGGAACCGTTCAAGGCTTGTTCGAGCTCGCCGGCATTCCCTACGTGGGCGCGGGCGTGCTCGGATCGGCCATCGGCATGGACAAGGACGTCAGCAAGCGCCTGCTGCGCGAGGCCGGCATCCCGGTGGCGGAATTCGTGACGCTGCGCCGCGAGCGCTTCGAGATCGATCCCGCCGGCGCCCTCGCGCAGCTCGCCCGCCTTGGACTGCCCGTGTTCACGAAGCCGGCCAATGCCGGCTCCTCCGTCGGAATCCGCAAAGTCACCGACGCGCGTGCGCTCGAAGACGCGGTCCGCCATGCGTTCGAGTTCGATTGCAAGGTGCTGGTCGAGGCGGCGGTCGTGGCGCGCGAGATCGAGCTGGCCGTGCTCGGCGGCAATCCCCCCCCGGTGTCCGTCGCCGGGGAGATCGTGGTCCGGCATCCCGACGGCTTCTATTCCTACGATGCCAAGTACATCGATGAGAGCGGCGCGAGCCTCGAGCTGCCGGCGCGGCTCACGGCCGATGAGCTCACCCGGGCGCAGGCGATGGCCGGCCGCGCCTTCGATGTGCTCGAGTGCGAGGGGATGGCCCGCGTCGACCTGTTCCTGAAGCCCGACGGATCTCTCCTCGTCAACGAGATCAACACCATCCCGGGCTTCACCGCCATCTCCATGTACCCGAAGCTCTGGGAGCTCTCAGGCATCGCGCCGACCGGGCTCGTCACCCGGCTCATCGATCTGGCGCTCGATCGCGGCCGGCGGCGCGCCGCGCTGCGGCGCTCGATGAGCGATTGAGGCGCCCGAAAAAAAGAGGTCCCCGCCACATGCAGCTGTATTCCAATCCCGTCTCCCCCTTCGCCCGCAAGGTGCGCGTGAGCGCGCTCGAGCTCGAGCTCGCCGGGCTCATCGAGCTCATCAACATCACGCAGTCTCCCCTCAATCCGCACCGGGAGCTGCGCGCGCACAACCCGCTCGGCAAGATTCCGGCCCTGATCACCGACTCCGGCGAGACGCTGTACGACTCCCCGGTCATCTGCGAGTATCTCGAGGCCCTCGCCGGCGGCCATCGCCTCTTCCCGGCGCCCGGTCCGGCGCGCTGGACCGCCCTGCGCCGCCAGGGGCTCGCCGACGGCATGGCCGACGCCGCGGTGCTGATCCGTTACGAGCAGACGGCCCGCCCGGCGACGCTGCGATGGCAGGACTGGATCGAGGGACAGTTTCTGAAGATTCGCACCGCGCTCGATGCGCTCGAGAAGGAAAACCTGGACGGACCGGTCGACATCGGCGCGATTTCGGTCGCGTGCGCGCTGGGTTATCTCGACCTCAGGTTCCCGGACGAGCGCTGGCGCGAGAGCCGTCCCCGCCTCGGCGCCTGGCTCGCCGCCTTGAGCGAGCGGCCCTCGCTCGCCGCCACCCGGCCCGACTGATTCGGGCGCGGGTCACGCGACCGCCCGTTCCGCCTCGCCATCCAACTCCCGACGGAGGTCACTCAGCAGCTTCGACAGCTCCCCCGCCATCACGGTGAAGTCGATGTCGAACTGCTCCACGGGATCGGTCTCCTCGCCCTCGGTCTCCTTCTCCGGCCCGAACTCCAGGAACTCCACCCGCTTGATCTGCAGCTTCTCGGTCAACACGAACGATATCCGGCCGTTCCACGTGAGCCCGAGCTGCGTCGGACGCTTGCCCGAGTTCAAATGACCGCGGATGTCGCTGCCTTCCAGCGGGTGGCGCCGATAGCGTATGGTGGCCTTGGCGGCGTCGGCCGATTGCAGCTCGAGGTCCTGCTCGACCGAAAACGGACCCGCCGAGCCGCCCTGCTTGAGCCACGCGGCCATGCAGCCGCTCACCGAGCGCTCGACGTCCAACGCCTGAACCGAGAGGCTCCCGAGCGTATCGCGCAGCGTCTCGAGCAGCTCCTCCGCCCGGCCCGCGCTGCCGGTATCGATCACCAGCCAACCTCGCGCGCGATCGATCCACGCCCGCGTGACGGTGCGCCGGCTGAAGGCTCGCGCGCGCAGCTCATCGGCGACCTGCATCTTCAAGGCACGCATCTGCCGCCGCCCGACCGGGAAACCCTGCTTCTCGGCCTGCTGCCGGGCGCGCTCCTCGGCCTGCTGGCGGATGACCGAGGCCGGCAGGAGCTTCTGATCGATCCCGAGGGCCACCAGGTACTGCTCGCCCACGGTGTGCAGCAGCCGCTGCGCGGGGCTTGCCGCGACCCAACCGAGGCTGCGCATCTGCAGCGCGGTGCAGGGGTGCAGGGGACGCCGGCCCAGCGCTTCTTCGAGATTGGCCGCGGACCCGTTCCAGTCCTCCGGCAGACGATAGACGGTGAGATTCTTGAACCACATGCTGACTGCAACGTAGAAGCCTCGCACTGTCCTCCGCGCACTCGCGACGGAAGCTCAAGCGGGACGCGCAGTATAGCGAGCCTCTCGCCCGAAGGTCATGTCGTCGGCCTGCCTGTGCGCACGGCGAGAGAGGGCTGGCCGGCGCCGGGATCGGCCCAGGCCCGCCGATGAAACGCAAACGCCCGGAACGCCCCTGTACAGGGCGTCCCGGGCGTCGTGTCCCGGATCCGATTCCGGCCTACTTCCACACCTGCCCGTGCATCGCGTGCGGCACCATGTTCACGTACAGATGATGCATGATCCACAGCGAGCCGCCGATGACGATGAACACCATCACTCCGGTGTACAGCAGCGCCATCAGATTCCAGCGCTTCTCCTCCGAGGTGTCCACGTGCAGGAAGTACACCACGTGCACCAGGATCTGCGCGACCGCGAACCCGGCGATCACCAGCGGCGTGCCCGCCACCGTGTGGCTCATGACCAGCGCGAACGGGATCACCGTCAGAAGGATGGCGAGCGCAAAGCCGATGATGTACTGCTTCTGCGCCGGCCCATGGGCTTGCCCGTGCGCGCCCGGCGGCGCGTGGCGGGCGACCGATTCGTTTGCGACGTTCATCAGTGCGCCACCCCGAACAGATAAACCAGCGAGAACACGCCCACCCAGATGATGTCGAGGAAGTGCCAGAACAGGCTGAGGTTCACCAGGCGCGCCCGGTTCGTCGGCGTGAGCCCCTTCTTCAGCACCGCCACCATCATCACCGCCATGAAGATCAGACCGCAGGTGACGTGCAGCCCGTGGGTGGCGACCAGCGTGAAGAAGCTCGAGAGGAACGCGCTGCGGTCGGGGCCTGCCCCGATCGCCACCATGTGCGCGAACTCGCGCACCTCCATGCCGATGAAGCCGAGACCGAGCAGAAAGGTCACCGCCAGCCAGCCGACCGTGGCGTTGCGCCGGTCGGCGTTCATCGCGAGAGTCGCAAGCCCGCAGGTGAAGCTGCTGAAGAGCAGGAACATCGTCTCGGTCAGCACGTCCGGCAGATTGAACAGCTGGCTGCCGGCGGGGCCGCCCGCGGTGTGCGAGCTCAGCAGCGCGTAGGTCGCGAACAGCCCCGAGAACAGCAGGCAGTCGCTCATCAGGTAGATCCAGAATCCCAGCTGGATCGTGGAGGCGACGTCGTGGTGATGGTCGAGCTGAAAATCGACGGCATCGCCGCTTTCGCGCAGATCGCGCAGCGCATCGCCGGCGTGATCCGCGTACCCCGGCTTCAGCACCAGGGAGCCTCTGTGCAGGACAGTCGGATCGCTTGACATGGTTTAGCTCCTCGCTTCGACGCGCCCGTGCAGCCCCTCGACCCGCCGCACCTCCTCGGCGCCGAGGTGATAATCCCGGTCATCGTCGAACGCATGGCGGATCAGGGTCACGATCACGCCCGCCAGGGCGGCGATGGCGAGCCACCAGATGTGCCAGATCATCGCGAATGCCAGCACGAACGCGCAGCCTCCGATGAGAAAGCCGGCGGCCTTGTTGCGCGGCATGTGAATCGGCACGAAGGTCGAGCTCTTCAGATCGACGCCGCGCTGCTTCATGTCCCAGAACGCGTCGCGATCGCGCACGACGGGGATGCGGGCGAAATTGTAGGCCGGCGCCGGCGAGGGGAGCGACCACTCCAGGGTGCGCCCGTTCCACGGATCTCCCGTCAGGTCGCGGGTGAGCTCGCGCTGGCGGATGCTCACCACCACCTGCACCACCTGCAGGATGATGCCTGCGAAGATGATGGCCGCGCCGACCGCGGCGACGATGAACAGCGGATGCCACGCGGCCACGTCGTAATGATCCATGCGGCGCGTGGCGCCCATCAGGCCGAGCGCATAGAGCGGCATGAAGGCGACGTAGAAGCCGATGAACCAGCACCAGAACGCCGCGCGGCCGAGGCGCTCATTGAGCCGGAAGCCGAAGATCTTCGGGGCCCAGTAGGAAATTCCCGCGAATATCCCGAACACCACGCCGCCGATGATGACGTTGTGGAAGTGCGCGACCAGGAACAGGCTGTTGTGCAGCACGAAGTCCGCCGGCGGCTCGGCGAGCAGCACGCCGCTCATGCCGCCGATCGTGAAGGTGATGAGGAAGCCGATCGTCCAGAGCATCGGCGTCTCGAGGCGCACCCGGCCGCGATACATGGTGAGCAGCCAGTTGAAGATCTTCACTCCCGTCGGCACCGCGATGATCATCGTGGTGATGCCGAAGAACGCGTTCACGCCGGCGCCATTGCCCATGGTGAAGAAGTGATGCAGCCACACGATGAGCGACAGCAGCGCGATCGCCATCGTCGCGTACACCATGGAGGTGTAACCGAAGAGCCTCTTGCCGGAGAATGTCGGCACGACCTCCGAATACACCCCGAACAGCGGCAGGATGAGGATGTACACCTCCGGGTGGCCCCAGATCCAGATGAGGTTGATGTACATCATCGGATCGCCGCCGAGCGAATTGGTGAAGAAATGCATGCCGAGGTAACGGTCCATCGTGAGGAGCGCGAGCGTCACGGTGAGCAGCGGGAAGGCGGCGACGATCAGGATGTTCGTGCAGAGCGATGCCCAGGCGAACACCGGCATGCGCATCAGCTTCATGCCCGGTGCGCGCATCTTGAGAATGGTGGCGATGAAATTGACGCCCGTCAGCGTCGTTCCGATGCCCGATATCTGCAGGGCCCAGATCCAGTAATCCACCCCGACGCCGGGACTGTAGTGCAGCTCCGACAGCGGCGCGAAGCCGAGCCAGCCGGCGCGCGAGAAATTGCCGACGGCAAGGGAGACGTTGACGAGCACCGCGCCGGAGACCGTCAGCCACAGGCTGAGGTTGTTCATCAGCGGGAACGCAACGTCGCGCGCGCCGATCTGCAGCGGCAGAATGCAGTTCATCAGGCCGATGATGAACGGCATCGCCATGAAGAAGATCATGATGGTGCCGTGGGCGCTGAATATCTGGTCGAAGTGCCCCGGCGGCAGATAGCCCATGTTGCTGCCGTAGGACAGCGCCTGCTGCGCGCGCATCATGATCGCATCGGCGAATCCGCGCAGCAGCATGACGCCCGCCAGGATCAGATACATGATCCCGATCTTCTTGTGATCGACCGAGGTCAGCCACTCGGTCCACAGGTACTTCCATTTGCCGAGGTAGGTGATCACCGCGAGGATCGCCACCACGCAGATCACCATGAAGGCGACCGCACCCATGATGATGGGGTTGGTGTAGGGGATGGCGCTGAGCGTGAGCTTGCCGAACATGATCAATCTCTCCTGATGGGGCCCGTCTCCCCGCCCGAGGTCACGGTGGTCGCCGCCATCGCCAGCGCGCGGCCGGCCGAGAGCCTGCCCATGAGAATCTGCCCGAACAGGGCCGGGTTCACGTGGGAGAAGTAGGTCACCGGCACATCCGAGCTCGGCTTATCGAGCTCCAGATACTGCTTGGCGTCAAGGGTCTTTGCGGAGGATCCGACCTTGGCGAGCCACTGCCTGTAATCGCTTGCCGACATGGCCTTGACCTTGAAGGTCATGCCCGAGAAGCCGCCGCCGCTGAAGTTGGCCGAGATGCCCCGGTAGGTGCCCGGGACGCTCGCCACCAGATTGTCCGCCGTCTGCATGTTCGCCATGGCGTAGATCTGGCTGCCGAGCCGCGGGATGAAGAACGAGTTCATGACCGTGGCCGAGGTGATGTGGAATACGACCGGCACGCCGACCGGCATCGCCACCTCGTTGATCGTGGCGATGTGCTGGTCCGGATAGATGAAGAGCCACTTCCAGTCCATCGCCACCGCCTCGATGTGGACCGGCTTCTCCTTCGAGGGGATCGGGCGGAACGGATCGAGCTCGTGCGAGGTGCGCCAGCAGATCACGGCGAGAACGGAGACGATCGCGATCGGTATCGACCACATCACCGCCTCGATCTTGTTCGAGTGCGACCACTCGGGCTCGTACTTGGCGCGGGTGTTCGAGGCCCGGTAGCGCCAGGGAATGACGACCGCCAGCACGATCACCGGCACGACCACCAGCAGCATCAGGCCGCCGGCGGTCTCGATGATCCAGCGCTCGTCCATTCCGATCGGCCCTTTCGGGTCGAGCAGCGCCCAGTGGCAGCCCCCGAGCAGCAGGGTTGCGGGCAGCGGCAGCAGACGACAGAGTCGTGAGAACCAGGAGCGGGCGGGACGATTCATGGCGGGGGCGTCTGGGGCTTTTTTTGAACGGCGAGAGGATGGCCCTGCCTTTTCGGCAAGTCCTTAGCTCATCCTGAATTCTTCTTAAACATTCTAAATCATTGCGAACTCATCATGATCGGACCTTGTCGCGCCGGCGGTGATTTGCCGGCATGGGCGCAAACGTGACGAATGTCATGGCACAAGCGCCGCCGACATCGCCTCGTCCTCGCTCCAATGCGCGCCTTCCTCCATCAGCGCCGCGAGCCGCTCGCCCGGCATCGCGTGGCGGAGCCGCTCGAGAATCCCGGCCTGAATCCGCAGCTTCGCCGGATTGCGGCCCGCGAACTCGGAGGAGAAGAATGCGTGCGCGTAGCCGATGAACCGCGCGGCGCGGTCGAGCTGATTCTGCCTCGCCGCGATCGCCGCCAGGTGCTGCATGCCCCCGGCGAGCAACACGGCGTCGAGCTCGCTCTCGTGCGCCAGCGGCAGCCCCTCGCGCAGCGCCGCGCTCGCCTCGTCGATGGCATCGCGAGCGATCAGGTAGCCCGCAAGATTGCACAGCGCGTGTCCGAGCAGCCCCACGCGCCGCCTCAACCGGCACAGCGAGATCACCTCGCTTGCCAGCGTGATCGCCTCATCCACGTTCCCCTCGGCGAACTCCACCTCGGCCTTGTAGATACGCGCGCGCCAGACCCAGAAGTCAGCCTTGGAGCGCTCGCTCGCCTCGAGCGCCTTCTCGAGCAGCGCCCGCGCCGCGTTGTAGTCTCCCGCCACGGTGCGTCCGATCGCGAGATCGGTCAGGCACTGCGAGAAGCTCTTCGGCTGCGCGCTCGCCGACAGCAAGGCGCAAGCCTCCTGCAGCGCCTCGAATCCCTCGGCGAACACGCCGGTGCGCACCAGATTGAGTCCATAGCAGCTGAGCGCGCGCCCGAGATCGAGAGGCTCGCCCACTTCTCGCAAGAGCGTCACCGCACGCCGCAGCGCCGGCACGGCGCGCCCGCGCGGCTCGCCGGTCGAGAGAAATCCGTAGCCGTACCAGAGCCTCGCCTCGATCGCCTTCGGGGTGCCCGGCCCCAGCGCCTTCGTGGCCCGCTCGAGGCGCGCCCGGCCCTCCTGCGCAAGAGACATCAAGTACCACAGCAGGTGCGAGGCCGAGGCCAGCTCGACCCCCAGTGCCGAATCGCCATCCGGACCGAATGCCCAGTCGAGCGCCACGCGGATGTTGCCGATCTCCGGCGCCTGCCCCTCGAGCCAGTGGACCGATGGCATGCGCTCCCAGAGCGTGAGCCCCTCGCGCAGGTGGTCGTGAAAATACTGCGCATGCAGGCGGGCGAGCGGGCCGAATTCGCCGCTGTCGGCGAGCTTCTCCATCGCATAGGCATGCGTCGTCTCGAGCAGCCGGTAGCGGCGCGCATCGCCTGCGGCATCGGCCACCACCAGCGACTTGTCGACCAGCTCGGCGATCCGGCCGACCACTTCCCACTCCGGCAGTCCGGAGTCCGCCACCACGCTGCCGGCGGCCTCCAGGCTGAAGCCGCCGGCGAATACCGCCAGCCGCCGCAACACCATCCGATCGGGCTCGGCCAGCAGCCGATGGCTCCAGTCGAGCGTTGCGCGCAGCGTCTGATGGCGCGGGAGCGCGGTGCGGCGCCCGCCCGTGAGCACGTGGAAACGCACATCCAGCCTCTGCGCCAGGCCCTCGATCCCGAGCGCCGCCGAGCGCGCGGCCGCCAGCTCGATCGCAAGCGGTATCCCATCGAGACGCCGGCAGATCGTCACCACGGTGGCCGCGTTGCGCTCATCCAGGGTGAACTGCGGATCGGCCGCGCGGGCCCGGGCCACGAACAGCCGCACCGCATCGTGGCGCTCGGCCGTGGCGAGCCCGGTCGCGTCCTCCGCGGGAAATTCCAGCGGCCGCAACCGCAGGACGCACTCCCCTTCGATGCCGAGCGGCTCCTGGCTGGTGGCGAGAATGCGCACCTGCGGGGCCGCACGCAGCAGCGTCTCGGCCTCCCGGGCGGCTGCCTGGATCAGGTGCTCGCAGTTGTCCAGCACGAGCAGCAACTGCCGGCCGCGCAGCGCCGCGGCCAGCCGCTCGGCCGTCCAGCGGCCCGCGCCGCTTTGCAGGCCGAGCGCCGCATGCAACGCGCTCGCGACCAGCTCCGCATCGGTGAGCGGCGCCAGCTCCGCGAGCCACACCCCGTCGGGGAACTCCTGCAGCGCATCGCGCGCCGCCTCCAGGGCGAGCCGCGTCTTGCCGATGCCGCCGGTGCCGGCCAGGGTGAGCAGCCGGTTGTGGCGCAGGAGCTCGCGCACCGTGGCAAGCTCGGTTTCGCGTCCGATGAAGTCCGAAACGGCCGCCGGCAGGTTGGTAGGCGGCACCCGCACGAGGGTGCCGGCCTCGGGCGCCCCACCGTGCTCGTCCACGACCCGCACCTGGCCGGTGAAGCGATAGCCGCGCAGCGGCACGGTGAGAATGAGATTGCGGTCCTCGCCGAGCGCCTTGCGCAAGGCCGAGATCTGCACCTGGATATTGCTTTCCTCGACGACGATGCCGGGCCAGGCGCGGGCGAGAAGCTCCTCCTTGCTGACGAGCTCGCCGCCGGCCTCGATCAGGACCAGCAGAACGTCGAAAGCGCGGGAGCCGAGCGCAACGGGCGCCTCATCGAGGCGCAGCTCCCGCTGCCGGATGAGGAGTCGAAAACGTCCGAACTCGAGACAAGCTGCGCCTCGCGCAATACGGTGCATGATTTGCGAGTATAGCGCCCATGCGACCCGCACTCATGATCTTCGACCTCGACGGCACCCTCATCGACAGCGCCGCGGACCTTGCGCATGCGGTCAACGCGATGCTCGGGGAGCTCGGCAGCGAGCCGCTGCCGGAGAGCGACGTGCGCGCCATGATAGGCGACGGCATGGCAAAGCTGGTGGCGCGCGCGCTCGCCGCCCGGCGCTGCGACCAGGCGGACCGCAGCGCGGCGGAGCGCTCCTTTCTGCGGCACTACGAGTCCGAGCCGGTGCGCGCCACCGTCGCCTATCCCGGCGTGCGCCCGGCGCTCGAGCTGCTGCACGGACATGCCGCGCTCGCGCTGTGCACCAACAAGCCGGCGCGCCTGGCGGCGGAGATCCTCGAGAAGCTGCGCCTTGCGCAGTACTTCACCGGTATCTGGGGCGGCGATTCGCTGCCCTTTCGCAAGCCGGACCCGAGGATACTGCACGCGATACTGCAGACATTCGATGTGGCGCGGGAGGCGGCCCTGATGGTCGGGGACAGCGAGGTCGATGCCCAGGCCGCGCAGGGCGCCGGCGTGCCGCTGGTGCTCATGACACATGGCTACCGGCGCGGGCCGGTGAAGGACATCCCCTGCCTCGCCGCACTCGATGATTTCGCGCAGCTTGCCGCCCTGCTCGGATCGCCCCCCTGAGTGGAGCTGCCCGCAACGCCGCCTGTCCCGCCCTGCACGCTCGCAGCTCTGAGCGGCCGGAAAAATCCGCTTGCGGTCGTGCTCCTCCGTGACCGGCGCTACGGTTGCCCGTAAAACACCAGCGTGCGGTACGGAAAGACGACCTTGCCGCCGTCCTGATGCCTCTCGAACACCTGGCGCAGGCCCTCGATCAGCGGCTCATGCTGGGGCTCCCCGGGCTCGGGCGCATAGGAGGAGGACATGAGCCGCCCCTGCAGGCCCGCGAGATCGAACACCTGACGGTTGGCGAAAACCGCCTGCCGCGGCGCGCCACCGAAGAACTCACCGATGCCCTGGTCCTGCGCGCGCAGGCTCCTGACCCGCTCGTACTCCGGCGCATGGCGTCGAAGCAGCGCGTCATAGTCGGTGAGAAACGGCGTCGGCTCCTCGGGCGGCTCATTCCAGAGGAGCGCCGCCCACCCCCCGGCCGCCAGGATACGAACGGCCTCACGGCGCGCGCGGCCGGGCTCGAACCAGTGGAACGCCTGCCCGGCGACCACCAGTCCCACACTGTGCGCCTCGAGGGTGCTCGCTTCGGCCGTGCCCGCCACGCTCACGAAGCCGCCGCGGCCGCCGAGCAGCCTCTCGGCCGCGCCGCGCATCCCGGGATTGGGCTCAACCGCGAACACCCGTGCGCCGGCATCGAGCAGCAAGGCCGTGAGGATACCGGTGCCCGAGCCGAGATCGGCGACCGCCGAGCCGCGCCCCAGACCACACCGCTCCCGCAGCAGATCGATCGCCTCGGCCGGATAGCTCGGCCGGTACTGGACGTAATTGTCTACCCGGCTCGAGAACCGCTCGGTCGAATCGAGAGCCATGGAGGAATTATAGCCCTGTGTCCGCCGGCGCCGCCGTACCTGCGCTGATACACTGGCGCCAATGGACGACTGGAACCGCTCGCTCGAGCTCCCCACGCTGCTCAACGCCCGCGACCTCGGCGGCCATCCCACCGTGGACGGCGCACGCACCCGCCGGGGGTCGCTGTTGCGGTCCGATGACCTGGCGCAGCTCACGGCGCAAGACCTGCGGTCCTTGGTCGATTGCGGGGTCGAGACGGTTCTCGACCTGCGTTGGCCCGAGGAAACCGCCCTGCAGCCGAGCCCGGCTGCGCAGCTAGCCGGGCTGCGCTACGAATCGGTCTCTCTGTTGGCCGACAGCCCCGCCCGATGGCGCGAGCTCGGCGGCGGGTGCGCGAAGGAGCAGTGGAATTGCGCCGTGCTCGAGCACTTGCAGCCGCAGCTGCGCCAGGCCCTCGAGGTCATCGCCGCAGCCCCCGCCGCAGCGCTGCTGTTTCATTGCGTGGCGGGCAAGGACCGCACCGGACTCATCGCCGCGCTGCTGTTGACCTTGGCCGACGTCGTGCCGGAGGCCATTGCCGCGGACTACGCCGCCAGCACCGATCGCCTGCGCGAGGCCTACCTCGCCCGCTACGCCGACGCCGATCCGGCGGCCATCATCGAGGCCGTGCGCTGCCCCGAGGAAGGGATCTACAACATGCTGGCCTGGCTAGATGCTCGCGGAGGGGTGCGCGCCTATCTTCGCCAGATCGGCCTGAGCGAAGCTCAGATCGCGCGCCTGCGCGGCCGCCTGCGCGCTGCGTGAGAAAACTGCGAGCCAGTCGCGCCTTTTTCGGACCGGTTCAGAGTAGGTTCAGGGCCGGGGAGCCACACTATCCTCGCACCGGTTGAGAGCGGTCCCCGGACGGCGCAAATTCCCCCGTGCGCCTATTTTTGGAATTGTCCAGGATTTGGGTCGCCTCAGCCGGTGCTTTCGTTTCACCCGCCGGCGCACGCAACCCGCGGCGTCCGCGGCCCGCGCGCTTCGCGCGGGCCCTACGGGGCTCGAATCCGAGCGAATCCCCGGAAACGATCCACCACTGCGACCTGTGCCACGATCAGCGGCCCCGAAGGGGTGCGGCGCAGGGTCGACCCGTGATCCGGGCAAGTGGCATGCGGGGCTCGGGCGAGCACCGCTCGGATCGCGCAGCGGGAAGAGGATCCCTGTGCGAATCCGGCACGCCGGGGAGACGGTCTCTCCCCGGCGCGCCTCGATCAACCCCCAAGGCTCAATCAGGCCGACGGCTTGGGCTGAAAGGTCACCTTGGTCGTCCACTTCGACATCTTGCCGGGCAGACTGGTGTCGATGACCAGCTTGGCGTGCGCCTGGCGGACCCTCGATGCCAGCGTGATCGCGGTCGATTTATCACACTCGGCATTGATCGGGAAGGCGCTGACGATCCGGATTTGCTTGGCCGAGAGCACATCCGCCGGGCTCTTGCCGAGCGGCTCGATCTTCGCGCCGGTGATCTGCGTATTGGCGGCGGTGGCGAACTTGTACGCCACGGGGCCCTGCCACACCCCCTTCTTCGGCGCGCCCGAGGTGTCGATCGTCGCCTCCTGGGTGAGCGGCGGCGGGGTCAGCTTGACCTCGATCGGCTGTGCCGGGAACAGCCTCTGCTTGGTCGCCAGGCCCTGCAGCCTCCAGATCGCCAGGTACTGCAGCTTGAAGCTGTTCTGGCAGCGCACGGGCAGCATCGCCGACCAGCGCGTACCGGTCGGGTCCGACTTCAGCGGGATCTTCTTTCCGCTGCCCACGTCGTAGAGGTAGATCGGCTGGCTGACCATGGCGCCCGAGGTTACGGTCGCCTTGATCGGATACATGCCGATATCGGGATTGGCCTGGAACTTATCCGGCGTATTGTTCTGCACCTGCACGCTGCAGCCGGCCAGGACCAGCGCTGCGACCCCACAGGTTAACCGGAGCGATTTCCGCATGACGTGCCCCTTTCGAGACGCAACCGTGAACGTGGTGTGAATGGAAACGTAAATTGTACAACTTGTGCGGTTGCTGACAAGCCCCCGCAGCGGCAACCCAACCGCCGGCACGACCAAAAGCCGGAGACCCCGCGCAGTCCGCGGGGACACCCGGCCTTGAGACCGCGCGTGGCGCTTATTTCTTCTTGGCGGTCTTGCGCGCGCCAGCCCGCTTGGCGGCCCGGAAAGAGATGCCGGCGCGCATGGCCTTCTGCTGAACCGCCGCAGGAGTGCGCCCAAGCTTCTTGGCGACCTCGGTGGTCGGGGTGCCCGCCTTCGCGAGCGCCTTCAGGGTCTTCAGCTCACTGGCGCTCCAGGAAGCGCCATCGTTCGGAGGACGTTTCGCCATTAAAAATACTCCTAAAAACACCCAACTACAGGGTTCGGAGCCGGATCATACACGTATTTTCGCGCCAGTCCAACTTGTAATTGATATGTTGTAGTGAGTGTTCCGCGAAGGGACATCGCGGATGTTGATCGTCAGACGTCAGACAGATGATCCGGCGACGGCCCCGACCGCGGTGCGGGGCCGGCCGGACCGTTCGTGTCAGTACCGGTATTGATCGGACTTGTAGGGACCGGCGCGATCCACTCCGATGTAGTGCGCCTGCTCCGCGGTGAGTTCGGTCAGCTCGGCGTTGAACTTGGTCAACTGCAGCCTCGCAACCTTCTCATCGAGATGCTTGGGCAGAACATACACCCCCACGGGATACTTGCCGGGGTTGGTGTAGAGCTCGATCTGGGCAAGGGTCTGGTTGGCGAAGCTCGAGCTCATCACATAGCTCGGATGGCCCGTGGCGCAGCCGAGGTTCACCAGGCGCCCCTCGGCGAGCAGGATCAGCCGCCTGCCGTCCGGGAAAATCACGTGATCGACCTGAGGTTTGATGTTTTCCCAGGAATAGCGCTTGAGGGCCGCCACGTCGATCTCGTTGTCGAAGTGCCCGATATTGCACACGATGGCGTTGTGCTTCATGCGCACCATGTGCTCATGGCCGATCACATGGAGGTTTCCCGTCGCGGTCACGAAGATGTCGGCCTTGTCGGCCGCGTACTCCATGGTCACCACCCGATAGCCCTCCATGGCCGCCTGCAGGGCGCAGATCGGGTCGATCTCGGTCACCCACACCTGGGCGCAGAGCGCCCGCAGCGCGCTCGCGCAGCCCTTGCCGACGTCCCCGTAGCCGCAGACCACGGCGATCTTGCCGGCCACCATCACGTCGGTGGCACGCTTGATGCCATCGACGAGGGACTCGCGACAGCCGTACAGATTGTCGAATTTGCTCTTGGTGACCGAATCGTTGACGTTGATGGCGGGAAAGGCGAGCCGCCCGTCCTTCGCCATCTGATAAAGACGCTTGACCCCCGTGGTGGTCTCCTCCGTCACGCCTCGGATGCGCCCGAGACGCTCGGAATACCACTTCGGGTCGGCCTTGAGGCGCGCGCGGATAGCCGCAAACAGCGCCTCTTCCTCCTCGCTCGCGGGCTTGGCGATGGCTCCCGGATCGCTCTCGGCCCGAGCGCCCAGATGCATCAGCAGCGTCGCGTCTCCGCCGTCATCGAGGATCATATTGGTGTGTCCGCCGTGCGGCCACTCGAAGATCCGGTGCGTGTAGTCCCAGTAGTCGGTGAGCGACTCGCCCTTCCAGGCGAACACCGGCGTGCCGCGGGCGGCGATCGCAGCGGCCGCGTGGTCCTGGGTGGAGAAGATGTTGCAGGAGGCCCAGCGCACCTGCGCCCCGAGCGCCTGCAGCGTCTCGATCAGCACCGCGGTCTGGATGGTCATGTGGAGCGAGCCGCTGATGCTCGCCCCGGCGAGCGGCTGTCGGGGCGCGTACTCCTCGCGGATCGCCATGAGTCCGGGCATTTCCGTCTCCGCGATCAGGATTTCCTTGCGACCCCAGCCCGCGAGCGTCGGGTCGGCGACCCTGCAGTCCGTGTTTACGGCAGCCGGCTTCGGTGTGGCGTTCATGGTGTGAATACTCCGATGGGTTCAGTGAGCGCCGTATGAGGGATACGCGCGCGCCATCCGAGCCTGGCAGGCGGCGGGCTTCGGGAGCCGGCCGGCCTGTCGCAACGCTCCTCGGAGGACGCGGCTCCACCGCACCATCTGCGGTGAATGGCCGTCTCCGGCGCGGTGCAGCCGGCGGATCCGCTGCACCGCGCCGGCAAAATCTCAGGCGGCCCCCGCCCGGGCCGCCTCGCCGATCAGGCCGCTCTCAGGCACTTGGCGGCGGCCGCCAGCGCCTCGGCCCGGTCGGTCCGCTCCCAGGTGAACTCGGGCTCGGTGCGGCCGAAATGCCCGTAGGCGGCGGTCTTCTGGTAGATCGGGCGCGCCAGATCGAGCATCCGGCGCAGGCCATAGGGCGTGAGATCGAAGTGCTCGCGCACCAGATGGGTCAGTTGCTCGCGCGAGAGGCGGCTGGTGCCGAATGTCTCCACCATGACGGAGGTCGGCTCGGCCACGCCGATGGCATAGGAGATCTGCACCTCGCAGCGCGAAGCCAGACCCGCGGCCACTACATTCTTGGCCACGTAGCGCGCCGCGTAGGCCGCAGACCGGTCCACCTTCGAGGGATCCTTGCCCGAGAACGCGCCACCGCCGTGACGGGCGTAGCCGCCGTAGGTATCGACGATGATCTTGCGACCGGTCAGACCGCAGTCCCCCACGGGACCGCCGATGACGAACCGCCCGGTGGGGTTGATGTGGAAGCGGGTCTCCTTGCCGACCCACTCCTTGGGCAGCACGGGCTTGAGGATCTCCTCCATCACCGCCTCGCGCAAGGTCTCGGTGGAGACCTCGGGACTGTGCTGCGTGGAGAGCACGACGGCCTCGAGCCCGACGGGCTTGTCGTCCTCGTAGCGCAGTGTGACCTGACTCTTGGCGTCGGGACGCAGCCAGGTGAGCCGCCCGGTCTTTCTCACCTCGGCCTGGCGCTTGACCAGCCGGTGCGCCAGAGTGATGGGCGCCGGCATCAGCACATCGGTCTCGTTGCTCGCGTAGCCGAACATCATCCCCTGATCGCCCGCGCCCTGCGCCCGCTCATCCTGGCGATCGACGCCCTGGGCGATGTCCGGAGACTGCTTGCCGATGATGTTGAGCACCCCGCAGCTCGCCCCGTCGAAGCCCATGTCGGAGGAGTTGTAGCCGATATCGAGGACGGTCTTGCGCACCAGCGACTCGACGTCCACCCAGCCGGAGGTGGTCACCTCACCGGCGACGATGACCACGCCCGTCTTGACCAAAGTCTCGCAAGCCACGCGGCCGCGGGGATCCTCGCCGAGGATCGCATCCAGCACCGCGTCGGAGATCTGGTCGGCGACCTTGTCGGGATGGCCTTCGGAGACGGATTCGGAGGTGAAAAGATAGTGATTGGTCATCGATCGGTTCCCGTAGCTTGAGCGTGAGACATTTCCCGGGAGCGCACCGCGCCGAACGCGGCCCGGGCCGCGGGCTCCCCGAAGCTCTCGGCGAGCCGCCGAGCGATCTGCTCGCGCGTCAGGCGATGATTCTGCGTGCCGCGCGATTCTATCTTGATGGCGCCCATGACGGCCGCGATCCGCCCGGTGCTCTCCCAGTCGAGGCCGCGCAGCAGCCCGTGCAGCAGCCCGGCGCGATATGCATCGCCGCATCCCGTCGGATCCACCACGGCGGCCGCCTTGGCGCACGGGATCTCGATCCGTTCTTCCTTGGTGTGGATGACCGAGCCGCTGGCGCCGCGGGTGACGATCAGCGCCGCCACGCGCTCGCACACCTGCCGCTCGCTCCAGCCGGTCTTCTGCTGCACGACCTGCCACTCATAGTCGTTCACGGCCACCCACTGCGCCTGCCCGATGAATGCGCGCAGCGCCTCGCCATCGAACATCGGCAGGCCCTGACCGGGATCGAAGATGAAGGGAATGCCTGCGGCGGCGAACTGGCGCGCGTGCTCGAGCATGCCTTCGCGCCCGTCGGGCGCCACGATTCCCAAAGCGATGTCCTTCGCATCCGCCACGCTGTTGAGATGCGCCTGCTGCATCGCTCCGGGATGGAAGGCCCAGATCTGGTTGTCGTCCAGATCGGTGGTGACGAAGCCCTGCGCCGTGAACTCGCCGTCGAGCACCCGGACGTGCTCGACCGGCACGCCATTGCGCCGCAGCCACTCGCCGTACGGGTCGAAGTCGTGGCCCACGGTCGCCATGGGATAACCCACCTCGCCCAGCAGGTTGAGGTTGTAGGCGATGTTTCCGGCGCAGCCGCCGAACTCCCGGCGCATCTGCGGCACCAGAAACGACACGTTCAGGATGTGGATCTTGTCCGGGAGGATGTGATCCTTGAAACGCCCCTGGAACACCATGATGGTGTCAAAGGCGACGGATCCGCAGATCAGTATTTTGCCGGCAGTGTCGCTCGCGCGTGACACTCCCCCGGCCTCGAGATTCTGTGTCATGCCATGTCAATTGCAAGGTGGAATCGGGGATGTTAACGCATCTCCCCTCCAAACTCCAGGGCGGCCTTCCCGCCCCGGATCCGCGCCGCGAGAATCATCCGCTCACGAGAGACTCGATGGTTTGGATTGCGCCGCGAGCAGCGCGACCGCCTGGCGGGCGAGATCGGTGAGGCCTTCACCATGATGTTCCTCACAATGGGCGATGATCTGGCGCCGCATGCGCGGCTCCCAGAATCGCCTCAGATGAGTGGCAACGTCATTCGCGGCCTCCGTCGGCGCCGACTCGGACGCGAAGAACATGCTGATCTCGTTGGCCATCTTGACGAGCAGTTCGGTATTCATTTGGGTTATCTGGTCATGACATGCAGTTATTCAGACGCCGCTCAACCGCCTCGAGTGGGCATACACCACGTGCTGCTGCTCCCGCGCGAACGCCACCAGCGTCATGCCGGCGCGCTCGGCAAGGCGCACCGCGAGGGCGGTCGGAGCCGACAGGGCCGCGAGAAAGGCGATACCCACCGCGGCGCTCTTCTGGATCATCTCGTAGCTCGCCCGGCTGGTGAGCAGGAGGAAACCGCCGGAGAAATCCGCCCCCGAGCGCACTCGCGCGCCGATCAGCTTGTCGAGCGCATTGTGCCTGCCGACATCCTCGCGGACGACCTCGATCCCTCGGCCCGGGACCACCCACGCCGCCGCGTGCACGCTGCCCGTGCGGGCGTTGAGCGGCTGGCGGCACGCGAGCCCGGCGATGGCCGAGTGCAGATCGGCGGCCTTCACGGCGGGCCCCTCCCCCACGGGCTTCACCGCGCGGATGGCCTGCTCGGCGGTTTCCACGCCGCAGAGGCCGCAGCCCGTGCGGCCGGTGAGCCGCCGGCGCTGCTCAAGCAGCGCCGTGAACCGCTCCCAGGCAACGCTGATGCGGACCTCGGCGGTTTCGCCGCCAAGGATGACCTGAACGTCATGGATCTCCCTCGCATCCTCGACGAGTCCCTCACTCAGCGTGAACCCGACCCCGAAATCCTCGAGATCGGCCGGAGTGGCGAGCATCACGCCGTGGGGCACGCCGTGGTAGAAAAGCCCCACGGGCAGCTCCTCGGCCACCAAGTCGCGCTCGCGGCCGAGCAGACCCTCCCGCCAGCGCTCCACGTCGAGCTCGGCAACCACCTGCGGCGGCGCGCTCCCTGCAGCGCCCTGCAGCGCCCCCGCCCGGGCCTGCTCCGGCTGCGGCGCGCCGCCCGATTCAGGCATGCGCAGGATCGCGCGCGCGGCCCGGAGGCTTGCGCAGCGAGCGCTCCACGGCCGCCCGTTCCCGCCAGGCGTCCGCCTGGCTCACCCGCACCACCTGCACCGCCGTCACCTTGTACTCCGGGCAGTTGGTCGCCCAATCGGAGTTCTCCGTGGTGACGATATTGGCCTGGGTCTGGGGAAAGTGGAACGTGGTGTAGACCACCCCGGGGGCGATCCGATCGCTCACACTGGCGCGCAGCACCGTCTCCCCCGCACGGCTGCTCATCCCGACCCAATCGCCGTCGGCGATGCCGCGGACCTCGGCATCGTGCGGATGAATTTCCAGCAGATCCTCCGCGTGCCAGAGCACGTTCGCCGTGCGGCGCGTCTGTGCGCCGACGTTGTACTGCGAAAGGATCCGCCCGGTGGTGAGGATCAGCGGGAAGCGGCTGTTCACCCGCTCGCTGGTCGGAACGTACTCGGTGACATAGAAGCGGCCCTTGCCGCGCACGAACTGATGCACATGCATGGTTGGCGTGCCTTCCGGCGCGGCGTCGTTGCAAGGCCACTGGATGCTGCCCAGCCGGTCGAGCTTCTCGTACGACACGCCCTCGAAGGTCGGGGTCAGGCGTGCGATCTCGTCCATGATCTCGGACGGATGGGTGTAGTGCATCGGATAGCCGAGCGCGTTCGAGAGCAACAGGGTGACCTGCCAGTCCTCGTACCCGGCGCGCGGCGGCATCACCTTGCGCACCCTCGAGATGCGCCGCTCCGCGTTGGTGAACGTGCCGTCCTTTTCCAGGAACGAGGAGCCGGGCAGGAACACGTGGGCGAATTTCGCGGTCTCGTTGAGGAACAGGTCCTGCACGATCACACACTCCATCGCCGCCAGCGCGCTGGTGACATGATGGGTATTCGGATCGGACTGGACGATGTCCTCGCCCTGGACGTACAGGGCGCGGAATGTGCCGTCGAGGGAGGCCTCGAACATGTTCGGGATGCGCAGGCCGGGCTCGGCCGGGAGCCGCACGCCCCAGTCCCGCTCGAACAGCGAGCGCACCTCGGAATCCGACACGTGCCGGTAGCCGGTGAACTCGTGCGGGAATGAGCCCATGTCGCAGGAGCCCTGCACGTTGTTCTGACCCCGCAGCGGGTTGACGCCGACGCCCTCGCGCCCGAGGTTGCCCGTGGCCATCGCCAGATTCGCGAGCCCCATGACGGCCGTCGAGCCCTGGCTGTGCTCGGTCACGCCGAGGCCGTAATAGATCGCGCTGTTGCCGCCGGTCGCGTACAGGCGAGCCGCGCGGCGCACCAGCTCGGCCGGCACGCCGGTGATCGCGGCCATCGCCTCCGGGGAATGGTGCTCCTCGGCCACGAAGGCCTTCCAGCGCTGATACGACGGGTCTTCGCACCGCTCTGCCACGTAGTCATCCTTGGCCAGCCCCTCGCTCACCACGACGTGCGCCAGCGCGTTGAGCATCGCGACGTTGGTCCCCGGCTGCAGCTGCAGGTGGATGTCGGCTGCAACGTGGGGGCTGCGCACGAGGCCGATGACGCGCGGGTCGATGACGATGAGCTTCGCGCCCTGGCGAAGCCGCTGCTTGATCTGCGAGGCGAACACCGGATGCCCGTCCGTGGGATTCGCGCCGATCACCAGGATCACGTCGGACTGGGCCACCGAAGTGAATGCCTGGGTACCGGCGGACTCGCCAAGGGTGCTCTTCAGGCCGTAGCCGGTGGGGGAATGGCATACGCGCGCGCAGGTGTCGACGTTGTTGGTGCCGAAGGCCGCGCGCACCAGCTTCTGCACGAGGAAGGTCTCCTCGTTGGAGCAGCGGGAGGAGGTGATGCCGCCGACCGAGTCGCGGCCGTATTTCGCCTGGATGCGGCGGATCTCGCCGGCCGCATACGCGATCGCCTCCTCCCAGGACACCTCGCGCCAGTCGTCCCGGATGCTCTTGCGCAGCATCGGCTTCAGCTGTCGGTCCGGATGCGTGGCGTAACCGTAGGCGAAACGCCCCTTGACGCAGGCGTGGCCATGGTTGGCGTCGCCATCGCGGTTGGGCACCATCCGCACCACTTCCGTCTCGGCGCCACTGCCTCGGGTCTCCGCCTCGAAGCTGCAGCCCACACCGCAGTAGGCGCAGGTGGTGGTGACGGCGCGCTGCGGCTGGCCGAGCCGCAGGAGCGATTTCTCGGTCAGCGCCGCGGTCGGACAGGCTTCCACGCACGCTCCGCACGAAACGCACTCCGACTCGAGGAACGGCTGGTCCTGGCTCGCCGCGATCTTCGAGTCCAGGCCGCGGCCCTGCACCGTGAGGGCGAAGGTGCCCTGAACCTCCTCGCAGGCGCGCACGCAGCGCGAGCAGACGATGCAGTACTGCGGATCGAACACAAAGTAGGGATTGCTGTCGTCGACCGGCGCGGGGTGGCGCCGGGCCGGGCCATAGGTCGTCTGCGCAAGGCCCACCGTCCTTGCGACGCTCTCGAGCTCGCTGTGCCCTTTCGCCGGGGAGTCGGCCCAATCAGGCGGCTGATCCGAGAGATACAGATCCAGAACGCCGCGGCGCAGCGCCTCGAGCTTCTCCGATCGAGTGCGGATCTTCATGCCCGCGGCGACGAGGGTGGTGCACGAGGCGGGGTAGCCCCTGCGCCCCTCGATCTCGACCAGACACATCCGGCACGAGCCGAAGGCCTTCAACGTATCGGTGGCGCAGAGCTTCGGCACCTGGGTCCCGGCGAGCGCCGCGGCCCGCATGACGGACGTGCCCTCAGGCACCGTGACGCTCTTGCCGTCGATCTCGACGGTGACGGGCGCGCCCCCCTCGCGGGGCGCCGGTGTGCCGCAATCATGATAATCAATGGCAAACATATCTATCGCCTCTCCTCATGCGCTGCGCAGGACCCACGGGGCGCGCCCGGAGGCGAAACCCGTACGAACACAGCGGCACTACGCGCCGGAAAGATCACCCGTCGTCAACGCGACACCCTTGCGAGGAAGTCTTCGCGGAAATGCTTCAGCGCGCTCTGCACGGGGAACGGGGCCATGCCGCCGAGACCGCACAGCGACCCCTGCACCATCACCTCGCACAACTCCTCGAGCCGCACCACCTGGCGCTGCGGATCCTCGCCCTTGAGGATCCGATCGACGATCTCCACCCCGCGCGTCGAGCCGATGCGGCAGGGCGTGCACTTGCCGCAGGACTCTATCGCGCAGAACTCCATGGCGTAGCGGGCCATCCGAACCATGTCCACGGTGTCATCGAACGCCACGATACCGCCGTGGCCCAGCATGGCGCCGATGCCGGCGAGCGCCTCGTAATCGACCAGGGTGTCGAACTGCGAAGCCGGCACGTAGGCCCCGAGAGGCCCGCCGATCTGCACCGCGCGGATGGGGCGGCCCGAGGCGGAGCCGCCTCCGTACTCGTACAGGAGCTCGCGCAGCGTCAGGCCGAACGCCCGCTCCACCAGCCCGCCACGCTTGATGTTGCCGGCGAGCTGGATCGGCAGCGTGCCCCGGGACTTGCCCGTGCCGTAGCCGGCATAGAAGTCCGCCCCATGGCGCAGGATGGCCGGCACCGTGGACAGCGTGATGACGTTGTTGACGACGGTCGGGCACCCGAACAGTCCCTTCACGGCAGGCAGGGGCGGCCGCACGCGCACCTCGCCCCGCCGGCCCTCCAGGCTCTCGAGCATCGAGGTCTCTTCCCCGCAGATGTACGCTCCGGCGCCCAGGCGCACCTCCAGGTCGAAGCGTTTGCCGCTGCCCATGACGTCCGCGCCCAGGTAGCGGGCTTCGTATGCGCCCGCGATGGCCCGGGTCAGTATCCGATGGGCATGGGGGTACTCGGCGCGCAGGTAGATGTAGCCCCGGCTCGCGCCCGTGGCGATGGCCGCGATGGTCATGCCCTCGATCAGGCTGAACGGGTCGCCTTCCATCAGCATGCGGTCGGAGAAGGTGCCGGAATCGCCCTCATCGGCGTTGCAGGTGACATATTTCCGGTCCGCCTGCTGATCGAGCACGGTCTTCCACTTGATGCCGGTCGGAAAGGCCGCCCCACCGCGCCCACGCAGCCCGGAGCGGGTCACCGCCTCGACGACGGCCTGCGGACTCATCGCCAGTGCCCGCCGCAAACCCTGGTAGCCGCCGTGGGCCACGTAGTCCGCCACGCTGAGTGGATCGACACGCCCGACCCTCTGGAAGGTCAGCCGCTGCTGACTGGCAAACCAGGGAACGGAGTCGACATCGCCCACACGCAGCGCATGCGCCCCGCCCGCGAGCCAGCCGGCATCGAACAGCCCCGGCACGTCCGCCGCGCTCACCGGGCCGTAGGCGATCCGGCCCTGCGCACTCACCACTTCCACCAGGGGCTCGAGCCAGTAGGCCCCGCGGGAGCCGTTGCGCACCAGGCGCACCTCGAGCCCTCTGCTTGAGGCCTGGGCCGCGATCGCCCCGCAGACGGCCTCGGCTCCGAGCGAGAGCGACCCGGCGTCTCCGGGAACAAACACCGTCGTGGCCGCGGCCGCCCCCCCGGGACTGGCCGTCTGGGACGAGGTCATGGGCTACCCTCGGTATCCGCCTCGGCAAGCAGCGCATCGAAGCGCTCCGGCGTGACACGGCCGTGCAGCTTCCCGTCGACCATCACCGCCGGAGAGCAGGCGCAGTTGCCCAGGCAGTACACCGGATCGAGCGAGAACTTCCCGTCGGGGGTGCGCTGGTGGAAATCGACCCCCAGCCGCGCGCGCGCGTGCTCCGCGAGCGCCTCGCCCCCGAGGGCTTGGCAGGACTCGGCGCGGCACACCTGCACAACGTGCTTGCCGGGAGGGGAGCTGCGGAAGTGATGGTAGAAGGTGATGACGCCATGGACCTCGGCGCGGGAGAGATTGAGCTCCCCGGCCACCAGGGCGACGGCTTCGGCCGGCACGTGGCCCAGCGCTTCCTGGATCGCGTGCAGCACCTCGAGGAGCGGTCCTGGACGATCTTTGAATTCCGTCAGGATCCGCCCGACGGTCTCACTTTGCGCCGACGAGAGCATCTGCATACTCCAGAAAGTATACGTCCTGGCGGCCGCCGGCTTGTACGATCGGCGCCCGGAGGTCGGAAAATCTAAGATTGTGTTCGATTTTTGGCACGTGGGAGCGGCCCGGCGCGGCGGCACCTGAAGCCGGGCGCAGGCCGTCCACCGCTGCCGTCGCGGCCGCCGCCCCTGATCAGCCCTTGAGCAGCCCCGCGTGATGGCGCAGGTGCTCCTCGATGAAGCTCGAGATGCAGTAGTAGCCGTGGTCATACCCCTCATGCCGGCGCAGCGTGAGCCTGAGCCCCGACTTGCGGCACGCCTCCTCCAACCGATGCGGATGCAGCTGCTCCTTGAGGAACTGGTCGGCAAGTCCCTGATCCACCAGAATCGGCGGCCGGCTGGCCGCATCGGTCACCGCAGCGGCAAGCTCGGTGGCGTCGTAGGCGGCCCACTGGCCTTGATCGGGCCCCAGATAGCCGCTGAAGGCCTTGCGGCCCCAGGGACACTGGCGTGGCGCCGAGATCGGCGCGAACGCCGACACCGAGCGATACCTGTCGGGGTTGCGCAGCGCGATGACGAGCGCGCCATGGCCGCCCATGGAGTGCCCCAGGATGCCCGTACGATCCGCATCCGCCGGGAAATTCGCCTCGATGAGCGCACGCAACTCCTGCGTGACGTAGGTATACATATGGTAGTGGCGCGACCAGGGCGCCTCCGTGGCATCGACGTAGAAGCCGGCGCCCACGCCGAAATCCCACGAGTCGCTTTCTCCGGGCAGATTCACCCCGCGGGGACTGGTATCGGGCATGACGAGCATCAAGCCCAGCTCGGCCGCCACGCGCTGCGCGCCGGCCTTGATCGTGAAGGTCTCCTCGGTGCAGGTCAGGCCGGCCAGGCAATACAGCACGGGCGCGCGAGCGCTCGAGACGCGCGGTGGCGTGAACACAGCGAACCGCATGGCGCAGGCGGTGCTCTCGGCCTGGTGACGGTAGAAGCCCACTGTGCCGCCGAAGCAGCGGTGCTGGCTGATGACCTCGAAGGGCTGGGCGGCCATGATGCATCCTCTAGAACGTGTCGCGAAACGGTGCGATTTATACCCCGAGCCCGAACGGCAGTCATCGTGCCGTGAGGGGACTTGCGCCGTGGCGCACGATTGTGCGCCGAAGGCGGCACACGCCTGCTCACGCGCGGGAGCGCGCGCTCAGCTTCCTTCCCGTTTTCCGGCCATGCGAGCCGCCGGAGCAGCCGCCCGCCACCCCCCGCCGAGCGCCTGATACAGGCGCACCAGATCGAGCGACACCGCCGTGGTGGCGCCCGCCAGGGCGATCTGCGACTGCTCCTCGGAGCGCTCGGCATCGAGCACGTCGATGAAGCTGGAGATACCGCTCGTGTAGCGCTGGCGCGCCAGATCGAGCGCGTTGCGGCTGGAGCTCACGGCCGCCTGCAGCGAGACGCGCTGGCGCTGATCGGCGCCATAGGCCGCGAGCGCATCCTCGACCTGATTGAGGGCCGTGAGCACGGTGCGCGCGTAGCCGATACCCGCCTGCTTCGCCTGCAGCCGCCGCAGTTTCACGGTGGCGCGGATCCGGCCGCCTTCGAAGATCGGCAGCTCGATGGCCGGTCCGAACGAGGCGAAGCGGCTCGCCGCCGAGATCAGCTGGCTCAGGCCCTCCGACTGGTAGCCGCCGCCGGCCGTCAGCATCACTCGCGGGAAGAATTCGGAGACCGCCACGCCGATCTGCGCGGTCGCCGCATGCAGGTTGGCTTGCGCGGCGCGGATGTCCGGACGGCGGCGCAGCAGGTCCGAGGGCAGCCCGATCGGCACCACGGGCGGAACCGGCGGCACCGGGCGGGCGCGGGCGAGCTCGGCGCGCAGCGCCTCGGGCGGGCGCGCCATGAGCTCGCTCAGCTGGTTCACATCGACGGTGATCTGCTGATCGACGAGCGGCAGCTGCGCGCGCGTGGTGCTGAGCTCCGTGGCGGCGTTCTGCACATCGAGGTCGGAGGTCAGGCCGGCCTTGTAACGGTCGCGGGTCAATTGCAGCAGGCCGCGCTGGGTGGCGAGCGTGCGCTGCAGAATGGCCTTGCGCAGCTGCGCGCCGCGCAGCTCGATGTACGTCTGCGCGACATCGCCCACCATCGTCAGCAGCACCCCGCGGGCGTTGTACACGGCGGCGCGGGTCTCGGCATCGGCCGCCTCGATCGCCCGGCGCGTGCCGCCGAACAGATCGAGCCCCCACGAGGCGGCGAGCCCGACCTGGTACTGGTTGTACGGATTGACGATGGTCGGCGGCAGGCCGGGAAACACGTGACTCAGGCCGAATATGGCGCCGTTCGGCGTGTTGGTGCTGACACGCTGGCGGCTCCAGGATACGTTGGCCGAGAGGCTGGGCCAGAGCGCACCGGAGAGCATCTCGGTCTGCGCGTCGGCCTCCCGGACCCGCAGCACCGCCTCGCGCACATTCAGGTTCTGCGCCGCCGACTGGCGCACCAGCGAGGTCAGCATCGGGTCATGGAAGCTCGACCACCATGCGACCGTGGACGGCTCGCGCGTGCTGATGCGCGAGCGGCCCTCGTGGCCGTTGCGCAAGGCGGTGGCCGACCAACGCGCCGGCACGTGCGCCTTCGGTTTGACGAAATTCGGGCCGACGGTGCAGCCGCCGAGCAGCAGCGCGAGCGCGGCGGCCGCCAGAGCTTTGCGCGGCTGGCTCGAGCCGGTCCGGAGCATACGGGTCTCCCTTTTCATTCGACAACCCTCGAGGGTCATTGCAGACGGTGGCGGAACATCCGAGCGGCGGCGCTCACAGTACTCGCGGCGAGCGGCGCCGAAGGCCACAAATCGCGCGGCGGGAGCCTCACGCCCTCGCCCTCCAGGCACACCCGGGCCGCGATGTCCATAGCGTAGCGCAACGGATTGATCAGCGTGAAGCACCGAAGCAACCGGGGCGAATTGGCGAGCGGCGGCGTCAGACCCGAGCGCAGCGGGAACGGCACGATCACCCCGTAAGGCGCACGGCATCGCCTGCTGCAGGGAATGGGGCGGCAGCGAGACTACCAGCCCGATGCCCCCTGCGGCGAGCACAATCGCGGGCAGTCCGCCGTACAGGACAGCGAAGGATCCCTCGAACGGGATACGAAACCACGGCGGCGCCACCAACAAGACGCCCGAGGCCGGACTGATGCCGATCGGCATGGCCGCCAGCGCCTTGGCGGCCATGATCTGCGCGGCGCGCACCGGCGTGCCCCGCCAGCCGATCGAAGCGGCCATGCTCCCGCGCGAGCGACATCGCGGCCGCGAGCGGCGCAGGCGGCGACGCCACCGGACAGCGCTCCGGGGCCAGGCGGGTGAGCGGGCCCCGGTGGCGGCCGGCGCACCGGGCTCGGCGCGAGGAACATCGCTCGCCTGAGCGCAGGCGGCTCGCCCGGCCGCGACCCGACAAGGCCGGAACACACCGGCGGGGCGATGTCAACCGGCGGTTGGCGAGCCGACCGCCACTTCAGCGGCGGCGCCGCGCCGCGGGTAGACTTGGCGGATGTTCCGCTCGCTCACACCGGCCGCAACGGCCCTGATCGCCGCAAACTTCGCCGTGTTTCTGCTCGAGCAGGTGGCGTTCGTTCCCATCGTGCGCCTGTTCGCGCTCTGGCCGCTCGGCCCGTATTTTCACTGGTGGCAGCTGCTGACCTTCGCCTTCATCCACGATGGCTGGCTCTACATCTTCTTCAACATGTTCGCGGTGTTCGTATTCGCCCCGGCGCTCGAGCGGTTCTGGGGCGCGCGGCGCTTCCTGACGTACTATCTCGTGTGCACGGTGGCCGCCGCCCTGACCCAGCTCACCGTGCAGCACCTCACCGGCAACCCCGAGCCGACCATCGGCGCCTCCGGCGGCATCTTCGGCCTGCTGCTCGCCTTCGCGGTGCTGTTTCCCCGGACCCAGCTGTTGCTGTTGCTGCCGCCCATACCCATGCCGGCGTGGCTGTTCGTCAGCATCTACGGCGTGCTCGAGCTGATCTTCGGTGTCACCGGCACCTTCGCCGATATTGCCCATTTCGCCCATCTCGGGGGCATGATCGGCGGGGCGCTGATGATGCTCTACTGGCAGTTGAGCGGCCGGGTGCGCTGGCGCCCGGACTAGGGGCGCCTGTCATCACCGGCGCGCTCGCGCCGCCTCGGGAACTTTTCTCATTTGCGCGCATCTATGGCTGCCTGTGGAGGGCACCATGATCAAGACCGATCACCTGTGCAAGCGCTATCAGTCGGTGACTGCCGTCGAGGACGTCACTTTCGAGGTCCGGCCGGGAGAAGTCCTCGGCTTTCTCGGGCCCAATGGCGCGGGCAAGACGACAACCATGCGCATGCTCGCCGGCTTCGTCGCGCCGACCTCGGGCCGCGCCAGCCTCTTCGGCCATGACGTGGAGGCCGAGCCGCTCGCCGCCCGCCAGAGCCTGGGGTACCTGCCCGAGGGCGCGCCGAGCTACGGCGAGATGCGCGTCAACGCCTTCCTCGCCTTCATTGCGGACCTTCGCGGGCTCGAAGGCGCCCGCAAGCGCGCACGCATGCATCATGTGATCGAGCGGCTGCAGCTCGACTCGGTGCTCGATCGGCCGATCGAGACGCTCTCGAAGGGCTTTCGCCGCCGCGTCGGCCTCGCGCAGGCCATCATCCACGATCCGCCGGCGCTCATTCTCGATGAGCCGACCGACGGCCTCGACCCGAACCAGAAGCACGAAGTCCGCACCCTCATCAACGAGATGGCCCGCGAGAAGATCATCGTGATCTCCACGCACATCCTGGAGGAGGTCGATGCGGTCTGCACCCGGGCCATCATCATCGCGCGCGGCCGCATCGTCGCCGATGACACGCCGGTGCAGCTCGCGGCCCGCTCGCGTTACTACAACGCCGTGTCACTGCAGCTCGAAACGGCCGAGCAGCTGGCCGAGGCCCGCGCGGCCGTCGAGGCGCTGCCCACGGTGGCGCAGGTCGAGGTGAGCGAGCGCGATGCGCGCCTGACCGCGCTGCCGCGCGCCGGCGCGACCATTCTGCAGGCGATCTCGGATCTCTCGAGGAGCCGCGGACTGAAGCTCAAAGAGCTGCATCTGGAGTCGGGGCGCCTCGATGAGGTGTTCCGCACGATCACCGCCTAGCCATCATAAGGGGACCGGCATGCGCAACGTGGGACTCATCCTGCGCCGCGAGCTAGCGAGTTATTTCGCAACGCCGCTGGCTTACGTCTTCATTCTCATCTTCCTCGTGCTGGCCAACGCCTTCACGTTCTACCTGGGCGACTTCTATCAACGCGGCCAGGCGGACCTCAAGCCCTTCTTCGCCTTCCATCCGTGGCTGTACCTGTTTCTCATCCCCGCCCTCTCGATGAGGCTGTGGGCCGAGGAGCGGAAATCCGGCACCATCGAGCTGCTCATGACCCTGCCGGTGAGGACCTGGGAGGCGGTGCTCGGCAAGTACCTGGCGGCGTGGCTGTTCACGGGCGTGGCGCTCGCCCTCACCTTCCCGATCTGGATCACCGTCAACTACCTCGGCAGCCCCGACAACGGCGTCATCTTCGCCTCCTACCTGGGGAGCCTGCTGCTCGCCGGCGGCTTTCTCGCCGTGGGCTCGTGCATGTCGGCGCTCACGCGCAGCCAGGTGGTCGCCTTCATCCTGGGAGTGGTCGCCTGCTTCGTGCTGCTGCTCGCCGGCTATCCGATGGTGATCGACGCCTTCCAGGGATGGGCGCCGCAGGTGCTCGTGAGCGCGATCGCCTCGCTCTCATTCCTGGCTCATTTCCAGTCGATCACGCGCGGGGTGCTCGAGGCGCGCGACGTGCTGTACTTCGTGATGCTGATCGCCTTCTTCCTGTTCACCACCACGGTCGCGCTCGACCTGCGCAAGGCGGAGTAGCCCATCATGACGATGCAACGCTCGAAGCTGAGCCGCTCGACCCTGGGGTGGGGCGCCGTGGCCGCGCTCGCCGTGGTGCTGATCAGCCTGATCGTCATTTTCGATTACTCGCTCGAGGGCTGGCAGATCGACCTGACTCAGAACCATCTGTACACGCTCTCGGGCGGCACGCGGCGCATTCTCGCCGGCATCCGCGAGCCGATCGATCTCGACTTCTTCTACTCGAGCAGGGCCGCGCAGAACCTGCCGCAGCTGCGCGCCTACGCCGACCACGTGAAGAACTTCCTCAAGGAGATCGCCGACGACGCCGACGGCAAGATCCGCCTGCACATCATCGACCCGCAGCCGTACTCGGTCGCCGAGGACCGCGCCGCGGCGCTCGGCGTGACCGGCATGCCCCTCAACGCGGCCGGCAGCAAGTTCTACTTCGGCCTCGCGGGCACCAATTCCACCAACGGCCAGCAGGCCATCCCCTTCTTCGATCCGAGCAAGCAGCGCTTTCTCGAGTACGACATCGCCAAGCTCATCTACCGGCTCGCGCATCCGAAAAAACCCGTGGTGGAATGGTATTCGAGCCTGCCCATGACCGGCGGCTACAACGCCCAGACCGGGCAGTTCCGCCAGCCCTGGCTGATCTACCGCCAGGCCGAGCAGCTCTACGATCTGCACACCCTGAGCCCCGAGGCCAAGACCATTCCGGAGGATACGCGGGTGCTGGTGCTGGTCGACCCGGACAACCTCTCGAAGGCCACCCGCTTCGCCATCGACCAGTACGCGCTGCGCGGCGGACACATCCTCGCCTTCCTCAACCCCGCGACCACGAGCACCGGTGCCGGCGGCCCCCCGATGAGCCCCGGGTCGCACCTGCCGAAGCTGCTCAGGGCCTGGGGCGTGCGCTTCAACCCCGATGAGATCGTGGCCGACCGCAGCCTGGCGCTCTCCGTCTCCGGACCCGATGGGACACCGAGCGAGAATCCCGCCTTCATCGGCCTCGGCCGCCGCGACATGTCGCAGCACAACGTCATCACCTCTGGCCTTTCCAACGTCAATGTCGCCACCGCGGGCTTCCTGAGCCCGATCAAGGGCTCGACGACCAAGCTCGAGCCGCTCATGTGGACCAGCACCGACGCCGAGCCCATGCCGGCCGCGCGCGTCTCCACGATGCAGCCGGTGAGCCTGCTCGAGGGCTTCACGCCCACGGGCAAGCGCTACACCCTGGCCGCCCGCGTCACGGGCATGGTGAAGACGGCCTTCCCCGACGGTCCTCCCAAGGGCGTGACGCTGCCTGCCGGACAGACCGACCTCAAGGCGTCCGTAAAGCCGTTGAATCTCGTGGTGTTCGCCGACTCCAACATGCTGGCCGACTACATGTGGGTGCGGCAGCTGAACCTCTTCGGCCAGCCGCTCGCGCAGGCCTGGGCGAGCAACGGGGACCTGGTGCTGAACGCGCTCGACAACCTCTCCGGCAGCAACGACCTCATCAGCATCCGCGGCAAGGCGGGCTTCACGCGACCGTTCACACGGGTGGCGGCGCTGCGCCGCGTGGCGGAGGCCCGCTACCGCGCCCAACAGCAGCAGCTGCAGCAGCAGCTGCGGCAGACCGAGCAGCAGCTGACGCAGCTGCAATCGAGGCGCAACAACAAATCGACCCTGATCCTGACGCCGGCGCAGCAGCAGGAGATCCGTCACTTCGAGACCGAGCGGCTCACCATCCGCAAGCGCCTGCGCGCCGTGCAGGCGGGCCTGGTCCGCAGCATCAACAGGCTCGGCACCGAGCTCAAGGCCATCAACATCATCATCATGCCGGGCGTCTTCGCGCTGGCGGCGCTGCTCGCCGCCGCCTGGCGCAGGCGGCGCCATTCGGCCGCCGGTACGTCAGGGGATCCGAGGAGCCTTACATGACCCAACGTCGCCTGGGATTGCTGCTCGCCGCGAGCCTGGCGGTCCTCCTGCTCGCCGTCTGGGTCGTGAACCATCAGTCCGGCGCCGGCACCTCGTACGCCGGCAAAGCGGTCCTGCCCGGCCTGGAGAGCGCCCTCAACTCCGTGACGGAGGTGCGCATCACGGGCGCCGGCGGCGTGCACACGACCATCGACAAGGGCACCAGGCTCTGGATGGTGCGCGAGCGCGGCTATCCGGCCGACTCGGGCAAGCTTCGCAAGCTCCTCATCGACCTCGGGGAGCTGAAGATCGTCGAGCGCAAGACCCGCTTGGCGCAGAATTACCCGATACTCGGGGTGCAGAATGTGACCTCCCCCAAGGCGAGCGGGGTGCGTGTCGATGTGATCACGCCCCACAGGACGTGGTCGCTGATCGTCGGGGGCACCGCCAACGACAACAACTGCTACGTGCGTGTCGTGGACCACAAGCAAAGCCTGCTCGCCTCGCCCCTGGTGACGGTCGCTGCGAAGCCTGCCGGGTGGGTCGAGCCGGTCATCCTCGATCTGGGTCAGAAGCGCATCCGCGACATCGTGGAACGGCCCGCCAAAGGCCGGAGCTTCCGTATCTCGCGCGCCAAGGCGAGCCAGGCCGATTTCACGGTCCAAGGCATTCCCCCGGGCCGCAAGCTCGATCGCGCGGGCGCGGCCGACGCCATGGCGAGCGCACTGTCGAACTTGACGCTCGAGGACCTGCGCAAGGCCGCCTCCCCGCCGAAGGGCGCTCTCCTCTCCCATGCCGTCGTCGACACGTTCGGCGGTCTCGAGGTCGATATCACCGGCTACAAGGCCGGCAAAGGCGGCAAGCACTACATCCAGGTGGTCGCGCACGGCAGCGGCAAGAAAGCCGCGTCCCGGGCCGCCCGCATCAACGCGCGCGTGCGGGGATGGCAATACGAGATCCCCGGCTATCGCTACCGGCAGATCTTCCAGCCGCTCTCCGGCCTGCTCGCTCCCCTGCCGCACCCGAAGAAGCACTGATGGCAGGAGGCATTCGTTGACCTCACGCTCCCCGGCGGCAGTCCTGCGTGATTGAAACCGGGAGCGGGGCTGCGCAGGGGGCCCGGAGGCGCCCCATGCGCCCCTGCAGGGCCCAGGGGAGCCCGCTCAACCCGGGGCGACGGCGCCCCCGGGGAAAACTCCCCGTCGCGGTCCCGGACCCCAAGCGCATCGCGCGCTCATCTCGCCCTGAGGAGCAACAGCATCGTCACCGTCGCCAGCAGCGCCGTCGGCAGCCATGCCAGGACGATCGGATTGAGGTGAAACACGATGATGCCGCTTTCGATCAGGCGCTGCAGCAGAAAGAACCCGATCCCGATCGAGAGCCCGAGCAACGTCCTCGTGCCCGCCCCCGCCGAGCGCATCGAGCCGAGCACGAACGGCACGGCCAACAGCACCGCGAACGCGATCGCCACCGTGCGCGCGATCCGCGACCAGAATGCAAACACATACTGGCCCGCGTCCGTCGAGTTGGCATGCAGGTAGCCGATCAGATCCCACAGCGAGCGCAGCGTCATCTGCTGCGGATCCTGAACCACGAAGCCGAGAAAGCCCGCCGTCACATTCGAGGTGAGAATCTTGTTGCCGGGCGGGCGGGCGATCACCCGGTCGCCCTCGAAGCGCGAGGCGGCGTAGTCGCCGAGCACCCACTTGCGATTGCCGGCGGCCGTCGCCTGCGCGGCCCGCCCGACGGCGAGCAGCCGGTGCTGCGCGGAGAGCTCGAACACCTGCATCCCTCCGAATTGGCGCGAGCCCGACTGTCTCGCCACGTTCAGGATCAGATCCCCGTCGCGCACCCACGCGCCGGTGCCGCCGCCGAAGCTGATGGTGTCGTACTGGCTGAAGACGCGCTGCTCATTGGCGACCTGCTGCAGCTGCGGCGCCACGAACTCCCCGAGCAGCGCCTCGAACCCCATGAGCAGCCCGGCAGCGATCAGCGCCGCCCCCGCGAGGCGCGCCACCGACACGCCGGTGGCGCGGATCACCATGATCTCGCTGCCGCTCGCCAGGGTTCCCAGGCCGATGAGCGAGCCGATGAGCGCCGCGATGGGCAGCAGGTCATACGTCTGCTGAGGGAGGTTGAGCATCGTGAACCACGAGGCGTCCACCAGTGTGTAGTGGCCCACTCCGATGGCTCCCTGCTGGCTGATGAACACCACCAGCCCGCTCAGCACGAGCAGCACCGCCATCACGAGCAGCACCGCGCCCAGGATGGAGCGAACGACATACCGATCGAGAATGCTCATGTGCGAGCCGGCCGGTAGCGCAAATGCCGAGCCGCCGATGGCCCCAGCGCGAGCGCCAGCGCGAACAACGCCGCCGCCGCATGGACCCACCACAGACCCAGATCCACCGGAATCGTCCCCCGCTTGATCCACATCTTGCCTGCCACGAGCAGGTTCACGTAGACCACGTACACCACCACCGCCAGCCATATGCGCGCGTACCGGCCCTGCCGCGGCTCGAGCTTCGAGAGCGGCAAGGCCACCACGGCGAGCACGAAGCACATCAGCGGCAGGGCGATGCGCCATTGCAGCACCGCCAGCAGGCGCGGCTCGGAGGAGGCGAGCAGGGCGACCGTCGGCTGCGCGTCGGGATCGGTCACGACGTTGCGCACGGGCGGCATGCGGATCGGCACCGTGTGCTCGGCAAAGTGCATGATGCGAAACTCGGGACTGCCCGGCACCCCCTCGAAGCGCTCGCCATCGTACAGCTTGATCGTCTGCACCTCACCGCCCGGTGAGACCGTATGGCGGGCCTTGCTCGCCAGCGCCACCTCGACCACCGACCCCTGTGTGCGCTCGACAAAGACATTCTCGAGCGTGCCATCCGGCTGCACCTTCTCGGCATAAACCACCGATTTGCCGCCGCCAAAAGCTCGGAATTGCCCGGCCTGCAGGGGCGCGAACCGACCGGCCCGGACCGCCTCGTTGCGCAACGTCAGCGCCTGATAGGTGGCCGAGGGAGCGAGCACCAGGGTCACCGCCGCGAGCGCGGACGCCACAGCCAAGCCGAGGACGGCCACCGGCACGAAGAGGGTGGCGGGGTGGACCCCGCAGGCGAGCGCCGCCGCCATCTCGGTGTCATGGTAGAGCCTGCCGAAGGCCCACACGATGCCAAGCAGCAGACCCATCGGGGCGACGAGGCTCACATACTGGAGCACGCCGAGATAGATGAGCCGCAGGATCACCCCCGAGGGGAACTGGCTCGCCGCAGCGCGCTCGAGCACGGCGGACACCTCGAAGACCAGCAGAATGACGAGCAGCACGCTCATCATCAGCACCCAAGCCGTGATGACCTCGCGCAGCACGTAACGTCCGAGAATCTTTCGCACCCTAATTTAATCCGCTTGATCCGCTCACAGGCACCGCCACTTCGCCGGCTTGAGTTACACTGCCGGGATGCGCCCGCCGCCGCGCGCACAGCCGTCCGGGCGAGGATGCCTCCTTGGCACTCAACACGCGGCGGCCCGAGGCGCTCGTCAAGATAAAGCAGCGGGTGGCGCATCTCAATGGCTCGCGCCCGCTCAAGCGATCGATGATCCTGCGGCCACGTGCCGGCACACGGGAGAAATGCGGAATGCGGTTCGAGATCTGGAGCAAGGGGATTGCCACACTCGAGGTGGACTGCCTCGTCGTGGGAATTTTCGAAGAGGGCGAGCTGAGCGCGCACGCGCGCAGCGTCGATGAGGCCGCCGGCGGTCGGCTGAAGAAGCTGCTTTCCCGGGGGGATTTCTCCGGACGCGCGGCCGAGACACTGCTCGTTGCGGACCTGCCCGGGCTCGCCGCCTCGCGTGTGCTGCTCACCGGCCTCGGGGCCCGGAAGGCCTTCGGCCGCAAGCCCTGGCGCAAGGCATGGGCCGCAGCCGTGGGCGCGCTCGCCAAGACCGGCATTGCCAGTGCCGCCGCAGCCCTCGAGCGTCCCGACACCGAAGCGCTCGATGATTACTACTACGGCCGGGCCGTGGCCGAGATTGCGGGCATCGCCCTCTACCGCATCAACGACCTGAAGACCGCCAAGAAACCCAGGCCCGCCGCCCTGAAGCGGGTGCTGGCGGGCCCGGCCGCAAAAGGCCCGGCCAAGGCGCTCGAGCGCGGCCTCGCCCACGGATCGGCCATTGCCGAGGCCGCCAAGGTGCAACGGGATCTCGCGAATCTGCCCGGCAATATCTGCACCCCCCGCTACCTGGCCGAGCAGGCGCGCGTGCTCGCGAGGAGCCACCGCTCCCTCAGCGTCCGGGTCCTGGACGAGCCGGCGATCCGGCGCGAGAAAATGGGCTGTCTGCTCGCCGTCGCCCAGGGCAGCAGCGAGCCTCCGCGCCTGGTGGTGCTCGAGCACAAGGGCGGCAAGGCGGGCGCTGCGCCGGTGGTGCTCGTCGGCAAGGGCGTGACCTTCGACTCCGGCGGGATCTCCATCAAGCCCTCCGCGGAGATGGACGAGATGAAGTACGACATGAGCGGTGCGGCCGCGGTCATCGCCGCCCTGTCGCTCATGGCGCAGCTGCGCGCACCGCTCAACGTCGTGGGCATCGTCGCCGCGGTCGAGAACATGCCCGACGGCAAGGCCATCAAGCCCGGGGACATCGTGACGAGCGCCTCCGGCCAGAGCGTGGAGATTCTCAACACCGACGCGGAGGGGCGGCTCATCCTGTGCGATGCGCTGCACTACGCGCGCCGCTTCAAGCCGGCCGCGGTGATCGACATGGCCACGCTCACCGGCGCCTGCGTCATCGCGCTCGGGCATCACCACAGCGGGGTGCTCGGCAACGACGAGGCGCTGATCCGCGAGCTCATCGAGGCCGGCGTGCGCGCCGATGACCGCGCCTGGCAGCTGCCCCTCACCGCGGAATACACCGAGCAGCTGAAGAGCAATTTCGCCGACTTCGCCAACATCGGCGGGCGCGACGGCGGCACCATCACCGCGGCGGCCTTCCTCGGCAAGTTCACTCAGGGAATGCCGTGGGCGCACCTCGACATCGCCGGCACCGCCTGGCAGGGCGGCGCGCACAAAGGCAGCACGGGGCGGCCGACGCCGCTGCTCGCGGATTTCCTGATCCGCCGGGCCGGACTGTAGAGAGCCGCGTGCGGGTGGATTTCTACGTGCTCGCGGAGGCTTCGGCGGCTGCGCGCCTCAGGGTCGCGTGCCGGATCGCCGAGAAGGCCTACCTCGCCTCGCAGACCGTGCTCGTGTGGCACACCGAGCGCGGCGAGCTCGAGAGGTTGGATGAGCTGCTGTGGACCTTCGCCGACACCAGCTTCGTGCCGCACGAGTGGCTCGGGGCCGCAGCGCCGGCGGGCGCAGAGGCACCCGTCCTGCTCGGCACGGCACCTCCAAACGCCCCGGTGGACGTGCTGATCAACCTCGATCTCTCGGCCGAGCCGCCGCCCTTTCTCGCCGAGGTCGCCCGCGTCGCCGAAATCATCGACGGCGAGCCTTCACGCCGCGACGCCGGCCGGGCACGCTTCAAGGCTTACCGCCAGAGAGGGCTCTCGCCCGACACGCACACCTTGCAGGCTTCCTAGCCCCGCTGCCCATGATCCCGTCAGCGACACTACGAGCGGAATGCGCCCCCTTGAGCGCTCGCGCCGGGCAGCACCGCATCGGGCCGACGGCCCACCCGACAACCTTCAGGCTTCCTGACTAGCACGATGGACAAAGTGTACGCGCCGCACGAGATCGAGCGGCGGATCTACGAGCGGTGGGAGACGAATGGCTGGTTCGCCCCCAGCGGCCGCGGCGCGCCCTTCTGCATCATGATCCCGCCGCCCAACGTGACCGGCACGCTGCACATGGGCCATGCGTTCAACCATACGCTCATGGACACCCTGACCCGCTATCACCGCATGCGGGGCGAGGACACCCTGTGGCAGCCCGGGACCGACCATGCGGGCATCGCCACCCAGATGGTGGTCGAGCGGCAGCTCGAAGCCGAGGGGCTCGGACGCGCAAGGCTCGGGCGCGAAGCCTTCGTGGAGCGGGTGTGGCAGTGGAAGGCGCACTCGGGCGGCACCATGGCCGGCCAGATGCGCCGCCTCGGCGACTCGGTGGACTGGACGCGCGAGCGCTTCACCATGGATGCGGGCCTGTCCGCGGCGGTGATCGAGGTATTCGTGCGCCTGCACGAGCAAGGGCTCATCTATCGCGGCAAGCGCCTGGTCAACTGGGATCCTGTGCTGCTGACGGCTTTGTCCGACCTCGAGGTGCAAAGCGAGGAGGAAGAAGGCCACCTGTGGCACCTGCGCTACCCGCTGGAGGATGGGTCGGGTCACGTCGTGGTGGCCACCACTCGTCCCGAGACCATGCTGGGCGACACCGCCGTGGCGGTCAACCCCGACGACGAGCGCTACAAGCACCTGATCGGCAAGCGGCTGCGCCTGCCGCTCGCCGAGCGCTGCATCCCGGTCATCGCCGATGCGTACGTCGATCCCGATTTCGGCTCGGGCTGCGTGAAGATCACTCCCGCCCACGACTTCAACGATCACGAGATCGGCCGGCGGCACGGGCTCGCGCAAATCAACATCTTCACGCCTCGGGCCACGCTCAACGACAACGTGCCGGAGCGCTTGCGCGGCCTCGATCGTATCGAGGCGAGGCAACGCGTGCTCGCCGAGCTCGATGCCGCAGGGCTCCTGGCGCGGACCGAGAAGCACAGGCTGATGGTGCCGCGCGGGGATCGCTCGGGCGCCGCACTCGAGCCCTATCTCACCGATCAGTGGTACGTGAGCATCGCGCCGCTCGCCGAGCCGGCGATCGCCGCGGTCGAGAGCGGGCGGACCCGCTTCGTGCCGGAGAGCTGGGCCAAGACCTACTTCGAATGGATGCGCAACATCAAGGACTGGTGCATCAGCCGCCAGCTGTGGTGGGGACATCGCATCCCCGCCTGGTACGACGAGCAGGGCAATGTCTACGTGGGGCGCGATGAGCGTGACGCGCGCACCAGACACCATCTCGGTCCCGAGGTGGCGCTGCGTCAGGATGAGGACGTGCTCGACACGTGGTTCTCCTCCGCCCTGTGGCCGTTCTCGACCCTCGGCTGGCCCGAGCAGACCCCGGAGCTCGCCCGGTACTACCCGACCACCGTGCTGCTCACCGGCTTCGACATCATCTTCTTCTGGGTGGCGCGGATGATGATGATGGGGCTGAAGTTCATGGGCGAGGTGCCGTTCCGCGACATCTACATCCATGGGCTCATCCGCGACGAGCACGGGGAGAAGATGTCGAAATCCAAGGGCAACGTCCTCGACCCGCTCGACATCGTCGACGGCATCGACCTCGAGTCCCTGGTGGCCAAGCGCACCGGCGGCCTGATGCAGCCGCAGATGAGACCGAAGATCGAGAAGGCGACCCGCAGGCAGTTCCCCGACGGCATCGCCGCGCACGGCACGGACGCGCTGCGCTTCACTTTCGCGACGCTCGCCTCCCCGAGCCGCGACATTCGCTTCGATCTGGCGCGTGTGGCCGGGTATCGCAATTTCTGCAACAAGCTGTGGAACGCCGCCCGTTTCGTCACGATGATGTGTGAGCACGAGGGCGGTGCCGATGATCCGGCCGCACCGGCGGAGCGGTCCGTGGCCGACCGCTGGATCCGCTCGCGCTTCGGGCGGATGCTCGGCGCGGTGCACAAGGCGCTGGCCGAGTACCGCTTCGATTACGCCGCCAACGCGATGTATGAGTTCACGTGGCATGAGTTCTGCGACTGGTACCTGGAGCTCACCAAGCCCGTGCTGCAATCGGAGTCGGCGGCCGAGGCCGCCAAGCGCGGCACGCGCCGCACCCTCGCGCAGACCCTGGAGGCGCTGCAGCGCGCCCTGCACCCGATCATGCCCTTCATCACCGAGGAGATCTGGCAGCGCGCCGCGCCGCTCGCGGGCCGCCCGGGTCCCACGGTGATGCGCTGCGCCTATCCCCGGCCGGAGGAATACGCGCCCGATGAGGCGAGCGAGCGCGAAGTCGCCTGGATCCAGGCATTCATCCTGGCCGTGCGCCAGATTCGCGGCGAGATGAACATCAATCCCTCCAAGCGCATCCCCTTGCTCCTGAGCGGCGCTTCCACACAGGACCTGGCGCACCTCGAAGAGCACAGCGCCTACCTCGAGCGCCTGGCGGGCATCGAGTCACCGGTCCTTCTCCCGGGCGCGGACCGGGCGCCCCAATCGGCGACCGCCCTGGTCGGCAACATGACGCTGCACGTGCCCATGGCCGGACTCATCGATGCGGGCGCAGAGGCCGAGCGTCTGGAGAAGCTCCTCGCCCGCGCCGAGGCCGATCTCGCCAAGGTGTGCGGCCGCCTCGCCAACCCGAGCTTCGTGGCCAACGCCCCGGCGCACGTGGTCGAAGCCGACCGGGCGCGCCAGAGCGAGCTCGAGCGCGCCACCGCGGACCTCGCCGCCCAGCTCACGCGGATCAGGCGGTTGCTGAGCATCTGACGCCCCGCGTCCGCCAACGGCAATCCTGGCCGGCGCATGCGTCACCGCCGGGCGGCCGTCGGACGAGGTGGATGGGCCGGCTGCGCCAACCGCCGCAGCGATTGGCGCCCATCCGCTCAATGCTCGCGCGTCCGGCGGAAGCTGAGGTCGGGCCAGCGCTCCAGGGTGAGCTCCAGGTTGATGCGCGAGGGAGCGAGATACACCAGCGCGCCGCTGTGATCGACCGCCAGGTGCTCGAAGGCGCGGGCGCGGAACTCCTCGAGCTTGCGCGGATCGGCCGCATCGACCCAGCGGACGGTCTGCACGTTCACCGGCTCGAACACGCAGGTCACTGCGTACTCGTCCTGCAGCCGGAAAGCGACCACCTCGAACTGCAGCGGACCGACCGCACCCAGGATCAGGTCATGGTTGCGCTGCGGCTTGAACAGCTGCGTCGCCCCCTCCTCGCACAGCTGCGACAGCCCCTTCTGCAGCGCCTTCATCTTCAGCGGGTCCTTCAGCACCGCGCGCCGGAAGATCTCGGGCGCGAAGCTCGGAATGCCGGTGAAGGCGAGCCGCTCGCCCTCGCTGAACGTGTCCCCGATGTTGATCGTGCCGTGATTGTGCAGGCCGATGATATCGCCCGCATAGGCCTCCTGCGCGTGCTCGCGCTCGGAGGCCATGAAGGTGAGCGCATCGGCCACCCGCACCTCCTTGCCGAGCCGCGAGTGAAAGAGCCGCATGCCGCGCACATACCGGCCCGAGCACAGGCGCAGGAACGCGATGCGGTCGCGGTGTCCCGGATCCATGTTGGCCTGGATTTTGAACACGAAGCCCGTGAGGCGCTCCTCGAGCGGCTCGACCCGCCGCTCGCGGGCGCTGCGCGCCAGGGGTCCGGGCGCATGCCGCGTGAAGGACTCGAGCAGCTCCTGCACCCCGAAATTGCTGATGGCCGAGCCGAAGAACACCGGCGTCTGGCGCCCGGCAAGGTAGGCATCGGGGTCGAAGACTTCGGTGGCGCCGCGGACGAGCTCGATCTCATCGCAAACCGCGGCCGCATCGTCCGCGAGGAAGCCCCGGGCCGCCTCGCTCGAGAGTCCCTCGATGACCCGGTTCTCACCCGCCCGGCCGCGCTCGCCGGCCGTGTACACATAGATGCGGTCCTCCAGCAGGTGATAGATGCCGCGCAGCGCCCGGCCCATGCCGATCGGCCAGGTGACCGGGGCGGTGCGGATGCCGAGCACCCGCTCGATCTCATCGAGCAGCTCGATCGGGGCGCGTCCCTCGCGGTCGAGCTTGTTGATGAAGGTCATGATGGGCGTGTCGCGCAGGCGGCAGACCTCCATCAGCTTGATGGTGCGCTCCTCCACGCCCTTGGCGCAGTCGATGACCATCAGCGCCGAGTCCACCGCGGTGAGCGTGCGGTAGGTGTCCTCCGAGAAGTCCTCGTGCCCGGGGGTGTCGAGCAGGTTCACGATGCAGTCCCGGTAGGGAAACTGCATGACCGAGGAGGTGACGGAGATGCCGCGCTGCTGCTCGAGGCGCATCCAGTCCGAGGTGGCGTGGCGGGCGGCCTTGCGGCCCTTGACGGTGCCGGCCAGCTGGATGGCGCCGCCGAAGAGCAGCAGTTTCTCCGTGAGCGTGGTCTTGCCCGCGTCGGGGTGCGAGATGATGGCAAAGGTCCGCCGCCGGCGGATTTCGGCAGTGAGATCGGTCATCGGTTTGGAAGCTTCAGGTGTCGGAAGCGCGGTGGGCGCGCAGGCTTAATTTCAACACGCAGGCGTCCTCGCGGCCACCGACCGCCTGGTAGTAGCCGCGGCGCGTGCCGATCTGCTGGAAGCCGAACGAACGGTACAGGCGCAGCGCCACGGCGTTGGACGGTCGTACCTCGAGGAAGGCGTCCGATACCCCCGCCGCCGCGCCCCTTTCGAGCAGATGATCCAGCATGTGCCGGCCGAGGCCGTGGCGGCGCTGCGCCTCGGCGATACACAGGTTGAGCACGTGCATCTCACCGGCCCCCATGCTCATCACGCCGTAGCCGGCGATCCGGCCCTCGAGCACGAGCACCCGGCACACATACCCGACCCGCAGACAGTCGCGGAAGATCCCCTCGCTCCACGGGAAGGCATAGGAGGAGCGCTCGATGGCGAACACCTCCGCGAGGTCCACCTGCGTCATGGGGCGGATCTGCACGGGCGGGAGAGGCTTCAGCAGCTCAGGAGCGGTCGCCATCGGTCGGTATGCCTGCCATCACGCTGCGCGCGAACTTCAGGTCCTCCCACGCCTTGCGCTTGTCCGCCGGCGAGCGCAGGAGGTAAGCGGGATGATACGTCACCACGAGGGGCGTATTGCGCTCTCCGAAATGATGCACCCGGCCACGCAGCCGCGCGAGCGGCGCATCGCTCGAGAGCAGGTTCTGAGCGGCGATGCGGCCGAGCGCGAGCAGCAGCTTTGGCCGCACCAGCTCGATCTGGCGCATCAGGTACGGCAGGCAGGCGGCGACTTCCTCTGGCCGCGGGTCCCGGTTCCCCGGGGGGCGGCTCTTCAGGATATTGGCGATGTAGACATTCGAGTCGCGGCTCAAGCGGATCGAGCGCAGCATGGCATCGAGCAGCTGTCCCGCCCGGCCCACGAACGGCTCCCCCCGCCGGTCCTCCTCCGCCCCGGGCGCCTCGCCGATGACCATCCAGTCTGCCTGCGGGTTGCCAACTCCGACGACACCCTGTGTACGGCCCTGGTGCAGCGGGCATTTCGTACACTGCAGCACCTCGGCCCGAAGCCCCTGCCACCGGGCCTCGAGTGCCTCCTCGGCGGCGACGGGCGCCGGGGAGGCGGTGGGTTCACCCGCCGGCGCAGATGACTCGAGCGTAGACGAAGCAGCTCCCTCGACCGGGATGCGCGGGAGCCAGCGGTCGATTCCGATGGCCTGCAGATAGTCCGCACGCCGGGTGCCGGGCATCAGGCGCGCCCCTCGCGGGCGGGTCGGCGATGGCGGCGGATGCGGCGCCAAAGCCACACGATCGGCCCTGATACCGCGTAGCTCCCGAATATTGCCAGCAAGATCAGGGGAGGATCGCTGGCGATCAATACGAAAGCGAGCAGCACCAGCAGCAGGGAGATGAAGCGGATCGGTCCCTCGAGGTTGATCTTCTTGAAGCTGAAATAGCTGAAGCGGCTGACCATCAGGGCCCCCGCCACCGCCGTCACGGTGAAGGCGATGATGAGTCCGGTGAGCCCCGGCTCGCGCCACTGGCTCGACAGCCACACGAACCCCGCCACGGTCGCCGCCGCGGAGGGACTCGGCAGTCCCTCGAAATAGCGCTTGTCGACGGCGGTGCGGATATTGAAGCGCGCGAGCCGCAGGGCCGCCGCCGCCGCATAGAAGAAGCAGGCGAGCCATCCAAAGCGCCCCCAGGCCCGGCCGTACTCGGCGATCCGCACCACGCCCCACTGGTAGGCGACGATGGCCGGGGCGAGACCGAAGGAGACCATGTCGGAGAGGCTGTCGTACTCCTTTCCGAAAGCGCTCTCGGTGTGGGTGAGACGCGCGATCCGCCCGTCGAGCGAATCGAAGATCATCGCGATGAACACCGCCATGCCCGCCGGCGCGAAGTGCTTGTCGATGGCGGCGACGATGGCATAGAAGCCTGAGAAGAGGCTGGCGGTGGTGAGCAGGTTCGGCAGCAGGTAGATGCCCCTGCGCGGCGGCTTCGGGGCGCTCTCGCCCGCAGCCTCGGGCAGGGACTCGTGAATCGGGCTTGCGGACATGGGCGACTCGCTCGGACCTGCGGGATCTCAGGCACAGGGACGGTGCATCTTAACAGTTGTCGATCCCCCCGATGGCGCCCCCGAAACGAGCACCGCCCCGAGGGCATCATCGGACCCAGGGGCATCCCCGACAGCGGCGCGGGCGGACATCAAAGAGCGCTCAGCCACTTCGGCGCCACCCACCGCCACGCTGAACCGGGCACGATGCCCGCAGCCCGAGCTTCCAAACGGGCCGGGCCGTCCTGTTATGATGCCGGCCTCTTCAGTCTCCCCCAGACGGCTCAAGCACCGCGCCATGAGGCTTTCGCAATACCCCATCCAGACCACCAAGGAAACCCCGGCCGAGGCGGAGATCGTGAGCCACCAGCTCATGCTGCGCGCCGGGCTCATCCGCCGCCTCGCCTCGGGCCTGTACAGCTGGCTGCCGATGGGACTGCGGACGCTGCACAAGGCCGAGACCATCATCCGTGAGGAGATGAACCGGGCCGGCGCCCTCGAGCTGCTGATGCCCGTGGTGCAGCCCGCGGAGCTGTGGCAGGAGTCGGGCCGCTGGCGCGAGTACGGCCCGGAGCTGCTGCGCCTGCGGGACCGCCACGAGCGCGACTTCGTCGCAGGCCCCACGCACGAGGAAGTGATCACCGACATCGCCCGGCGCGAGCTCAAGAGCTACCGGCAGCTGCCGGTGAACTTCTACCAGATCCAGACCAAGTTCCGCGACGAGATCCGGCCGCGCTTCGGGGTGATGCGCGCGCGCGAGTTCCTCATGAAGGACGCCTATTCCTTTCATGCCGATGAGGCCTCGCTCGTGCAGGGCTACCGCATCATGCACGAAGCCTACACGCGCATCTTCACCCGCATGGGCCTGAAGTTCCGCGCGGTGAAGGCCGACTCCGGCCCGATCGGCGGCGATGTCTCGCAGGAATTCCACGTGCTCGCCGACTCGGGCGAGGACGCCATCGTGTTCTCGGACAGCGACGAGTACGCCTCCAACATCGAGGCGGCCGCCGCCCTGCCGCCGCCCGGGCCTCGCCCGGCACCGGGCGAGCCGCTCACCCGCGTGTCCACTCCCGGCGCCAAGACCATCGAGGAGCTGTCGCGGTTCCTGAAGGTCGAGCCGTCCCGGTGCCTGAAGACGCTGCTCGTGGAGGGCCGGGGCGAGAACGAGGTCGTGGCGCTGATGATCCGCGGCGATCACGAGCTGAACGCCACCAAGGCACAGAGGCTGCCCGGGGTGGCGAGCCCGCTGCGCATGGCCGGCGCCGAGCGCATCCGGCTCGCCACGGGAACGGAAGCCGGCTATATCGGCCCGGTGGGCCTGCCATGCCGCCTGTATGCCGATCACGCCGCGCTCGCGGTCGCCGACTTCATCTGCGGCGCGAACGAGAAGGACCTGCACCTCACGGGGGTCAACTGGGACCGTGATGTGCAGGGCTACGTCGCGGCAGACATCCGCAACGTCTGCGCGGGTGACCCCAGCCCGAGCGGCAAGGGCACGCTGAGGCTCGCCCGCGGCATCGAAGTCGGCCACATCTTCCAGCTCGGGCGCAAGTACAGCCAGGTGATGAAAGCGACGGTGCTCGATGAATCGGGCAAGGCCGTCCCGGTATTCATGGGCTGCTATGGCATCGGTGTGACGCGCGTCGTGGCGGCGGCCATCGAGCAGAATCATGATGAGCGCGGCATTCTCTGGCCGGAGCCGCTCGCGCCTTTCCAGGTCGTGCTGGTGTGCCTCGGGCAGCAGAAGTCTCCCCAGGTGCGCGAGAGGGCCGATCGCCTCTATGCCGAGCTCACCGGCGCAGGCATCGAGGTGCTCTACGATGACCGCGACGCGCGCCCCGGAGTGAAGTTCACCGATGCGGAGTTGCTCGGCATCCCGCACCGGCTGGTGGTGGCCGAGCGCGGCCTGGCCGCGGGCAGGCTCGAATACCGGCATCGCAAAGACACCGAGAGTGTGGAATTTCCGGTCGATGAGATGCTCACGTTCCTCAAAGGCCGCCTGGGCTCGGCGAGCCTCTGACTGCGGGTCCGCGCGCGCGGTCCGGATCCTGCTCGCCCTGGGGCTGCTCTGCACCGGCTCTAGCGCGCGCGCCGCCGGCCAGCGCGATCCGGCGCTCGCCCCCATCGTCCAGCGGGCGATCGCGCATGCCGGGTGCTTCATCGACCGTTTCGACGCCGCGGTGTGGTACACGCTCATGGAGCCGCGGCTCGAGCGCTACGTGACCAAACCCGCCGAACGGCTCAACATCCTGAAACAGGTGTACTGCGTGACCCACCAGCGCGGCGCCTCCCGGCTCCCGCCCGGACTGGTGCTGGCGGTGATGCAGGTGGAAAGCGGCTTCAACCGCTGGGCGGTCTCACCGAGCGGCGCGGTGGGCCTCATGCAGATCATGCCTTACTGGCCCGAGCGCCTCGGCATGAAGGGATACCAGCTGGTGCGCGTGGCGCCCAACATCCGCATGGGCTGTGCGATCCTGAGGTATTACCTCAACATCACGCACGATGATGTGAGGCTCGCGCTCGAGGAGTACAACGGCAGCGTGGGCCATCATGCCTACCCCGACCGCGTTCTGCTCGCCTGGGAGCACTGGAGCGGCGCGGACGACCTGGGATTCTCCAACGCCGCGCGCTCCGCGAGCCCGGGCTCCTAGGCGGTGCGAAAACCCGTCGGCGGCCGCTCCCTGTACTGCGGCGCATCGGCAACCTCCACCGAGACGACATTGGAGGCGCTCGACCCCGTCCACAGCCACTCGACAAACACGCCGACGGCCGCCTCGTCCCCGCAGGCGAGCACCTCCACACGCCCGTCCGGCAGGTTTCTCGCATAGCCGTGCACGCCGAGCTCGGCTGCGCGATTCGCGCACGTTGCGCGATAAAACACCCCCTGGACCCGGCCGGCCACCGTGCACTTCTTGCAGACCATCGGGGCAATATACCCTAGTATTCGCCCCTCACGAGCCCTGCGGCCGCGGGCCCGCAGCGCGAGCGCAGAATGCTCCGAGAGCTGAATTTCCCTTGGAGACTCGATGACCGAAATCCTCGTCCTGTACTACTCCCGCACCGGCGCCACCGCCGAGCTCGCCCGGCACGCGTGCCGCGGGATCGAGAGCGTCCCCGGCGCCGCGGCGAGACTGCGTACCGTTTCGCCCGTTGCGCCCGAGAGTGAAGGCCCCGCGAGACCCATCCCGGCGAGCGGCCCCCCATATGCCACCCTGGAGGATCTGCGCACTGCCGGGGGGCTGCTGCTCGGCAGTCCGACGCGCTTCGGCAACATGGCCGCGCCGCTGAAGTACTTCCTCGACGGCACCTCGGGCCTGTGGGTGTCCGGCGCCCTCGCCGGCAAGCCCGCCGGCGTGTTCACCTCCACCCAGACCCATCACGGCGGCCAGGAGGCGACGCTGCTCAGCATGATGCTGCCGCTGCTGCACCATGGCATGGTCCTCGTCGGGCTCCCGTACACCGAGCAGGCGCTGCACCGGACCCGCTCCGGCGGTACGCCCTACGGCGCCTCACACGTCTCGGGCGCCGAGACCACCCCGCTCCTCACCGAGGAGGAGAAGGCGCTCGCCCAGGGGCTCGGCCGCCGGGTGGCCGCTCTGGCGGTACGGCTGGCGCAGTGAGCTAGCAGAGACCCGAGCACGAGCAGGGAGTGATCCTGGTCACCGAGCCGCGGAAATCCCACACCTGACCCGCGCTCAGGGCTGCGGATCCCGCGCCAACACCTCGCGGATGAACGGCACGGTCAGGCGCCTCTGGGCCGCCAACGCCGCCTCATCGAGCGCATCGAGCAAGCCGTAGAGCCGGCGCATGTCCCGCGGAAAGCGCCGCTGCAGCCAGCGGGATGTCTCCTGCGGCAGCTCGAGCCCGCGCAGCCTCGCGCGCAGCTGCAGCGCCTCCTGCTGCTCGCTCTCATCGAGCGCGCGCAGCGCCAGGATCGCCCCGGCCGCGCACCGCGAGCCCAGATCCGCCAGCGCCCACTGCAGCAGCGCGGGCGGCGAGCGCGCCGCCATCACCAGCGCCCCGCCGCCCTCACCGGATTCTCGAAGGACGCTGAACAGCGCCCGCTCCCAGTCCGGCCGGCCGACGACCGCCTCCAGGTCATCGATGCAGAGACAAGAGAGCTGCGGCAGACCCTCGAGCACCTCCACACCGAGGGCGGCGAGATCGCCGAGCGGCACGAAACCGGCGCGCATCGAGCGCCCGGCCGCCGCGCAGATGGCCTGCAGCAGATGGGTCTTGCCGGCGCTCGCCGGTCCGCAGAGCCAGGTGAGACCTGCCTCGCCCGCGGCGATCCGGTGGGCGTGCGCCAGCGCCTCGGCATTGCCCGCGGGCAGAAAGCTCTCGAACAGGGCCCGGTCCGCGAGGCGCACCCCGAGCGGCAGCTGATGCATGCGCCTCCTCAGGCCGCCCGCGCCGGCGCCGACCACGCACGGCGGGTGAAGGTCGAGAGGTACTTCAGCCCGGACAGGGCGGTGGTCACCACCACGATGCAGGCCAGCGCCCGCAGCACCCCGGGCGGCGGGAACAAAAAGGCGGCCCCGAACATCACCAGCGCCAGATACAGCAGCTGGGCCGCCGTGTTGATCTTGCTGATCAAGGTCGGGCGTCCGTTGAGCGGCCCGAACCAGAGTCGATAAATGAGCGCCCCGAGCCCGATCATGACATCGCGCGCCACCGCGGCGGCGGTCACCCACCAGGGCACGAGCTGCAGCCAGGCCGACTCCACGAACACGCTCACCAGCAGCAGCTTGTCCGCCGCCGGGTCGAGCACCTTGCCGAGGTCGGACACCCAGTGATAGCGCTTGGCGAGGAAGCCGTCGAGGCCATCGGAGAGGGCGGCGATCACGAACAAGGTGAGCGCCAGCTCGTAGCGACCGGTGTGCAGCAGCCTCACCACCGGCCAGATCAGCACCAGGCGGACCAGACAGATGAGGTTGGGGATGTGGCGCACGGCTCAGCGCATTGCCGATGAGGGTGTCCGGCTCATGGGAGGTGCTGTCACAGGAAAGCTCGCAGGCGGCGCTGAAAGCGCCCCCGGCCGGTAGCGGTAGATGAGAGAGCCGCTCGCAGAGCGCACGCGCGCGAAATGCGGCGAGCCCGCCAGCATGCGGGCAATGGTGGCGCTGCCGCCGCGTGCCTGCAGTTCGAACACGGCCGTGCGGCCCTGGACCTCGCTGACGTTGGCCCGGCTCACGCCCGGAATGGCCGCTAGCATCACCTCGATGTGGGCGTAATCGGCCAGGGTCGACACGTCCTCGATCCACACCCGAGCCTCGCCGGAGCGATCGGCGGCCGAAGTGGGCGGGGGCGCGAGCAGAGCCACCGTGTCCTCTATCCCGGCGGTCACCGATCCTGTGAAGCTGCGGTCCATGAAAGGCGTGACCAGAGTCCACCGCCACTGCGGCGCAGCGGCCGCCGATCCGGCATTGCCGCCCGCGGGCGCAGTGGAGGGTACCGCGGCGACCGGTGCCGCCAGGGTCTGGGGCGGCTCCGGCGCCCCGGAAACGCCGGCCGCGCCCGGGCCGGAGAAGGATCCGGCCGGGGCAGCCGGCGGCTGGCCGACCAGCAACTGCTCGGCCCCGAAGCGATGCACGAGCTGCAGCAGGGCCTCCCGCGGCAGCAGCCGGCCGCTCGCATCCATGACCGGCAGCGGCATGATGCTGATCGGCAGGCCGAGGGCCTCGGCAGCCTGCCCGATGGCGGCGTGATCGGCCTGGTAATCGGCCTGATCCGGCATGGGGTTGAGCACGACGAGCGTGAAGGGCCGATCGGCACTCCAGACGCTGTGACCCAGGCTGGTGATGACTCGATCGACTGCGGCGCCGTCAAACGCCACCTGCAGCTCACCCTGCGGTCCGCGCTGGTAATTCACCACGTACTGCGACGCTTGGGCCACCAGGGTGGCGAACGCCGGGTCCGTCGCCGACTGCGACCGGCCGGTGGCGCGCACCAAAGCGGCGCGCATGGCCTGGTGCAGCGCCGGCGCCGATCGACCGGCGACGTCGACCAGGAACACCGGAACGCGGCGGGTCGCCCAGCTCGTGAGCGGCACCATCACGCACACGAGCCCCAGCAGTGCCCGCCGGATGTGAAAGAGGGTGGTCTTGCAGGCTGCCATCCGAATGATTGTCTGCAGCGCGCCACGGCGCGGAACGGAATGTACAATATCATACGCGCGCGCGCCGCACGGCGGCCGCCCCGGGCGGACTGGCCCGGGGTCGCTGCGGCGCTTCGTGCGGCCAGTCCATCGGTTGTTCCGATCAGCCGGCCAGGCGTGACGCCTGTGCCGGCCGGGCTTGCTTTCGGACATCAGGCTCCCAACTAGGCAACTTCATGACAGACGGGAAAACAGGCCCCGGCATGACATACCGCGACGCAGGTGTCGATATCGACGCCGGTGACGCGCTGGTCGAGCGCATCAAGCCGCACGTGGCCCGCACCCACCGGCCCGAGGTGCTGGCGGGCATCGGCGGCTTCGGCGCTCTGGTCGAGCTGCCCGGCGGCTACCGGCGCCCGGTGCTGGTCTCCGGCACCGACGGCGTCGGCACCAAGCTGCGCCTGGCCATCGATACCGGCCGGCACGACACCATCGGAATCGATCTGGTCGCGATGTGTGTCAATGACGTCGTGGTGCAGGGTGCCGAGCCGCTCTTCTTCCTCGACTACTACGCCACGGGCAAGCTGCGGGTCGATGTGGCCGAGGCCGTGATCCGCGGCATCGTGGAGGGCTGCGCTCAGGCCGGCGCCGCGCTGGTCGGCGGCGAGACCGCCGAGATGCCCGGGATGTATCACGGTGAGGATTACGACCTCGCCGGCTTCTGCGTGGGGGTGGTGGAACGGGACGCCATCATTGACGGCAGCGCCACGCGCCCCGGAGATGCCGTGATCGGCCTCGCCTCCTCCGGTCCGCACTCGAACGGCTACTCCCTCATCCGCCGGCTCATCGACTCGAGCGGCGCCGATGAGCGCACCATCCTCGAGGGCAAGCCGCTGTTCGAGCGCCTGCTCGCTCCCACCCGGATTTATGTGAAGCCGCTGCTGGCGCTGGCGCGCACGCTGCCGGTGCACGGGCTGGCGCACATCACGGGCGGAGGGTTGACGGACAACATCCCGCGCGTGCTGCCGGAAGGGCTGACGGCCGCGCTCGAGCGCCGCCGCTGGCCGGACGATCCGGTGTTCGAATGGATCCGCCGGACCGGCAACATCGATCCGGCGGAGATGTACCGTACCTTCAACTGCGGCATCGGCATGGTGGTGCTCGTGCCGGCGCAGCACGCCGGACAGGCGGTGGAATTCCTCGCCGCTCGCGGGCAGAGCGCCCGCATCATCGGCGAGATCCGCCCCGGGACGCACGGCGTCGTGATCGAGTGAGCCGTCCACCCCTGCGCCTCGGGATCCTGATCTCGGGCCGGGGCTCGAACATGGAGGCGATCGCGCGCCAGTGCCGCGAGGGCCGTCTCAACGCGCGCGTGGTCGCGGTCCTCTGCGACCGGCCCGGTGCCGCGGGCCTGCACAGCGCACGGGCGCTGGGCATCGATACCCACCTCATCCCCTGGCAGGGACCGACGCAGCGGCCGGCTTTCGAGCACGCGGTCGATTCTGTCCTCGCCGCAGCAACGGCCGACGTCATCGTGCTCGCGGGCTTCATGCGCATTCTTTCCCCGCAATTCGTCGCCGCCCGCGCCGGACGCATCCTCAACATTCACCCCTCGCTGCTGCCGAAATACACCGGACTCCACACCCACCGCAGGGTGCTCGAGGCCGGCGAGCGCAAGCATGGCGCGAGCGTGCACTTCGTCACCCGGGAGCTCGACGGCGGCCCGCTGGTGCTGCAGTCGAGGATCGAGGTGAATCCCGGGGAGACCGAGGAGAGCCTGTCAGCGCGGGTTCAGGCGACCGAGCACATCATCTATCCTCGCGTCATCGGGTGGCTGGCGGACGGGCGGCTCGTCTGGCGGCAGGAGCGCCCATGGCTCGATGGCCGCCCGCTCGATGAGCCGCTGGTGGAGGATTTCAGTGCGGATCGGAATTGACGCCTCGCGGCGCGGGGCCCTCGCTCTTGCGGTATTGCTCGCCGCCTCGGCCACGATGTACGGTGCAGCCGCCGCCCCCGCACCCGTCTCGCCTGCGACCTTCGTGGCGACCTACTCCATTGCCTGGCATGGCATCACCGCCGGCACCTCGACGCTGACGCTGACCGAGAGCTCACCGGGGAACTACCGGTACACCTCGATCGATCACGCGACAGGACTGTTTCGGCTGTTCTTCCATCAGGCCATCCGCCAGGAAAGCCGCTTCACGGTCTCGGACGGGGTGGTCCGGCCCTTACGCTTCGAGGCCGAGGGCCACGGGCCGGCCGAGCGCGTGACCTTCGACTGGACGCGCGGACGCCTCACCGGCACCGCCAAGGGCAAGCCCCTCGCCCTGAAGCTCGAGCCCGGCACACAGGATCCCGGCTCGGTGCAGATCGCGCTGATGATGGCGTTCCTCGCCGGCAAACCACCGTCGAGCTTCTGGATGCTCAACACGGACGTGATCAATCGGTTTCAGTTCATGCACCGCGGCGAGGCGACGCTCCACACCCCTCTCGGCCGGCTGCACACCCTCCTCTACACCAGCCACCACGCCAAGGCGCGCCGCACCACCTACATGTGGCTCGCCCCCTCGCTCGATTATCTGCCGGCGCGCCTCGAGCAGCGCCGCAGCGGGGACGTGCTGTTCTCGCTCAACATCCTGTCGTTCAAGAAGAAGTAGCCGCCGCCCGATCCCGGACTCGGGCAGCGCCGCAGCGGCGCGCCGCTCAGGTCTTCGGCAGCGTCACGCCCCGCTGCCCCTGGTACTTGCCGCCGCGATCCCGGTAGGAGGTCGCGCACACCTCATCCGACTCGAAGAACAGCATCTGGGCCACGCCCTCGTTGGCATAGATCTTCGCCGGCAGGGGCGTGGTGTTGGAAAACTCCAGCGTGACGTGCCCTTCCCACTCCGGCTCCAGGGGCGTCACGTTCACGATGATGCCGCAATTGTGGACGAAGACGCCCGCGTGAAGGGCGAAGTTGCCGGCTTCGGGCACCGTGAGGCAATAGACATCGTGCTCGCCGGGCAACTCCCGGATCGCCGCGACCTTGTGATTGCGATACGCCGGAGCGCCGTGAATCGGGTTGCTGCGGCGCTCGAGATCCGGGAGGCGGCGTTGGGCGCCCGGCACGCGCTCATCCGTCCCGTGCCTGAGATCGCACTCCCCGGCGAGACGATCCGTGGCGTACAGGTAGCCATCGCACGGCTGATAGACGGTCTCATAGCCCCTGGTGAGATCGCGGTACAGCGGCATGAGCGCCTCGCCCGGGCGCAGGGTGTGCGCTTGCGCCATTCGGCCATCGCGCCGCATGAACTGATGATCCGCCGTGGAGCGGATGCGCTCCCCGCCGTCGAGCTCGATCTCGAGCAGCGAGTCGCGCCCGATGAATCGGGGCGCATCGAGCCGGGACACGAGCAGCCGGCCGTCCGGCCCGATGCTGTAGCCCCGGAAACGCTCACCGGCATCGTGGCGGCGCGCCATGTCCTCGAGTGTCGGCGCGGAGCCATCCACCAGTGCCACGCGAGTATCCCCGCGGAAACACCTGGCGTACGTGGACTTGCCGAGCGTGACCACGAGCACACTGCGAGGGACACGGAAATACTCCACCGTGCGCGCCAGCGCGAAGGAGTTCGGCGGAATCACGCACACACCGGACTTGATGTCCACGAAGCTCTTCTCGTCGAAGCCCTTCGGATCGACGATGGTGGAATTGATGTTCGTGAAGATCTTGAACTCATCGGCACAGCGCACGTCGTAGCCGTAGCTCGAGGTTCCGTAGGAGACGATCTTCTGGCCGTCGACGTAGCGCACCTGCTCGGCCTCGAACGGCTCGATCATGCCGTGCTCGCGCGCCATGCGGCGGATCCAGTGGTCGGATTTGATGCTCATCGGGCAATCATCCTCTCGGAAGACAAGACATCCGCGAACACCGCCATCCACGTTGGAATTGCGCGCAAATGACGCAGCACGGAATTACGCAGTGTTACCCGTCAGAGGAGCCGCGGCGAGGACCGCGGCCACGGGCCCCTCACTTCTTCTCAACGACGATCTTGGGAAACGCGCTGCTGTGGTCCAGGGGCCGCACCGCAAGCGCCCCGGCCGTGTGGCGAGCCATCTCGACATACGCCTTGGCGCGGGGCGAGCCGGGAGCCGCGATCACCGTGGGCTGCCCGCCGTCGGCCTCCTCCCGGATGCGCACATCGAGCGGCAGCTCCCCGAGCAGCCTCATGCCGTACTGGGCGGCCATGCGCGCGCCGCCGCCTTCGCCGAAGATGTGCTCGATGTGTCCGCATTGCGAGCACACGTGCACACTCATGTTCTCCACGATGCCGAGAACGGGTACCGAGACCTTCTCGAACATCTTCAGGCCCTTGCTGGCATCCGACAGCGCGATGTCCTGGGGGGTTGTGACGATCACGGCGCCGGCCACGGGCACGCGCTGGGCGAGCGTCAGCTGAATATCCCCGGTGCCCGGCGGCATGTCGATGACGAGATAGTCGAGCTCGCCCCAGCGGGTCTGGGACAGCAGCTGACTCAGCGCCTGGGTGACCATGGGGCCCCGCCACACCATCGGCTGATCGGAATCGACCAGGAAGCCGATGGACATCGCCTCCACCCCGTGCTTCTTGAGCGGCTCGATGTGCTTGCCGTCGGGGGAGACGGGCTTCTCGCCCGAGAGGCCGAGCATCAGCGGCTGGCTCGGCCCGTAGATGTCCGCATCGAGCACCCCGACGCGAGCCCCCTGTTGGGCCCAGGCGAGAGCGAGATTCACCGCCACGGTGGACTTGCCCACCCCGCCCTTGCCCGAGGCCACCGCCACGATGTTCTTGATCTGCCCGATCGGCTGCAGCGGCTTCTGTACGGCGTGAGCGCGGATCTGCGACTGCACCTGCACCTCGAGGGGGCCGGTGGTGAGCCCCGCCGCGGCCACGTGCGCCGTCAGCGCCGCGGCGAGCTCCTCCTCATAGCCTCCCACAGGGTACCCCACCCCGATACGCGCCCTGTACCCGCCCTGCGAGGCGGACAGCTCCTTGAGCGCGCCGGCCTCGCGCAGCGTCTGATGAAGATATGGATCGACGTACGATTCGATCGTCGAGCGCAGGGCATCCAGGGTGGGATCGTCGGCCATGGGAGAATCGCGGCACAGCGGGAAGATAGGGGAGGGTATTCTAGAGGCTCGGGAGACAGCGTGCATGGGATGTGCGCCATGCAAGAGCGGCGAGCCGCCGGCCTGTGGCATACTGCCATCGAGCGTCTCCCGCGCAGTCCCTAGAATTCGCGGCCCCGGTGAGCTGGTAGCGATCCGCGTCATTCGAGCGGCACCGGGACGCAACGAAGCGGGGCGGACAGGGGGAGCAGTGGAGTGCCTCGGCAGACAGGCTGATGAGCTTTTTAACCAATGTGCGCGCCGACCGGCTGATCACCGGTATCCGGTCCTCGGCGGACCCGGCGAGCGCCGACACCCAAAAATCCGTCGCGCGCCTCAAGGAGCTGGGGCCGGGCGCGATCGGCCCGATCCTCGCGACGCTGCCCGAGGCCGACAAGAACGCCACGCTCGCCCTGGTTGAGGTCCTCGCGCATCTGGTGAGTCCCAAGACCCTCCCCCAGTTCATGCAGGGACTGGTCGAGGGCAGTCCTCGGGTGATCGCGGGCATCGCCTGGGCGCTCACCAGCAGCCGCAACTTCCCGCCCAACCTGCTGCTCGATGCGCTCTCGACCCCGGGGATCGCCAAGGCGAAGCTCCTGGAGGTCATCGCCGCGCACAAGTCGCGCTTCACGGTGCGCGAGCTCCTGAACGCCGCCTACACCCAGGAGCCGAACGAGAAAGCCGCGCTGTTTCGCATCATCGGCGAGCTCACCGGCCCCACCACGCTCGCGGAGCTCACCCAGCGCCTGCACGGCAAGGACCCGATAGCGCGCGTGCACATCATCAATGTCCTCGCGCGCTTCAGCACACCGGAGGTGCACACCGCGCTGCAGAGCCTGCTCGGCGACCCCAACAAACTGATTCGCGGCGCGACGCTGTCGGCGCTGCAGCGCATGGACGGGGCGATCGACGTCGAGAGAGTCTGCGAGCTGCTGAAGGATCCCGAGATCGACGTGCAGAACAAGGCTGTCGATGTCGTCATCAAAGCCAATGATCCGGACACCATCCGCTACCTGATCGCGGTGCTCAAGGACGAGAACGAAAGCGCCCGGCGGGCCGCGGTCGAGGTGCTGAACGAGGTGGGGGACGCCAAATCGGTGAAGCATCTGCTCGCGGCGCTGAAGGACAGCGACTGGTGGGTGCGCTCGCGGGCGGCGGATGCGCTCGGCAAGATCGGCGGACCGCGAGTGATCGATGCGGTGCTGCAGCTCGTGCGGGACCCGGAGCAGGACATCCGCCGCGCCGCCATCGAGATCCTCAACCAGACCAAGGACGAGCGCGCCATCGACTCGCTCATCCAGGCGACCCGCGACTCCGACTGGTGGGTGAGCGAGCGCGCGGTCGATGCGCTCGCCGAGATCGGCAGCAAGCGCGCCGTGCCCCGGCTGCTCGAGATGCTGAGGGAGGGCAAGACCAAGGCCATGCCCATCGTGGTGCGCGCCCTCGGCCGGCTCGGCGATGCGCAGCTCGCCGACACCTTGATCCCGCTGCTCGGCAGGCCCGAGCGGGAAGTGCGGATCGAGGCCATGCAGGCCCTCGCCGCTCTCGCCGATGCAGGCGGTGCCGAGCCGGTGCGCAACCAGCTCAAGGCCCAGGCCGCCGCGCCCGACCAGACCATCGCCCGCGCCGCCGAAGCGGCGCTCGCCGATCTCGAGCGGCGCCTCGCGGCCGCACCGGCGACCGCGGAGATCGTCCTGCCCCAGTCCCCCCTGCCCCCTCCGGCGGCCGCAGCGCCGGCCCGGGCGGAGCCGAAGGAAACCGCCCGGCTCGATATCCAGACGCTCAAGAGCGGCGACATCCTCGAGGGCCGCTACAAGTACCTCGAGCGCATCGGCAAGGGCGCCTTCGGCACCGTGCTGCTGATGGAGGACACGGTGGTCGATGAGCGGCTGATCCTGAAGTTCCTCAACCCCAACGTGGCGACGGACGAGGAGGTCATGAAGCGCTTCGTCCACGAGCTGCGCTACTCCCGCAAGATCACACACCAAAACGTCATCCGCATCTACGATTTCCTCTATATCCAGGGAAACTATGCGATCTCGATGGAGTATTTCCCCTCGCACACCCTCGGCGGCGAGATCACCGGGGAGAAGCCGCTCGAGCTCAGGCGCGCGCTTCAGTTCGGCGGCGACATCTGCACCGGCATGGCGGTCGCGCATCGTGTGGGCATCGTGCACCGGGATCTGAAGCCCGCGAACGTGCTGATCAACCAGGAGGGACTGCTCAAGATCGTGGACTTCGGAGTGGCCGCCGCGCAGCGCGAGAGCGAGACCCAGCTGACCCGCACCGGCTACGTCATCGGCTCGCCCAAATATATGGCGCCCGAGCAGATCCTCGGCAAGCGGGTCGATGAGCGGGCCGATATCTACGCCCTGGGCGTGATCCTCTACGAGATGGTGACCGGCACTCCGCCCTATTCGCGAGGGGACCACATGTCGGTGATGTACCAGCACGTGCAGGGCAAGGCCCGTCCCCCGCAGGAGCTCAATTCCTCCCTCCCGCGCGGGCTCTCGGAGGTGGTCATGCGCGCCATGGCGGTCGACAAGGCCAAGCGGTTCCAGAGCATGGACGATATGCGCGTGGCGCTCGAGAAATACCAGCGCAACGCCTGAGCGTACCGGCCGCCCCCGGGTCAGCCAACGTGTGCCAGCTCAAATTTCCACGCGCAAACGGTTGATTTCCCGAGGGCCCGCGCGCCAAAGTACGGCCTCGACCAGGCAGGAGGGCGCCTTTTGGCCCGTATCGATGCGTTCTTGAAGCTCGGCGTGCAGCAAGGCTGCTCGGACGTGCATCTCGCGGTCGGGGTGCCCCCGATGCTGCGCATGCACGGCGATCTGCTGCCGATCAAGTTCCGGGACCTGCGCGCCGCGGAGCTGGAAGGCTACGTGATGGAGATCCTCACGCCCTCGCAGTCGCAGCGCTTCTCCGCCGGCAATGATCTGGATTTTTCGTACGTCTCGGCCGAGGGGGCCCGCTTCCGCGTCAATGTCTTCCGCAAGGACACCGGCATCGGCGCGACCTTCCGCACCATTCCCTCGCAGGTGCCGACGCTCGCGCAGATGGGCCTGCCGCCGGTGATCGAGAGGCTCTGCGACCATCACCAGGGGATGATCCTGGTGACGGGGGCGACCGGCACGGGCAAGTCGACCACGCTCGCGGCGATGATCGACCACCTGAACCAGGCCCGCAAACTCAACATCATCACCCTGGAGGATCCGATCGAGGTCGTGCACCCGAGCAAGATGAGCCAGGTCATCCAGCGCGAGCTCGGCACCCACATCCCGAGCTTCGCGGAAGGCGTGCGGGCGGCCATGCGCGAGGATCCGGATGTGATCCTGGTCGGCGAGATGCGCGACGCCGAAACGATCTCCATGGCCATGACCGCCGCCGAGACCGGCCACCTCGTGCTCGGCACCCTGCACACCACCAGCGCCGTGAAGACCGTCGACCGCATCATCGATGCGCTGCCGATCGAGCAGCGCGAGCAGACCAAGAGCTTCCTCGCGCAGAGCCTGCTCGCCGTGGTGACCCAGGTACTGGTGAAGACGCCCGACACCCACGGGCGGCGGGCCGTGTGCGAGGTGATGATCATGACCCGCGCGATCGCCAAGCTGATCCAGATGGAGCAGTCCTTCCAGATCCCGAGCCTGGTGCAGACCAATCGGGACCTCGGCATGCAACTGCTCGACCAGGCGCTGCTCGCGGCCATCGCCGCCCGGGAAGTCGATCCGGAGCACGCCTACAGCTACGCCACCGACAAGCGTCCCTTTCAGAAATACGTCACCGACGCCTCCCTGCTGCCGAAGATCGAGGCCGCGGCGGCGCCGGGCGGGTAAGGCTCCCGATGGCCAGCATCGACGCCTTCCTGCTCGAGGTGCTCAAGCGGCGCGGCTCGGACCTGCATTTCATCGCCGGGGAACCGCCGCGCATCCGCCTGTACGGAGAGCTCCTGCCGCTCACGGAGCAGAGGCTCGGCCAGGAGTTCGTCAAGCAGGCCCTCCACGAGATCATGCCGAAGGCGGCCGCCGAGCGCTTCGAGTCGAAGGACGGGGCCGACTTCGCCTATACCATCCCGGAGGTCGGCCGCTTCCGCGTCAACGTGATGCGCCAGCTGAACGGCATGGGGGCGGTGCTGCGCGCCATCCCCTCGAAGGCGCTCACCCTCGATGAGCTCGACATGCCCGATGCGGTGCGCAGGCTCTGCCTGGCCAGCAACGGCCTGGTGCTGGTCACCGGCAAGACCGGCTCGGGCAAGTCGACCACGCTCGCGGCGATGATCGACGACATCAATACGCGGGAGAAGGGCCACATCCTCACCATCGAGGACCCGATCGAGTTCGTGCACCAGAGGAGGAGCTGCCTGATGAGCCAGCGCGAGATCGGCGTGCACAGCCCGAGCTTTGCCGCGGCGCTGCACTCGGCCCTGCGCGAGGACCCGGATGTGATCCTGGTCGGGGAGCTGCGCGACCTCGAGACGATGAGCATCGCGGTGACCGCCGCCGAGACCGGAATCCTCGTCATGGGCACGCTGCATACCAACGGGGCGGCCCAGACCGTGGACCGCATGGTCAACGTCTTCCCCTCGGACAAGCAGTCGCACGTGCGCGGGATGCTCTCTACGTCGCTGCGCGGCGTGGTCTCGCAGCAGCTGCTGCGGCGCGCCGACGGGCAGGGCCGGGTGGCGGCGCTCGAGATCCTCATCAATACCCCGGCGGCGGCGAGCCTCATCCGCCAGGGCAAGCTCGATCAGCTCGAGAACACCATGCAGTCCGGCTCCCAGTTCGGCATGCGCACCATGGACAGCGCCATCCAACAGCTGCTCGAGCAGAAGCAGGTGAGCGCGGAGGAGGCCTACCAGAAGGCCATCAACAAGGGGCGCTTCGAGGCGCTCAGGGGCGGGGCCTAGACATCCGCCGAGCGGCCGCGTCGCGCCGGGGCGCGCACACCCGGGCTGTCTAGGCCGCCGCTCACCCGGTAGACTTCGCGGATGATCGAGACTTTCTTTGTCACCACCGCCCTGCCCTACGCGAACGGGCCGTTTCACATCGGGCACATCATGGAGTACATCCAGGCCGATATCTGGGTGCGCTTCCAGCGCATGCAGGGTCACCGGGTGCACTTCGTGGGGGCGGACGATGCGCATGGCGCGCCCATCATGCTCAAGGCCGAGGCCGAAGGCGTGAGCCCTGAGGAGCTCATCGCGCGCATCGCCGCCGGCCGGCCCCGCTATCTCGAGGGCTTTCACATCGGTTTCGATCACTGGCACTCGACCGACTCGCCCGAGAACGTTGCACTGTCCCAGGACGTGTACCGGCGCCTGAAGGCCGAGGGGCTCATTGACTCGAAGCCGGTCGAGCAGTTCTACGACCCGGTCAAGGGCATGTTTCTTGCCGACCGATACATCAAGGGAGAGTGCCCCAAGTGCCACTCCAAGGACCAGTACGGGGATGCGTGCGAGGTCTGCAGCAGCGTCTACTCCCCGACGGACCTCATCGAGCCGTACTCGACCCTCACCGGCGCGAAGCCCGTGCTCCGGACCTCGGATCACTTCTTCTTCCGGCTCTCCGAGCCGCGCTGCGTCGCGTTCCTGCACGAGTGGCTGGGGCAGCCCGGCCACGTGCAACCCCAGGTCGCCAACAAGGCGCGTGAATGGCTCTCCGGCAAGGGAGATCAGGCGCTCTCGGACTGGGACATCTCGCGCGATGCCCCCTACTTCGGCATTCCCATCCCGGATGCGCCCGGGAAGTACTTCTACGTGTGGCTGGACGCCCCCATCGGCTACCTCGCCTCGCTCAAGAGCTACTTCGACAGCGGCAAGGCGAGGGCAAACGGCGAGCCGCGCAGCTTCGAGGCCTTCCTCACCGATCCGGACACCCGGCAGATCCACTTCATCGGCAAGGACATCATCTACTTCCACACGCTGTTCTGGCCGGCGATGCTGAAGTTCGCCGGCCCCCCCTACAGGGTTCCCGACAACATCCACGTGCACGGCTTCATCACCGTCTCCGGGGAGAAGATGTCCAAGTCGCGCGGCACCGGGATCAGCCCGCTGCGCTACCTCGAGATCGGCATGAATCCGGAGTGGCTGCGCTACTACATCGCCGCCAAGCTCAATGCCAATGTCGAGGACCTCGACTTCAACCCCGATGACTTCCTGGCGCGGATCAACAGCGACCTCATCGGCAAGTACGTCAACATCGCCAGTCGCTGTGCGCCGTTCATTACCAGGCTGTTTGCGGGGCGGCTGTCGGGGGAATCACACCGGGGTGGCCGGTCACTCCTGAGCAGGCTCCAATCGAGGGAAGAATGCTGGTCTCGGGTCGGTCTGCTCTACGCCGAGCGGGAATTCGGCAAGGCGCTCAGGGAAATTGGCGGCTTTCTCGATGAGATAAACCGCTACATCGACGAGCACCGCCCTTGGGACAAGGCGAAAGTGGCGACCGAGCACCACGAGGTGCAGCAGATCTGCTCCACGGCACTCGCCATGTTCTGGTACGTCACGGTGCTCCTGAAGCCGGTGATGCCCGAGACGGCCGCCAAGGTCCAGGATTTCCTGAATCTTCCGGATGGGCATATGGCATGGGGGCAGCACTCGTTTTTTCCCGCCGGACACATCATCCAGCCCTACAGGCACCTCATGACCCGCGTCGATGCCAAACAGCTCGATGCGCTGTTCGAGCTCCCGGCCACGGCTGGCGCCGAGAGCGTACCGCGGGAGAAAGGAGCGAGTGCCAGCCAGGCCGCGCCGCCGTCCCCGGCAAGCGCCGTACCGGGGGCGGCCAAGGGCCCGGCGGCGCCCGCGCAGGCTCCGGCAACCCTCTCCATCGATGAGTTCAAAAAGGTCGACCTGCGCGTGGCGCGCATCGCGGCCGCGGAGCAAGTCGCCGGGGCCGACAAGCTGCTGAAGCTGACCCTCGACCTCGGTGAGGAAACCCGCACCGTATTCGCCGGGATCAAGGCCGCCTATGACCCTGCCGCGCTCGTGGGACGCCTCACGGTGATGGTGGCCAACCTCGCGCCGCGCAAGATGAAATTCGGCATCTCCGAGGGCATGGTGCTCGCGGCGAGCGGCGAGGCCGGCGGTCCGTTCCTGCTCTCGCCCGACTCCGGCGCGACCCCGGGGATGCGGATCAGCTGACAGGCTCATGCCAAGCGCCGACGACATCGACGCGCTGCTGCCGCAGACCCAGTGCACACGCTGCGGCTACCCGGGCTGCCGGCCCTATGCCGAGGCGATGCTCCGCGGCGAGGCCGGAATCAATCAGTGCCCGCCGGGCGGCACTGCGACCATCGGCGCGCTGGCCAGGCTCCTGCACCGCGAGCCGCTGCCCCTCAACCCCGTCCATGGCGTGGAGGGGCCGCCGCTCGTCGCCCTGATCGACGAGGACGCGTGCATCGGCTGCGCCAAGTGCCTGCCGCCCTGCCCCGTCGATGCCATCCTCGGCTCGCGCAAACACCTGCACACGGTCCTCATGGCGCTGTGCACCGGCTGCGAGCTGTGCATCGCTCCCTGCCCCGTCGACTGCATCGTCATGGCTCCGCGCCCGCCGACCCCCGAAACCCCGCCGGCGCCCGAGCCCGGCGCGAACCGGCGGCGATTCGCCGCCCACAACGCTCGCATCGCCCGACGTGCCGAGGAGCGAGCGGGGCTGCTGGCCTCCCGTAAACGCCAGGCCCCAACTCACCCATAACCTGAACAGCCGCACATGCCCGTGCACCCCGCCACCCGCCGCGCCCTCTACCGCCGCCTGCAGGCCGCCAACCCCCACCCGCGCAGCGAGCTCGAGTACTCGAGCCCCTTTGAGCTGCTGGTGGCGGTCATGCTCTCGGCCCATACGACGGATAAAAGCGTCAATGCGGCGACCCGCAAGCTCTTTGCCCTCGCCGCCACACCGCAAGCCATGCTCGCCCTCGGAGTCGAGGGCGTGAAGCCCTACCTCAGATCCATCGGGCTCTACAACGCCAAGTCGCAGAACCTGATCGGCCTGTGCCGGCAGCTCCTGGAGCGCCACGGCGGCCAGGTGCCCTCGGATCGGGCCTCCCTCGAAGCGCTGCCCGGAGTGGGGCGCAAGACCGCCAGCATCCTCCTCAATATCGTCTTCGGGGAAGATGCGATCGCGGTCGATACCCACATCTTCCGCGTCGCCAACCGCACCGGACTTGCTCCGGGTAAGACCCCGCTCGCCGTCGAGCAGGCTCTCGTGGCGAACACCCCGGAGCCGTTCAGGCGCGATGCCCACCACTGGCTGCTGCTGCACGGACGCTACGTGTGCACCGCCCGCGCTCCCGACTGCCCGAAATGCCTCATCGCGGATCTTTGCGAGTATCCTCACAAGACCCAACCGGATGCCGGGAAGGAGCACCGGCCGCCAGGGAGCCTCCCAAGGCCTCACGCCCGCGCGGGCGCTCCGGCGGCGAAGCGCCGCCCCAGGAAGCGCCGGTCGGCCACCGGCTGAACCCATGCCCTTCTTCGCCGATCAGAACCGCGAGCAGCTGCGCCGGATGTACTGGGAAGCCTGGCGCAGATTCCGCGCCGGCGCGCCGCTCGAGCCTCTCGAGGCCCAGATTGCCGCGGTGATCGCCGAGCACACCGAGTACGCCCCGATGCTCGAATCCCCGCAGGCGCTGGCGCAGGAGTTCACGCCCGAGGGCGGGCGCGAGAATCCCTTCCTGCACCTGGGGCTTCATCTTGCGATCCGCGAGCAAGTCGCCACCGACCGCCCCGCCGGCATCGCCGGCATCCATGCGGCGCTGTGCCGGCGTCTCGGCGATGCGCATGCCGCCGAGCACGCCATGATCGAGCCGCTGGCCGAGGCGCTTTGGGAGGCCCAGCGCTTCGGCCGCGTGCCCGACGAGCAGCAGTACCTGGAGCGCCTGCGGGCGTTGTAGCGCTTGGGGGGCCGGGCCGCCGCGCCCGAGCGGCACCGCGCACCCCTCTCTTGGACGGAGTTCCTCACCTCGATGGAGGGGGTTGGCCAACCTCGATACAACACAGGCGAAGATTCAAGCATCCTCGCGAGCCGCACCCCTCCCCTTGGTTGGATTTCCTCACCTCGAGCGGGGGGGGCTTGCCCCGACCCAGCGCGCAGCTGAAACCTTCCGGCCGGATCAATGAAGGGTTGCATCCGCGCCGATCCCCGGCACACCGCCAGCCTACGAGGCGGCGAGCACCTTGCTCGGCGGGATCTTGACACGGAACGTGGAACCCCGCCCGAGGGACGACTGCACGGCGACCGGCAGACCCAGGACGCGCGAGACTCGCCGCACGATGCCAAGCCCGAGCCCGAAGCCGTCCCGCGTCGCCTGACGCCCCGCATCGAGGCGGCGGAAATCCTCAAAGATCCTCTTGCGATCCACGCTCGCGATGCCGATGCCGGTGTCGGACACCTCCAGGCAGAGCGCCCCTCCTGAAAGCATGTGCGCACGCAGCCGCACTTCTCCCTTGGGCGTATAGCGGATCGCATTGCTCACCAGATTGGCCAGCATGCTGCGCAGCAGGAGCGCATCGGTTTGCACGACATGCCATGCCGGCTCGCATCGAAAAGCAAGTCCCTTTGCGCGGGCTCCAGGGCTGAATTGTCGCTCGAGATACTCGAACATCTCCGAAATCTGCAACGGCTGCTCCTCGATGCAGCCCGCGCCCGTTTCGATGCGGCAGATCTCCAGCAGCATCCTGAGCAGCTCCCGCATGCGAGCCACGGAGACACGGGCAACCGCCACGCTCCCGCCGGCCCTCCCGGCGCCTATCGTGCGATCGATGTCCTCGATCGCAAGCTCGAGCGCCTGCACCGGCTGGGTGAGGTCATGCACGGCCAGGCCCACGAACTCGTGCACCGTCCGCACATCGGACTGGCGGCCATCCGCGCCGAAGGCGCCCTGCGGGTGCCGCTGAGCGCCTTTGAGCTCCTGCAGGGCATATCCTTCACCGGGTCGCACCCAACAGCGCATTCCCTTCCCGAGGGGATCCATCGAGAGCGGCTCCCGGGCGGCCATCGTAGAACATTTTCGCAAGTGCTTACCTGTCGCCATGATTCTCACACCCTGTGCGCACTATCGAACGTCGGCGAACTTCCAGCGCCTCGCTCACCACCGCACACTCGACATTCGCGCCATCCAGCCATCCGAGCCTCAGCAGATGCCGCAGCCCCGGGCGGCCGCGCCGCTCGTCCCCGTTCGCCCGAGCTGCGCAAGCATGAACCAATCCTCCCAATTGGCCTCGCCCGCCACGTTCGGCCGCCGCCCGTTCGCGATCCGGCGCCCAAGAGGGATGCACTCATTACGGTACCTCGATCGTCAATCGGCAGAGGAGAACTTGTAGCCGACACCCCAAACGGTCAGCAGGAGCCTCGGCCTTGAAGGGTCGTCCTCGATCTTGGCGCGCAGTCGGTTGATGTGGCACTCCACCGCGTGGTCGTAGCCGTCGTGACTGTAGCCCCATACCGCATCGAGAAGCTGGGAGCGGCTGTACACGCGTCCTGGATTGTGCGCAAACAGCAGCAGCAGATCGTACTCCTTCTGTGTCAGCACCACCGGTTTTCCCCGCACCGTCACTTCGCGGGACCCCGGATCGATGGTGAGCGCGTCACCGATGCGCAGCGGCTCATGGACAGTCCCGCCCTGCCCGGACAGTGCATCCACGCGCCGGAAAATCGACCTCACGCGGGCCACCAGCTCCGCCGCGCTGTAGGGCTTGGTCAGGTAATCATCGGCGCCCATCTCCAGCCCGAGCACCTTATCGATCTCACTCGTCCGCGCGGACACGATGAGCACCGGAGTATACGTCTGCCGGACCCGCAGGCGCCGACACACCTCGAGTCCATCCAACCCCGGAAGCATGATGTCCAGAACGATCAGGTCGAAGGGTTTCCCCAGCGCCATGCTCAAGCCGACATCGCCGGACAAGGCGACCTCGACGCTGCAGGAAAGCTCCTCCAGCTGCCGCTTGAGAGCCCCGGCCACCTCGGGCTCATCCTCCACGATCAGGACATTTCGTCTCGCCCTCACGATGGAAACCCTCCCTCGCTCAACTCCTGTTGTAAAAGCTCAATGGGGAACGGAAACGACGGCGCTCGCGGGCGGGTCGCGCTCGCGCGACCTCGCGCAACAGGATGGCCGCTGCCGGAAAATTCCTCCTGAGCAAGGTTGGACGGGATGGCCTTTGCCGCAGCCCATGCATCTCAGGAAGCGGTCTCTCGCTGACCGGAGGCCACGATCACCCGCTGCGTCCACGGTCTCACCCAGATGTCGTAGAGACTGAGCAGGATCATCGTCGTGACGCTCAGCACGAAAGTGCCGCCGCCGAACAGCACCAGATACACCCAGCCGATGTTCAACTTTGTCAGAAACCACCCGGAGACGTCCACGACGAATGCGAAGAAAGGCAACACCGCCAGAATTGCCTTCCAGCGCGTGGGAAAACTCGAATGCACGAATATGTACCCGACCATGAAGAAGATGACCGAAAGGCCCATCATGTGGATGTGCGCAAGCGAGAGCAATGTCACATAGCCGACGCCGGGACCGTAATAGGTGGCGGCGATATCGTGGATAGAGAGCAGCGGGCTGCCGTTACTGCCAATGTGGCTCAAATCTAGGTACGCAAGCGCTGTCAGTATGGCAATCCCGAGAAATAGCAGCGTCGCCGTTACGAGCGCCTTCATTTCCACGGGAAGTTCGGATAACGGTTTCATGATCGGCTCTCCTGAATCAGATGACTCACCGCGGGACTCGTCGGAGTCGGGCGTCTAGCGCTGCTTGCTCTCCTTGGCCGTGCCCATGGAGATTTGAACAGTCGAATAATAGGCCGCGACGTTTCTCAGCTGCGCCAGCGACAGGGGCCGGACCATTTCGTTCATCACCCCATTCTTTCTAGTCCCTTTTTTGAACGCAATGAGCTGCTCCATCAGGTACTCATAGTGCTGGCCGGCAAGGTTTGGCACGTTCGTGGCCGCGGAGACGCCGTCGGATCCGTGACAGGTGGCGCACATTACCGATTCGACCTTTCCAGCTCCGGGGTCCGGCTTGTTGACACCGGCCGACGCCGCGGCGAATGCAACGATGACACCGATGGCCGCAAGACCGGCGGCTGACAGAACGAATTGCGTACGCATGCTTGCTCAGGCTCCTGTTTCAGCGGATCCGTGCTGGATCGCCATACAACCAAAATAAGGAATGAAATCCCGGCTCGGACGGCGCTTCCCGGTTGCGCGCGGCGGACGGCTAATTGTCGCGGGCTCCCTGATCGATCCATCTGGAGATGATCTTCACCTGCCGCTCCGGCAGCCGCCTGGCGTACTGGGATGCGATCGCGCATTTGCCGTCCTGCGCCGCCAGATGCTCGCAGATCTTCGGCATGTTCATCGACGGGTGCGCTCCGTGCTTGAGCAGCCATATCAGATTGCTCTGTTTACTCGATCCCGGGATCACCAGCGGACCGAATTTGCTTCCCTTCAGGAGCGTCGCATAGCTCTGCACGCTGAATCCGCTCATTTCGTAGCCGATGCCGCCGGGACTGTGGCACACCGCGCAGTTGTGCTCGAGAATCGGCTGGACGTCCGTCTTGAAGCTCTCCACGTTGGAGCGGCAGCCGCAAAGAAGAGCGGCGGCGGAGAATGACGCTAAGGCGATCGATTTTGGTGTGAACATGATGGTGCCTGCCAATGTTACCGATTCGGCCTGGCCCGGATTTCCCGGAGTGCCGAGTGCATGAAATCCAAGAAGTCGAGGCGTTTCTCCTCTGGCCGTCCACGCCGGATCCGGCAAAGGCGGATTCCTCCGCTCGAGCCGCATCCGTACGCTGCCCTCGCCCGCCACCCGGCACGCCTGCCGAGAGGGCCGCGCGCGCTCGTCCGGCTGATCGGCGTAGCGCGGGGAGAATTCCGCGAGTGCCCTCGCGAGGAGGCGTGGCCGGGATTCACTCGAGGAGCTGAATCGAGCCGTTGCCAACCGCAGCGGCTGTCTTGCAGTCCGGCTCGATCCAACATCTCTCTAAAAGCTCTTTTCATCTCATTCATGACGCCAAGATCGTAACTGAGCGCTCGTTGGTCCATACGAACAAGTGCGTATGCCGGGGCTGCTCGCATGTCGGACATCTGAACGCGCAGGAAAAATTTCCGGGAGCCGGACATCGAGTTTGTTCCCCGGCAAGAAGATGCCGGCCGGCTTTCGTTCCGCTGAGATCTTCCGGCTCGCCGGGCAATTCGCCAACGACGCCTCAGCTGCGCTCACGGCCGGCACTTCCCGCCGTCACCTCAGCCACCGAACTCGCTACGCACGTAGTCCAGCACCTGCTTGATCTGTTGGTTCGTCAACGATGCGTCACCACCCTTTGGAGGCATTGCCATGGGCGATCCCGGGCCCTGGTACCCGTGCTCTATGCGCTTCATGAGCAACGCAACCGGCAGGCTGAGCACCCCTTTTTTCTGGGTGAAATTTGGCACTCCGGGCAGCGCGCCTTTTCCGTCAACGCCGTGACAGACGCTGCAGTGCGTCTCATAAATCGCCTGTCCGGCGTTTCCCGCGATCGCGCAGCTTGCGACCGCAGAGGCAAGCGCCAAACCGAGAAAAATCGGCAACATCGACTTGCTCATGATTGCTCCTCCCGACAGTAGTACGCGACTCAAGCTCCCGAGCACCGAGAATGCGCGAGAAGTTTCGCGAAACGGCTCTGGTGCCCGAGAGATACTTTACTCACCAAAATTTCTCTAATGACTCTCAGGTTTTCACACAAGCTCTGACTAATCTCAGCGACGGCTGCAATCGAGCGACGTTTGTCAATCATTCATGAATTTTTATCATTCTTAACAACTTGAATGAGAAGGGGCTCGGTTTTCCGCATACGGCGATAAAACAAATTGGCTCTCAGCGCGGAGTCGAGCCGTGGCGCGATGTCCGCACTCCCCTCCGGACAGTTGCCGCCCCTTTCGGCGGCGGCGCCTCGATCAAGGGTCCACAGTTCCGTTTCGGTTCCGTGCTTGCGCTGAGGATGCGTAACACTGTGTGGCTTGACCAGGTGCGGGGACGGCGGACGGTGGTGATCGCGGGGAGCTTATGCTCCATTCCGATTTTCTCTATCGCCCCGGTCATGGAGACCGTGCTTACGTTTCGCGGCCGGGATCGACGTAATTCCCGAACTGACGCTGTCCACGCCGGGGAGAGCCGGCGGCGACTTTCACACCGGACGGATACGCTGAATTTGCGGATGTGATCGATCATGTCCTTGCCTTCAGAGCAGCCTTTCCCGGTGACTTCCATGACTCGGCCCCGCAATGACCAGTCCGGAGAAATCGGCAGCGGTGTTTCAGTGTCCGCTGATGATCGGCCGTCACCGAGCGCGCGCTTGAGAGCCGCAGCGTCGCCGAGCGGGCATCACGAAAGTGGCGGCCCCAGGCCAGCCAGAGGCGGGAAGATCAGAGGTCCTTGGGCGGGCAGTGGCTCGACTCGGCGAGCGTCAAGCGCCTGCGCCACTCACGAGCCGCACAAGGCCGCTGCGCGCGCCGCCTCGGGCCCGGGCCGCGCATATGAGTCGGGCGGCATCAGCGGCGCGGCCCCACGCTGGTCACCGCCCGCCAGCGGCGGACAAAGTTGTTCCGAAGCCGTTATGTACTTACGCAAGTCTCAATGATCGGATCCTAGCGCCGCAATGATGGGATCTGCCGCGCGCACAGAGTGGGCGCAGGGTCGGCTCGGGTCCCTTTTCTTGATTGTATCGATCGCGTATTATTTGGTAGGAAAAGGCGATATATTTTTCATTACTCAATGGAAATTCCATGAATTCGAAGGCACGTCCGGCTCGCGTTTGCACAGCGTCCTGCTGATTTCGGCGCCGCGAGCATGGGCTTTCGCTTCACCCTTCGACAATTGCAGTATTTTCTCGCGGCGGCCGAAGCGCCAACCATCACCGCCGCAGCCAAGAAGGCGAATGTCTCGCAAGGCGCAATGGCCGAGGCATTGGACGAGCTCGAGCGGCTACTCGGGTCTCCGCTGTTCGTTCGCCGCAAAGCCCGCGGCGTCTTTATTACGGCCTACGGCGAGGCGCTGGTGGAGCATGCGCGCACCGTTTTGGCCGCAGCCGACGAGCTGCAGAGCTTTGCCGCCGGCCGGGGCGGGATCGGGGGACACGCCACCATCGGGTCGTATACTACCCTGGCACCGTTTCTCCTGCCCCGGCTTGCAGATGCATTGGCGCGAGAGCACCCGGAGCTGCATCTGGACATCGTGACAGGCAGCGGCGAGGCCATCTCACGCAGCCTGCGAGAAGGCCGCTGCGACATCGCGATTCTGTACAGCCATCACCTCGCTGCGGGAATAGATGTCGACACTCTCTATTCGATGGCTGCCCGCATCGTTCTTCCCGCTGCCCATCCCCTGGCCCGCGCAAAGACGATTTTCCTCGGTGATCTCGCGCAGGAGCGCTTGATCGAGTTCGATGTGGAGCCAGCTCTCAGCAATACCCGCAAGATCTTCCATGATTTTGGCATCCGTCCCCGTCTGGGAATGAAGGCCGATAGCATCGAATTGATTCGGGCCTTGGTGGCGCGTGGGCTGGGCTACTCCGTCCTGCTGCATCATCCGCCTGGCGATTTGAGCTACGAAGGAATAGCGCTTGCGGTTCGCCCCATACGCGGGCTGACTTCCTTTACGGGCGTCGTGCTCGCCCAGGCGGAGGCGGTTCACGATTCTCCACGACACCGACTGCTGCGGCAATTCTGCCTCAAGACCCTGAGGCACCCGCCTGCGGTCTGTTCCACCAAGTAGAATTTCGATGCGCCGCAAGGTATCCGCTCCTACAGCGGCAAGAGTGGAACCGCACCAACGCCCGGGGCCGGGCCCCACGAGAATCACGCGGTCATCCCGACACCGCGTCCATCCCCGGAATCAGGCGGATCTCGACCACTCTTCACAGTCAACGGCGTACATCTGCCCTCGCCCCGCATTGGAGGAAGAATCGACCCGTGAGGAGCCGGATTCGTGGAACCAATCAGGCCTCCGAGAGCCCCCCCCCCCCCCCCCCCCCCCCCCCCCCCCCCCCCCCCCCCCCCCGCCCCCCCCCCCC
>JAJZDX010000004.1:149557-190916 GCA_021805865.1 Pseudomonadota bacterium
TTGGTGGAACCAATCGGCCCCCCCCGGGCCCCCCCCCCCCCCCCGCAGCCGCTGCCCGCCGGCGGGCGGAGCCGTCACGGCACCGCACGCGGTTGCGGACTGGCGGCATTGGCTGAAGCGCAGTGACATCGCACAGGCCACATCCGCACCCGGCCGCCCCCTCCTCTCGCTGCGTCCTAGCCACTCCAGATCCGCCATGGGCGTTCGAGCGCGGTCAGCTCCGCGAACGGGGACTCCTCAAACAGCAGCGCTTCGAACCGATTGCCCGGTGCGATCAGGGTATCGGGCAAACCCATGTGTCGGCGGTTGCTGGTAGTGGCGGCTTTCAGTGCGGCCTCGAGGGGCAGTCCGGCCTCGACGTAGCGGCGGATCTCTTGCGCGACGGCTTTGCCGTGCTCCACGCCCATGCTGCCCGCATCGGTGCCGAGCAGCAGCTCGACACCCATCTCGTGGGCGAGGCGCAGGTGCTCCCGGTGGGCATCGAGGATCCTGCGCAGGTTCCCGACCACCGCTTGCGACCAGCCGCTCGCCTGCGGGAAGGTCCATTGGAAGTGAACGGGGCAGAAGGTAGGGGTCCAGGCGATGCGCCGGTCGCGCATGAGAGCGAGCATTTCGCGGTTCATGAAGAACCCGTGCTCGATCGAGTCCACGCGCGCCTCGGTGGCGACCTGCAAGCCCTTCAGTCCGCTGCAGTGCGCGAGCGTACGTTTGCCACATCGGCGGGCCGCATTGACGATCAGGGCTGCTTCCTCGATTGCGAACTGCGGCACGTCCGTGACCGCACCGCGCTCGAAGTCGATCAGGCCTGTCAGAACGATCTTGATCGCATCCGCCCGGACGTTGCGTTCGGTCACTGCCGCGATGATGGAGGCATGGTCGGTAACGTCCAGGCCTATGAATGCGCCATACTGTTTTGGTCGTTTGAGGCCGATGCCCGCCGAGTACACCTTCGTCATACCCATCGCACCGCCGGCCACCTCATCGCGGATCATGTCATTGATTGCGTAACGATCACCAGCATCACGCACATGGCAGACGCCGTAACGCAAGGACTGGCGTGCGCTCTCGCGAGCGGCCTCGAGCAGCGCCGCAACTGGCTGCTTTGCATGGGCGGCCCGGCTCGGTCCCTCGATCGGCACGCCATGCAGCAGCAGGTGAACATGTGCATCCACCAGGCCGGGCATCACGAACGCACCGCGCACGACGGAGACACCGCGGCCTTCGAACGCGCCACCGTAGTCACCGGTGGAGACTTCTCGGATGCGGCCACCGTCCACGTGCAGCGTCAGGGGGCCCGCGCAATAACGCTCCCCGTCAAAGCTGCCCTCCGTGGCCACCACCGCGAACTCGGTCGGCGCCGTCACCCGAGCGGCTCTGCCCGCCTCAGGCACGGTAGAACTTGCGCACGGCGCGCAAGGCGTTGCTGCCACGGCTGGCGAGGAAGGTGCGGTAGGCCTGCAGCACGTAATTGTCCTCGGCAAGAGGCTGGTACTGGCGCCACGGCGTGCCAAGCACCGTATCCAGCCCGCGCGGCACTGCGATGGTGAGAAAGGCGCATTCGAGGCTGTGCTTGAGATCCGAACCGTCGACCGCCCTGGGGGGAAGCTGCTGGGCGATGTTTGACAAGCCACCCATCATATGTACGCCGCCGAGGGCCGGATCCCGGTGCACCAGCGTCATGGCCTGGAGGGTATTGTCGCTCAGACCATCCGTGTCGGCAATGATCGCCGAAACAGACATGTCGAGCAGGATGTCGTCCGCCGTGAGACTGTACTCGCTGCACAGCCGTTCCACGCCCCGACAGCAGGTGCCGTAAATCTGCTCCGCGGTCTTGTTGCCTTTGGCGACACCCTCCTCGACACGCTCCGAGCTCATGAGGATGACGCGCAGCGGGAACTCGCGAGCGAGATCGGCGAGCCCCCAGCGGTGCTCGGTGATCGAATTGAGGATGGCTTTGCGGCCGCGCGCCTTCGCCGGATCATACGCCCGGAAGCACAGACGCTGAACCTCGGTGCTGGGGAAATCGAACGACAGCGGCACGTGCACCACATCCTGAATGGCGCGAATCACCTCGACCATGAACCCGGGATCGGTGAGCGCCCGGGACCCGGTGTTGACGTTTAGGTACGCAGCGCCCGTTTCGGCCTGCTTGACCGCCAAGGCCTGGATTCCCCGGATGTCCGAGTTGTCGAAGAGGGCTTTGGTGCTCTTGAAGCCCGGATTGATCCGCTCGCCGATGAACTGGATGGGAAACGATTGGGTCATTGAGCACTCCTCGGCGTCGGCGGTTCGGGAAATCCGATGTGATGCAAAAAACACTTCTGAAAGCTGGCGCACGTGCCGAGCTCCACATAGCGGGAGGCAGCGGCGAGCTGCGCCGCGCGGGCCCGCGCCGCGATCGACACGGCCGTCAGACGCACCCCGGCGCCGGCGGCATTGCCGACCTGCACGTAACGCTCGATGGGTAGCGATGGAAACAGTCCGATGGCAATTCCGCTGCGCACGCTGATATAGGCACCGAAGGAGCCGGCGATCACGAACCGCTCCACTTGGTCGGGCGCGATACCGGCTTCCCCGAGCAGCAGGTCCGTGGCGGTGCGGATCGCGGCCTTGGCAAGCTGCACGGCGCGCAGGTCGCTCTGCGAAAACAGCACCGAGCGTACCAGGCGCACGGCGCGCATGCCGTGCGCATCGGTGACGACACGGGCGTGCTCGGGGAGGATCCGTCCCGCGACGTTGGCGAGACCGGCTTCAAGCAGTGCCGCCACCGTATCGATGACACCCGAGCCACATAGGCCGATGGCGGACTTTCCTCCGACGGTCTGCACATGCAACCGGCCGTGCACGACACCCACGCGCTCGATGGCGCCGGCGGCGGCGCGCATGCCGCATGAGATATGTCCGCCCTCCAGTGCAGGGCCCGACGGTGCCGAGGCGCAGATGATCCTGCCGTCATGGATCACGGAAATCTCGGTGTTGGTGCCGATGTCCATGACCACGCTGGTGCTTGCGCCCGACCAATGGGACTCTGTCGCGAGCAAGGCGCTGACATGATCTCCGCCCACGAATCCTCCCACCCCCCCCACTACGTGCACCCAAGCGCCCGCGGCAACCTTAAGGCCGAGGTCGCGCGCGCGCACGTCCAGGGGTGCGCGGCTCGCGCCCACGAATGGCGCGCGTCCCAGCTGCCGGACCGGAAACCCCAACAGCAGATGATGCATGGCCGTGTTACCGCAGATGGCCACGTCCACGATGACCTCGGGCGACACGCCAGCAGCCGCGCACAGATCATGGGCCATGGCGTTGATCGCTTCGACGACAGCTGTCTTGAGCTCGCAGGCCACTTCCGCATCCTTGATCGCTGCGTTGATGCGGCTGATGACGTCACCGCCCCACGCCACCTGGGGATTTTCCACGGCAAGGGTGGCAAGCCTCGCACCGTTATCCACCTCGAGCAGAAACGCTGCGATATTGGTGGTCCCCAAGTCAACGGCAAGCGCCAGACCACGCCCGCCCGCGCTCATCACCGAGATTACCTCGCCATTGCGCATCCAGGCGCGCAGCGTCGAGCTGCCCTCGCGTAGCTGGGTGCGAAACACCGTAGGCAAAGACCGCGTGACGGCCAGATCGAGGACCAGGCGCCCTTGCCCCGCATCTGCCAGCGCATGCGTCAGCCGTTCGGCATCCGCCTGGCAGTCCTGCAGCGTGGGCACCGCCAGGGTCACGTCGCAGGCCAGCACCGCTGGCAAGGCAGCCATGCGCTCGGTCGCTGCGGACTCAACTTCGGCGCGCATGACCGGAGCGAGCGATCGCGGCGAGACCTCGATGGTGCAGTCGCACGTCGCAACGCACTGGCAGGCGCGTACCCACTTCCTACCAGGGGAGACATGATCTCGCCGCAGTACTGGCTCACGCCCCTGCGGCATTTCCGGCCCACGCACCGTCACACTACCCTCGGTAACCCGGACGAGACAGCTCCCACACACGCCCCGGCCGCCGCAAGCCGCAATGATGCGCACCCCCTGGCGCCGGGCGCACTCCTGGATCGTCTCGTCAGCGCGTGCCTGGATCTCGCGCTGCAACTGCGGAAAACGCAGGCGGTACACTGCCACCGTCTGCGATCCGCGTTTCACGGTTGTGCCGGGATACCGGCGCGAGCGGATCCGGGGCGGGCCCAGTTGCAGCGCTCCCGTGAGCGACACTCAACGCAGCGTGACCAGCTCGCCGCGGGCAAATCGCGGCCGATGCCTAGAACTGTCGTCGTCGACTTGACCGGCTCAAGCAGACAGTGCCTGCATAGCCTAATGCCGATTTGCGCACCGCCCGAAAGCGCCAGTACGGCGGCCTGAGCCTCGAGCCCGAGGCCTGGGTCACCCGGGCGCAACTCCCCGGCCATCTCAAGTCCAAGACGTGAGGCGCGCGCCTGCAGCCGCTCCTCGGCCCTCCGGTTTACCACGCTCAACATCTCGTTTCCCACTGCATCGAGAGCCATCGCAAGAGACGGCCGCCGCTCAGCAAACAGCGATCTGACACACGCCTCAAGGGTCCCGCCCAGCGTACAGGCCGCAAAGCCCAGCGCGGTCAGCTCGCCGCTTGCGGGCACCAGCCGCGGCGCAAACAGCGTCTCGCCCTCCAGAGTGAGCTTGCCCTCCAGTTGCCTCTGCAGCGGCACGATGCGCAGCGCATAGCGGCATTCGCCCAACCCTTCCTCTGCCGCGAGGGCCAGCGCGCGCTCGCGCAGGATCACAGCCGCGGGCGAACGCAACCTCGGACCGGATGCGCGGGACAGCGCCTTCAGGGAATCGATGCGGCCGAGTTCAGCCTGCATATTTTCTGGCCGCCGCGAACATTGCGCGCGCATTCTCGACCGGCGTCTCGTCCGGCAAGCCGAATGCAGCATCCAGCAGCAGGCGCCCACCGCGGTTGAACACTTTCTCCACCAGATGGCGCACCGCCGCATCCACATCATTCGGCGTACCGGTGGTCAGCAGCGAGGGAGAAAGGTTGCCGCGCAGACAAACCGTATTGCCCAGCACCTCGTGCGCCTTCACCAGATCGGTGCGCTCGAACCAGTAAATGGCCTTATTAGACGGAATATCCGCGATGATCTCCAGCCGCTTGGTGCAATCGGCCTCCCACAGCGGCATGGGAATGAGCCCGGCGTCGATCATCTCGAGCATCATCTGGCGGAACGTCGGCCAGTAGAACTCCTTGAACTGCTTCTCGGACATGAACGCATCCGGCGCCCAGTGGATCGGAATCATGACAACCGGATGGCCCACGGCCCTCGCATTGTCGATGGTCAGCCTGGTGAGGACGATGCGCATCTTGTCCAGCAGCGCCAGGAGCTTGTCCTTCCTGCGGAACAGATCCGTCATCATGCCGCGCGCACCGCGGAAATAATCGGCAAGAACATCATACGGCGCACCGGTGCTGCTGCCTGCGTCGCGTGGATAGCCCTTCGCCGTGATGCGACCGGCGAAATCGGCATTATGAGCGGCCATGCGTTCGGCTTCCTCGGCGGCCTTGAACAGCTTCTCGAATGCTTCGCGCACCTGCGGACGCGCGAAGCCGCGCAAGCCGCTGATGAGGCGGAAATAGTGCATGCCCGGCAGATAGGGCATGTCCGCGAAGCCTTCGAGCGCGCCGCCGATTCGCGGCAGGTATTTGCGCAGATAGAACGCAGTGGGGTCGAATAGAAACTCCTCGTACTCCTCGCCCATCATGTACTCGCGATCGAGATACTGGTAGGGCTGCCGGTCTCCGACACCATGTCCCGGCCATTGCAGCTGCTTGAAGTCGAGGGCCTCCAGGGACGGTCCCCAGACCGACCCGGCGGTCAGATTCGGCGCCACCACGTCCGGGTCCAGCTCCAGCGTGGCACGCTCGGCGAGCTCCTTGGTCTTCTCGTAGTCGTACATCAGCTCCTTGAGGCTGATGCCGCCGTACTTTGCCAGCCAGAACGTCGCATACAGCGCCACCGGCAGACGGTCGGGCATGCGGCCCTCGACACAGTCCATCAGCCGCTTCCAACGCGCCTCAAAAACGCCCTTGACGGGCGAACCTTCCGGCGGTTGCAGCGCGAGCTGAAGAAACGGCTTATCTTGCGTCTCGGCCATCACACTGTCGCTCCCATCCACTTCTTGCCGAGCGCGACGGCTTCCACTGCGTTGACACCGAAGGCGTCGGCACCGGTATAGGCACGCACCGTCTCATCGACCTGCCCGCCGCCGATCATGATCTTGATCCGGCTGCGTACACCTGCCTGATCGATGGCTTCAATGGTTTCCTTCATGGAATCGAACGCCAGAGTCAGGAACCCTGACAACCCGACGACATCCGGCTTGAAGGCGCGTATCTCGTCGACGAATGTCTGGACTGGAACGTCGACACCGATGTCCTTCACCTCGAAACCGTTGATATCGAGCATAAACGTGACGATGTTCTTGCCGATGTCGTGCAGATCGCCGTGCACCGTGCCGATCAGCACGCGCCCGAGCTTGTTCGTATCGCCACCCAGGCCGCCGGTGATCAGCGGTTTGGCGATCTTGCCGATGTTGTCGAGCATCTCGCCGGCCAGCACCAGTTCGGGCAGAAAGTACTCCTGTGCCTCGAAGCGCTTGCCGACAATCTCCATCGCGGCGCGGCAGAGCTCGAGCACGCGCAACGGCGCCACCTTGTCCTCGAGCAGCATCTTCTTCGCGAGGGCCGCGCCCTCGTCCTCATTCATGTCGGCAAGCAACTGCACTAGCCGGCGTTCGTCATCATCATTCATGTTCATTGTGGCGTCTCGGCAATTGGACTCAAGGCGAATGGCACTTAGCCGGGATGAAGCGGTCGTCTGTTTGAGATTTCATAATTCGTTGACGGGTCTTGCGCTGCCTGTTACCCAGGCCGCAACGGTGCTCACGTGCAGGATTGTGGGAAGCGGCAAACGCAGTCGCTCAGGCGTCTGCGGACGCGTGTTGTATGACGCTGCGCCAGAGTGGCCGGTGCGCCGAAGGCGCCCGGCAGCGGGGCTCCGGTGTGACGCGCGGCGCGGTGGTGCGCTTGGAGCGAGCGCTGCAAAGAGCCGGGTGCGAGAAGCCCGCAAACCTCGGGGCACGCGGTCGTCCTCGTCGGCTTACGCATACCGAACTCGAGCACCTGACGGTGTGCTGAAGGGAAGGATCGATCGCCGCCTGATACTCCCGCGCGATGTGGAGGTTGGCACGCGGTGAGGGAGTGATCCACGAGAGCTTCGGCGTGCAGCCGGTGCCGAGCGCGTCGCGGAGGCCTGCCAGCCAATGCGCCCGACCATCCGACGTCCCGCCGCCAAGGTCAACCGGCAGGACAAACGGGCGAGCGGCTTTTGGAAGCGCAAAAGCAACGTCTAGCGAGGGTCCTGCGATTGGATCTTGCCGTGACAATGATGCGATTTCCGGTTCGTCCGTAGCGAACGCCGCCCCATTCGTATTCCTCAACTCTAAGTATCGATGATTTTCGAGTAAAGCCGATAATAATGCCATTATTCATCGGAATTTCCATGATTGTCGGGATGCGCTTCGCGGCTCACGCGATACGGGCAAAGCGTTATCGCGTTCCGCACCGGGATGTATGGCGTGTCGGATCAGGTTTTCAGGTCATGTCCCGGGTTCCTTTACCGGTGCAGAGCAGCGTACGCCTCTGCGCCGATACGATCCGCGATCGTCGCTGTGCCGCTCGACCTCCGAGAGCAGGCAGCCGCCGGCAAGCCTCATGCTTCGCCAAGCCGGCGCAAGCGGTAATTCAACTGTGCGCGGGACAATCCCAGCATCCGGGCCGCCTTGGCGACGTTTCCATTGGTGCGGGCCAGGGCCTCACGGCACAGCCGCTCGTCCCATTGGCGAATCGATAATCCGGCATCCAGTACCTGCGCGACCAGGCCGTTCGGTGCGCCGCCCTCACCGGCCGGCTTGCCGGAACTCTCGCTTTCCCGGAACACGCCGTTTGCATCTATCAGATAGCGAAGATCCGGCGGGAATCTTCCCGGGGGAAACAGGTGCTGCACATCGACCACGCCGTCCGCCCCGGCGGAAATGACCGCACGCTCGATGATATTTTGCAATTCCCGGACGTTGCCGGGGTAATCGTAACGCAGCAGCGCGTCGACCGCCCCGGTGGTGAATACCTCGACCTTGCGGCCGTACTTGGCGCTGTACCGCTCCACGAAATGCTGCATCAGTAAAGGAATGTCGTCGCGCCGTTCGCGCAGCGGCGGCAATGTAATGGGAAATACGTTCAGGCGGAAGTAAAGATCCTGCCGGAACCTGCCAGCATCGACCTCCTTGCGCAAATCCACGTTCGTCGCCGCCACCAGCCGTACGTCGACCTTGATCGACTGCACGCCGCCAACACGCTCAATGATCCCTTCCTGCACCGCCCGCAACAGCTTTCCCTGCGCGATAACGCTCATCGACGAGATTTCGTCAAGAAACAGCGTACCGCCGGACGCGCGTTCGAAGCGACCGGGGCGGGAAATTGTCGCGCCCGTGAATGCGCCACGCTCGACCCCGAACAACTCGGATTCGATCAATGTGTCAGGGATCGCCGCGCAATTGACGGCGATGAACGGACCATTCGCTCGTGGGCTGATCGCGTGCAGGGTCGCAGTGAACATTTCCTTGCCGACGCCCGACTCGCCCTCGAGCAGAACGGTTGCGTCGATCCCGGCGACCTTTTCGAGCTTGTCGCGAGCAGCACGGAATGCCGGCGAGACGCCGACGACTATCTGCGGCTCGGGGCCGCATCCAGTGTGAGCGTCGTCGGAGCCGGTCTTTCGGCTGCCCCGGGGCACCAGCTCCGCCACCGAGTAGAACCGCACCTGCGATTCATCCTCTGCCCAATCCTTTGCCGGGCGGCCGATGGACCGGCAACAGGGCGCTCCCATGGCCGTACACTCGACCTCCTTATATAGCATCTCCATGCCATTGATGGAGCTGGCATAGCCGTTCGCGTAGCCGACGAGCATCCAGCATACCGGAACCGAGCTGAGACCGAACGCAGCAACATGTTCGGCCGCTTCGACCGACCCCTGCCACGTGAACGTTCCCCGGTAACTCCCCCTGTCCGCATTCAGGGTAAACCTGTTCGGAAGTGCTTTCACGAGCCCTTCCAAACCATGAAGGCGCGCGCCGGCATTGAAGAAGATACTGGCCACGTCACCGGACGCGCCATGTGACCACCGGTTGCGGATTATCGCGGCATCCTTGGTGCCGGCGACGTGCCCCATTCGCATCAGCAATTCGCGGGCTTTTTCCAGGCCCAGCGTGGAAATGAGCTCCTGCCGGAGCGCGCCGTACGCTGCGGCATGGACAAGCAACATGCGCTGGTCGCCAAACCAGATTCTCCCGTCTTCCGGCGTAAATTTCAGGCTTTCGAACAGCTCCCTCAAGGTGGGCGAGGCGCCGCTATCCCAATTCCGATCGGAAGTGATCTGCGAACGTCCCGTCTGCCGCATCACCTCCGCAAGTGTCAGCCACGCGCCACTCATCGTTCCCCGTTACCGCCGACTGCTGCTTCGATGCGGGAAATCATACACTCGATTGAGAAAATCATACACTTTCCAGCGTTTCTCGAACTTCAAATGAAGACTTTTATCATGTCTCACGCTCTGTGGTCGTTGCGACGCCAAGCGCACCGGCATAAAGCAAACTTCCCTTTGCGAGATCTTCCTGCAGTTTCAGTGCATTAGCCGACCGGCAGGGGAAACATCTCATGCCCCGCTGCAATCTGGCACGACGCTTGCTAAGTCCCCTGACCAGAGAATCCGCGGCGAAAGTCTTTTCAGGCCGCTGCGGGATCAAAAGGGGGCAAGCCTGTGATCTGCATCCGTCTGACCTGTCAGGCGCGTCGTTTCGCGCCGTGACCGCACGGTGATGATGCAGTCTTATCACCTGTAGCTACGATCGAATCCGTACTCGCATCAGAAACCACATCAATAGACGGCGAATAAGACTGGAGGGGTGAAGGTGATGAAGCATATGAGCCATGTTGAATTGCAAAACTCGGTTTTGCAGCACCTGCAGGAAACATCGCCGAACCAGCGCCGACCGCTGACCGCGCTGACCGGAGCCATGGCGCTCGCGGCAATGGCCCTGGCGCCGGCGATGGGCGTCGCCGCACCGATTGCCGGCATCAAACAGACATCGAATGACGCCCGGGCAACGAGTCCCGCAAACTTTGGCGCCCTGCAGCCGATCATCGTGACGGCCCGGTTCAAAAAGGAGAACCTTCAGGACTCGCCGTTGGCGATGACGGTTCTGAGCGCGAACGCCCTGCAGGAACGCGGCATTACCAACATAACCGGAATCGCCAGAAGCGTGCCGAACATGACGCTCTTGCCCGCGGGCGCCGGCTACGGCAAATCGGCTGTCGCCTACATCCGCGGTGTCGGCCAGGACGATTTCAACTTTGCGTTCGAACCAGGCGTCGGCCTATATGTAGACGGCATCTATTACTCGACGCTGTTCGGATCTGACTTCACGCTTGGCGATGTCGCGCGAATCGAGGTGCTGCGCGGCCCGCAAGGCACCTTGTTCGGAAGGAACTCCGAAGGCGGCGCGATTCTCATCTACGACGTCCAACCCGGCCCGAAACGTGATGGGTACGTCCAGGTCGGCTACGGCAGCTATGGCCGCCAGATGATCCGTGCCGCGACCAACGCGACGTTGATCCCCGGCAAGCTTTACATGCGGGTATTCGGCGCCGCCGAAAGAGCCAATGGCTACGTCAATATACTGGATTACGCCTGCAAAAACCCCGGCATGGCGGGAAATCTGAAGCCAACGACCTACAGCAACGGTTGCAGAACGGGAACCGAAGGATCGACCAACACCATCATGGGGCGCGTCGCCTTCAAGTGGCTGGTCAATGACCGTCTGACCGTCAATCTTTCCGCTGACATGGAGCGGGACGGCGGCACCGCCACGCCCGACATCCCGCTGATGATCGACCCATCCTATCCCGGTGCGGGAACCGCCAATTACAACACCTACGTCGCCATTCCGTATTACGGCATCCCGATCAGCTCCCGGTTCCTGACCGGCAGCATGTACAGCACCTATTCAACCTTCACCGACCAGCGCAGCGGCATTTCCATTCCGAATGCCAACACCATGAATGCCGCCGGCGTGCAGAGCAAGATCACGTGGCGCGCGCCAGATCACGTGCGGGTCGTCTCCCTCACGGGTTATCGCAACAACAGCGGTCAATTTTCGGACAATAAGGGCGGACCGATCCCCATCGAGCTCGTCTACAACCACGTGAAGCATCACCAGTTCAGCGAAGAGCTGCGTGCCTCGGGAAAGGCATTGAGCCACAGGCTCGACTGGACCGTCGGCGGATTCTACTTCAAAGGCTATAGTTGGAACGGCGGGGAGGTTGATGTGCCGGGCGCACAGATTCTTCCGCCTGCTCTGTTGCCGGCGTTTCCGGATGGCACCTACGGCATCAACTTCAAGCTGAATGACCCCGTGCATTCCATGAACATTTCCGGCTTTGTCCACGGCATCTACAGCTTCACCAAAAAGCTCAGCCTTGAGCTTGGAGCGCGGTACAGCTACGACACGAAGACGTATACCTTCTATCGTTTGTTGCTGCCACTCACGCCCCCCAACCCCATCTTCCCTGCGGGCACCTTCCTGTTCCCGATTACGTCGGAGAGTTCATCCTCCCACCGGGTCGATCCGAAAGTCGCGCTGCAGTATCAATGGACCCCGAACCTGATGACCTATGTCTCGTATGCCACCGGCTACAAGGCCGGAGGTATCAATCCGCGCCCGGCGGCGGCCAGCCAGGTTGTTCCCTTCCGTCCGGAATGGCTGCAGGACTACGAAGTCGGCGTCAAGAGCCAGTGGTTTGACAACCGTCTGCGCGCAAACCTTACGGCCTTTGTCAACAATTATCATCAGATGCAGGTTATCGGCATCACAGCCGCCAACAGCGGCGTGGCGACCTCGCTGGTCATGAACGCCGCCTCCGCGAAGATCACCGGGGTCGAGTTTCAAGGCGAAGCCGAGCCTGTGAACCGGCTGCTCCTCAATCTTTCGTTTGGATATCTCCACTTCAGATATCAGAGCCTGGGAGGGGCGGCATACAATCCGGTCAGCAATCCAAGCGGCATCACGCTCGGTGACGTGCCGCCATACGTTCCGAAGTTCAAGGCCAACATTGGGGCGCAATACACCTTCAATTTCGACAACTTCGGCACCGTTACACCCCGTGTCGACTGGACATACCAGTCCAGGATCTACTTTGACGTACAGAATTCCGACCTCGCCTCTCAGGCCGGTTATGGTCTGCTCAACCTTGATCTGACCTACGGAACGCCCGATGGGAAATGGACCGCCGCGTTGCAAGTGCACAATGCGACGGACAAGCACTATTTCCTCACCATGTTCAATCTGCTGAGCTCGTACGGCACCCTTTATGGCCAGCCCGCCATGCCAAGGACGCTGTTTTTCACGATCAAGCGGACATTCTGAAATGCCATCGCAGGCAATCCGGAATCTGTAAAGGGTTACCGTCATGAAATGCATAACCGTGCTCTATCCGATGAAAGACAATGAGGGCTTCGACTTCGACTTCTACAAGCGCCGGCATGTGCCGCTGATCCAGGACATCCTCGGCAAGTCGCTGCACAAGATCGAGGTGCGCAAGGGCCATTCTTCACCCGACGGCGCAGCGCCGACCTACGTTGCCGTGATCAGCATCTGGATCTCGGATTGGCAGGCCTATGAGAAGGCCATGACCGCCCGTACGCAGGAACTGCTTGACGAGGTGCCGCTGTTCACCAAGGTCATGCCGACCATGCAGATCGACGAGGTCTTTTGCGAGGGTAATCCATGATGGCAGCCGGCTCGGCGCGAAGCTTCGACTATGTGATCGTCGGAGCAGGATCGGCCGGCTGCGTTCTTGCCAACCGCCTCTCGGAGGAGAAGGACGCGTCCGTTCTGCTCCTGGAGGCGGGTGGCCGCGCGACCGGATTCTTCAAGGACATGCCCATCGCTTTCCCGCGCTACGTGCTGCGGCGCGATCTCAACTGGAACTTCGAGAGCGAACCGGAGCCTTATGCCGACAACCGCCGCATCCAGATTCCGCGCGGCAAGGCGCTGGGCGGCTCAACGGCGATCAACGGCATGGTCTATGCCCGCGGCCATCGTCTCGACTACGATGACTGGGCGCTCAACGGTCTCACCGGCTGGAGCTATGCCGATGTTCTGCCCTATTTCCGCCGTTCGGAGAACAGCTGGGCGGGCGACAATCTCTATCACGGCACGGGCGGCCCGATGGACGTGGTCACTCCGACCGAAAACCAGATGTACCGCGAGCTGCGTGATTCGGTGGTCGCGGCGGGCTTTCCGGCGACGGCCGATTATCACGGCGAGCACAACGAAGGCGTTCAACGCGCCGAATTGACCATCAACAGGGGCCTGCGGGGCAATGTGGCGCGCCTTTATCTGACTCCGGCATTGTCTCGGCCCAGCCTTTCGCTGCTCGGCCGAGCGCATGTCACGCGCGTGCTGTTCGAGGGCAGGCGCGCCGTGGGCGTTGAGTATCTGCACAAGGGCCAGGTTCATTCCGTCCGCGCAAACCGCGAGGTCATCCTTGCCGGCGGCAGCTACGGCTCGGCGCAGCTGCTGATGCTTTCGGGCGTCGGGCCGGCCGGCGAACTGACGCGCCACGGGATCTCACCGCTTGTAGATCTGCCCGGCGTGGGCAAGAACCTGGTGGAGCACCCTTTCCTGTTCCTGGGCTGGGAGACGCAGGTCGGCACCTACAGGGACAAGCTGCGGTTGGACCGCGCCACGCTGCTGGTGCTTCAGTGGTTCTTTTTCCGAACTGGAGCTTTTGCCACCAACGGAACCGGCGCCAACGTCTTCGTGCGCACCGAGCCGAATCTCGATCGGCCGGACATGCAGTACACCTGCGTCTCGGTTGAGCTGAGCTCGAACGACATCTGGTTTCCTTTCATCCGCAAACCGGACCGCACGCTCCGCTGTGGCATCTCGATGATTCGCGAGGACAGCCGCGGAGAGGTCGCACTGCGCTCGGCCGATCCGCGCGATCCGCCGCGCATCCTGTTCAATCTCTTCAAGGAGCGCTCGGACGTGGAGCGCATGATCCGCGGCGTGCGCATCGCGCGGGAGATCTACAGCCAGCCGCCGCTGAAGCAGTTCATTGCCGGCGAGCTCACTCCGGGCGAACGCGTGCGCAGCGACGAGGAACTGGAAAGGTTCGTTCGCTCGCAAGGCGCCATCACCCAGCATCCGGTCGGCACCTGCAGAATGGGAACGGATGACGATCCCAACGCGGTGGTAGATGCCGCGCTCAGGGTGCGCGGCGTGCAGGCGCTGCGCGTCGTGGATGCTTCGGTGATGCCCAACGTACCTGGCGGCAATACCAATGCGCCCACGATCATGATCGCTGAGAAGGCGGCCGACATGCTGCGTGGCCGCCTGCTGCCGCGCGCGCAGGTCTAGGGGAAGCGCATGAGGAATCTTCAGGACAAGGTCGCCTTCGTGACCGGCGGCAGCAGCGGCATCGGTCTTGGCATCGTCAAGGTCCTCGCCGAAGAGGGTATGAAGGTCGCGTTCAGTTACCGCAACGCCACGCACCGCGATGAGACGCTGGCCTATTTCGCGAGCCGCCCGCAGCAGCGCGTCTATCCAGTCGAGCTGGATGTGACAGATCGCGCGGGCCTCGTCCGTACGGCCGACCAGATCGAGCGGACACTGGGTCCTGTGCAGCTTCTCGTCAATAATGCCGGCGTAGCCGTCCATGGCCTCATCGAGCACGCCACCTATGACGACTGGGACTGGGTGCTAAACGTCAACCTCGGCGGCGTGGTCAACGGCATCGTCACCTTTCTGCCACGCATGCTGGCGAGCGGACTGGACTGCCATATAGTCAACGTCTCTTCCATGGGCGGGGTGGCGGCCCTGGGCGCGGTGGGACTCTACGTCACCTCCAAATTCGCGGTGGTCGGGCTGACCGAAGCGCTGCGCGGCGACATGATTGGGCACAAGATTGGTGTTTCGGTCTATTGCCCGGGGCCGGTGCAGTCGAACATCGCCGACAGTGAGCGCAGCCGGCCGCAATCGCTGGCGGTTACCGGCTACAGCGCCGAAGACGCCGCCGCCGGTGCCCCGCCGCCGGAATTCATGCAGCATGCCATGAGCCCGCTTGAAGCCGGGCGGCATGTGCTGCACGGCATCCGAGACAACGCGCTCTATATCTTCAGCCACCCCGAATTCCGCGATGTCTTGGCCGCGCGTCACGCCGCCATCATGGCCGCCGTTCCGAACGACCCGATCGATCAGGCGCGCGCCGATTCCATCCGCTGGATCCTCTCCAATCCGATCTACAGCGAAGGGGCCTGAACGGCCGAATCGCGCCTCACGAGGGACTGCACATGAAGGACTTTGCCAACAAGACGGCCTTCATCACCGGCGGCGCCAGCGGCATCGGCCTGGGCATCGCCACCGCGCTGCTCGAGGCCGGCGCGCGGGTGGTGATCGCCGACATCGAGGCGGCGCATCTTGCCGAGGCGAAGGCGACGCTCGCCGGCCATGGCGGCGCCGCGCATTTCATTCCCCTCGATGTGCGCGACCGCGAGGCCATGCACCGCGCCGCGCAGGAGACCGTGCAGGTCTTCGGCCATGTTCACATTCTATGCAACAACGCGGGCACCGGCCTCGCGGTGCCGATCGAGGATGCCGGCTACGAGGATTGGGACCTCATCCTCTCCGTCAATCTCGGCGGTACGATCAACGGCATAGTCGCTTTCCTTCCGGGCATGAAGGCACATGGCGAGGGCGGCCACATCGTCAACACCTCGTCAATGGCCGGGATCATTCCGTGCCCAAGCTGGGCCGGGCTCTATTCGACCACGAAATTCGCCATCCGCGGACTTTCCGAGACACTGCGCCTCAGTCTGGCGCCCGTCAATATCGGCGTGTCGACGCTCTGCCCCGGCATGGTCGACACCCGCATCATGACGGCGGAGCGGCGCCTACGGCCCGAGGGCCACAGCCCCGACACCGATGAATGGCCGCAGAAGATGGAATTCGCCATGAAACCACGCGAGGTCGGCGAGCGGGTGCTCGAAGGCATCCGCCGGCAGTCGGCGTTCATTTTCACGCATGGCTATTTCCGCGAGGAAGTTGCGGAACTTTTCGCGGAAATCCTCGCGGAATTCCCGCCATCGTCCGAGCCCTGTGCCGAGGAAAAGGCCATCGAGGATGCCCGCCGGCGGGACATAGCAAAGCGCAAGGCGATGCTTGCAAATCCGGCAGCGCCCGCCTGAGGGGCAACGGTGGAGGGTGTGGCGCCATGAAGGCGGGCAGCTGGTGGTCTGTGGGTCTGATCTACGTGTATGGCGTCATCGGTGCCGCAGAGATCAGCCAGGTGCTTCCTATTCAGGGCGATTTCATTCACGCGCTGCACACCGGCCCCGCAAGCTTTGCCCTGTTTGTCGCGCTGCTCACGGTGCCGACCGCGCTGTTGTCCACCATCGCGGGGGGCTTGATCGATCGCATCGGTGCACGCGAAGCGCTGATCGCCAGTTGCGCGATCGGAGCGGTGGCCAATTGCTGCTATCTCTTCACCAACACGGTGGCCGATTTCGAGGTCATCCGCGTCTTCGAAGGCATTTCTCTGATCGGGTTTTTTGCCGGCGCGCCGGCTCTGATCATGGCGAGCACCTCCGGCAGGCGGCGGTTGAGCGCCATGGCCGTCTGGTCGACCTACACGCCCGTAGGATTTTCCCTGGGCCTGGTCGTTGGCGGCATGTTTGCGGGCAGCAGCAGCTGGAAATACGGATTTCTGGCCTATGCCGTCATTTTTTTCCTGTGTGGCACGGCAGCCTTCCTCCTGCCGCGCCCACCACAGACGGCCAGGAAGCCCGACCGCTCCTTCGCGGCGGCCGTGGCCGATATCCTGTCGGGCTATGCACAGATGGGCCCCCTTCGCGTGTCGTTGGCATTCGGTCTGATGGCGTTTGTCGGTCTGGGCACCAGCACCGTCTTCCCGTCCTTGTTCGCGAATGCGCACGGCATTTCGCTCGCGCGGGCATCGAACATCCTTGCCGTTGCGAATCTCGCAAACGTCGCCGGCGGACTTGGCGTCGGCATATTGCTGTCGCGAGGTGTGCCAGTGCGCCTGCTCTTCGTTGCCCTTGCGATAATCGGTTCGGCGTCCGGCATTGGTCTTTACGCGCCCGGGATGTCCGCCGGGTTCGACCTCGTGATGCTGTGTGTCTGGCTGATGGCCTCGGGCGCCGGGGCGTCGGCGGTTCTTGCCGCTCTTCCAACGGTCGTGGCGTCGCCGGAAAGAGGTGCCGCCGCGGCGGGTCTGCTCAGCCAGATCGCGGCGGCCACAAGCATCATCACGCCGATCATCTTCCTCATGATCGAAACGCGCGGGCAGTGGGGCTTTCTGGCTGGCCTTGTCGTTCTCGGCTGGATGGCCAGCGCCTTGATCATCCCGACAGCCGAGCGCCACGTCAACCCCAATGTCACCTACTCATGACAGAGGATGCGCCCGGTAAGTAGGCCCCCGGGGGGGGAATCGCACCCCCAGCCCCTTGCAGGCAGGGTCGAGGACTGGCGTGCCGGCTCAGATCGAAGTTTGCGTTCGCTGTGATCGCGTCCTTTTGTTTGCGAGTGCCTCTGTATCTCGACCATGCCACGCCTCCGGTCCCCGCCTCGTCAAACGTAGCGGGCGGATTTCCCGCACTGGGCTTTCCTGTCGGGTTCGTGTCAAAGGTATCGGACCTGTCGAGCAGCGCTCGGTTAAGCTTTCAGTCTCGGAGGATGTCCGTGTAACCCGATGGTTCGACGTGCTCTCCGACGTGTCGTATGCAACCGGGGGAATGGCGTGGGTCTTTCCGAGCGTGACCGACACGCTCTTCCCTCCAGACCAGCCTTTCCTGGTCACTTCCGCTTTGTTACCTGCACGACCATTGCGATTGCTACCGGCTGCAGAGACAGTTGCCGGGTGGGTCTATCCCCCACTGAAAGAGCGCACGTTTTCACCGCGCACGGGAATCGAGGCTGGCATGGGCCCGGGCCTGCAGGTATTCGGGTGAGTCGGCAGGCCGTTTGCCCCCATTCTTGACCTCGACGAGAACCCACGCCTTGCGATCCCCCGCGACCACGGAATCGACTTCGCGCTTTGGCTTGTCGCGCAGGTAGCGAAGCTCGAACGTCCCAAGCCCCGGGCAGGTCCACCCCTCCACGGCTTTCAAGAGGTGGCATGCGACGGATGTCTCCGTACGTGCTCCGGTGTCTTCGATACCCGACCAACCGCGCAGGAACCACTCGAGGCACCAGTCCCGGATCCGTTTGAATGAGCGCGCCGCGGTTCCCACGCGGCGCTCTCGCTGCGTCCGGGACCGCTCACACATGCCCTCTCAATGTCCTCGAGCCCTTTCAGCGCTTCTTCGACGCGCTCAACCGGCGCGAATTCCATCTTCAGCGGCCTCTGATCGGAACGGACTGGGCAATGCCGGTGTTCAGACGGCTGTTCACGAATTCCCCGCTCCGGCCGACGCCGCGGCGAGCGCCGCCTCGAGCCCCTCCGGGGAGGCCCTCAGGGCCTCGAGCGCCTCCCGGTCCCACTGACGGGCGATGCGGCCCTCGAGCAACAGCGCCGCGCGGTCCGAGTACCGCTCCACCAGATCGAGCGAATGCGTCGCGAGCAGCACCGCGCATGCGCCGCCGGACACCCGCGCGCGCAGATGTTGCTTCAGCACGAGAGCGCTCGCCGGATCGAGTCCGTTGAAGGCCTCATCGAGCACCACGAGCGCCGGATCACCGAGCAGGGACAGCAGCACGGCGAGCTTCTGCCGGGTGCCGGAGGAATACGAGTCGACGAAGCGATCGAGCAGGGGCGCAAGGGCGAACGCATCCATCAGCGCGAGCACCTCGGCGCCGATCTGCGCGAGGCCCTTGGCGGCGGCGTAGATCTCCAGGCACTGCCGTCCCGTCAGCAGCCCGGGCAGCCGCTCCGGCGCGCAGCCGAACCCCAGCACGCGCTTGGCGCCGCGCGGATCCTCCCGCAGCGAGCGCCCCCCGATCCAGATCCGCCCGGCGGTGGGCGCGAGGATGCCGCCGATGCAGTGCAGCAGCGTCGTCTTGCCGGTGCCGTTCGGCCCCAGGAGCGCGAGCCACTCTCCGCGCTCGAGATCAAGATCGATATCCGCCAGCACGGGGTGCCTGGCGTAGCCTGCGTGCAGCCCGCGTATGCGCAGAGCCCGCGAATCCTCCTTGCCGATCCCCTCGCATGACGGCGGGCTCACGGTGATGTCAGGATCCGCGAGCCGCGGCGCCGAGCCCCGCCCGCCTGCACGCCAGCGCGCAACAAAGCGCGGTCAACGCCCAGGAGGTGAGGAGGATCGCCGCGCACAGCGGTATGCCGATCCGAAACGCCCACGGCAGACCGATCAGGCGCGCGAGCAGCACCATCACGAGACAGCCGGCCATCTGCTTGAGCAGGACCCGCCGCTCGAGCGCGAGCGCGAAGCTGCATCGCGCGACGCCCGTTGGCGCGAGCCACCGCGCCGCCTCGAACGCCACCCGGGTGGCGGCAAGGGAAAGCAACACGATGCTGTATGCCGCCATGCAGGCCGCGAGCACTACCAGAGCCAGCTGGCCCGAGGTGCCAAGCGGCAGGCACAGCGCCGCCAGCAGCGAGACCCGAGAGAGCGATTTGGGCCGGCTGAAGATCCGCCCCCGGGCGAGGGGCCAATACGACAGCGGGCGCAGGGACGGCGCCTCGGCCCAGCAGGCTCGCGCGGGGCGCTGGGTCGCGTATTGAGATCCCTCGGCGCCGAGACCCAGGGCGCGTGAGACGATCGCGCCCACCGCGAGCCCGGCGAGCGCCCCGAGGGCGGAAGCCGCGATGAGATGCGCCGCAGCGAGGGCTTCGATCCGGCCGCCGAGCCAGGCGAGCCCCGCCAGGGCGAGGAGCGGGAACAGCCGCAGCAGCGCGCCGAGCGCCCGCGGCGGCACCGGGGCGGACACCGGCAGGGCCGCCAGCCACGAGGCGCACGTGCGGGCATGGAGGCGGCTCTTGCGCCGCACGAGGGGCAGGGCGAAGAAGCTTGCGCTGATCGTGCCGGTGAGCACCTCATGATCGGCGAACCACCCGAGCACTGCGCCCACCGCCGGGAGCCCGAGCACCGCCCAGCAGGCGCCGATGAGCAGTGCGGCGATGCTCCCCGTCCGCGCGCGGCTTCGCCGCAAGACGTTGCGCAAGCCCAGCAAGGCGGCGAGCACCGCGGGCTGGCGGCCCGCAAGCGAGCGCGGCAGGCCGGGCGGAAAAGGACGCAGCTCCTGCACGTTCCGCGTCCGGCTCTGGCTACCTTCTGGGAAGGTAAAGGTCCGTCAGCGTGCCCTCGCAGGCCTCCGCCGCCATCGCGACCGTCTCCGAGAGCGTGGGGTGCGGGTGGATGGTGAGACCGATGTCGGCTGCGTCGCAGCCGTTCTCGATCGCCAACGCCACCTCGCTGATCAGCTCACCGGCATTCGTGCCCACGATGCCACCGCCGAGCACGCGATGCGTGCCGGGATCGAACAGGAGCTTCGTCATGCCCTCCTCCCGTGCGAGCGAAAGCGATCGGCCGCTCGCCACCCAGGGGAAGACGCCCTTCTCCACCTTGAGGCCCTTCGCCTTGGCCTCCGTCTCCGTCAGACCGACCCACGCGATCTCCGGATCGGTGTAGGCCACGGACGGTATGACCCGTGCATCGAAGGCGCTCTTGTGGCCGGCCGCCACTTCGGCGGCCACCTTGGCTTCGTGCGTCGCCTTGTGCGCGAGCATGGGGGGACCGGCGATATCGCCGATGGCATAGATGTGCGGCACATTGGTGCGCATCTGCCTGTCCACCGGGATGAAGCCGCGATCCGACACGGTGACGCCCGCGGCCTGCGCGCCGATGAGCTTGCCGTTCGGCGAGCGGCCCACCGCCACGAGCACGCGGTCATAGGTCTGCGGCGGTGGCGCCTTCCCGCCTTCGAACGTCACGCGCAGACCCTCGGGCAGCGCCTCGACGCGCACAACCCCGGTGGCGAGGAGAATCTGCTCGTAGCGGGAGCGGATCCGCCGCTCGAGCGGGCGTACGAGGTCCGGGTCGCAGCCGGGGATCAGCTGCTCTGTCAGCTCGACGACGCTCACCCGGGTGCCGAGCGCCGCATACACGCAGGCCATCTCGAGCCCGATGATGCCGCCGCCGATCACCAGCATCCCCCCGGGGAACTCCGGCAACTCGAGCGCGCCGCTCGAGTCGATGATGCGCGGATCCTGCGGCAGGGCCGGCAGGCGGACGGCCTCCGAGCCGGCGGCGATGATGCACTGCTCGAAGTGGATGCGCTCGGTGCCCTTCTCCCCCGCGACCTCGAGCAGGTTCGGTCCGATGAGCCGGCCGGTGCCCTGCACCACCTCCACCTTGCGCTGCCTGGCGAGCGCGCCGAGGCCGCCGGTGAGCTTGCCGACCACCGAGCCCTTCCACCCGCGCAGCTTCGCCCGATCGATCCGCGGGGCGCCGAAGACGATGCCGTGCGCGGCCATCTCCCCGGCATCCTCGATCACCTTGGCGGCGTGCAGCAGCGCCTTGGAGGGAATGCAGCCGACATTGAGACAGACGCCGCCCAGCGTGGGCCATCGCTCCACCAGCGTCACTTTCAGGCCAAGATCGGCCGCACGGAACGCGGCCGTGTACCCGCCGGGCCCGGCCCCGAGCACCAGCACCTGCGTCGAGCGATCCCATCCTGCCGGAGGCGCCGCGCCCGAGGCGGGAGCGGATTTCGCAGTGCCCGCAGGCCGCCCGGCGGCGGCAACGGGCGCCGGAGGCGGCGGCGCGGGCCGCTCGGGCGGCTGTTGCGCGGCATCCGCCGTGGCCGAGCGAGCGCTCCCGGCTCCGGCCTCGACCTCCACCCGCGCGATCAGCGAGCCCTTGGACACCTTGTCGCCGGGCTTCATCAGCACCTCGACGATCGTGCCGGCGGCGATCGCCGGAACATCCATCGAGGCCTTGTCGGTTTCCAGGGTCACCAGGGGAGCGTCGACCTCGATCCGCTCGCCAGGCCGCACCAGCACTTCGACCACGGCCACGTCGCTGAAATTGCCGAGGTCCGGCACCGTGAGGTCGACACGGCTCACGGCACGGCCTCGATGAGCGAGTGCGGATCGGCGAGCGTCTTGGCGAGGAAGGTGGTGAAGCGGGCCGCCGCCGCTCCGTCGATGACCCGGTGGTCATAGGAGAGCGACAGCGGCAGCATCAGGCGCGGCACGAACGTGCCCTCGCGATACACCGGTTTGTACGCCGAGCGCGAGACGCCGAGGATCGCGACCTCCGGGGCGTTGATGATGGGCGTGAAGGCGGTGCCGCCGATGCCCCCGAGGCTGGAGATGGTGAAGCTCCCTCCCTGCATCTGCGCCCCCGAGAGCTTGCCGCCGCGGGCCGCCTCGGACAGCTCCCCGAGCTGGCGGGCGATCTCGTAGATGTCCTTGCGGTCGGCCTCGCGTACCACCGGCACCATCAGGCCGTTCGGCGTATCGGCGGCGAAACCGACGTGGACGTACTTCTTCAGGACGAGGTTGGCGCCGGAGGCATCGAGCGAGGCGTTGAATGTCGGGAACGCCTGCAGCGCCTTGATACAGGCGCGCACGATGAAGGCGAGCGGCGTGAGCTTGATGCCCTGCGCGGCGGCGGCATCCTTCAGCTTGACGCGAAGCGCCTCGAGGTCGGTGATATCCGCCTCATCGAACTGTGTGACGTGCGGGATATTGACCCAGCTGGCGTGCAGCCTGGGACCTGCGATGCGCTGGATCCTCGAGAGCGGTCGGGTCTCGATGGGGCCGAAGGCGGCGAAGTCGACCGCCGGTACGGCCGGCAGCGCGCCCGCTCCCGCGGGTGCGCCCGGGGAGGCGGGGAGCAGGCCCTTGACGAACGTCTTGACGTCATCGTGGGTGATGCGGTCCTTGAAGCCGCTTCCCTTGACGCGGGAGAGATCGACGCCGAGCTCGCGGGCGAACTTGCGCACGCTGGGGCCGGCATGGGCACGCGAGAAACCCGGCTCGTCGATCGGCGGCATGTCCGTGCGCGGCGCGGGGGCCGGCACCGCGGCGGGCGCAGGCGCCGAAGGCGTGGGGACTTCCGCCTGCGCGGGCCGTGGCGCGCTCGGGGCCGGCGCGCTCTGCCGCGGCGCAGCGGGGGCGCTCTCGGGAGAAGCCGCCGTGCCGGCGACGGGACGCACGGTGGCCACCAGATCGCCCGAGGAGACCGTGCCGCCCTTGTCCACATGGAGCTTCTCGATCACGCCGGCGACGGTCGAGGGGACATCCATGGTGGCCTTCTCGGTCTCCAGCGTGATGAGGGGAGCCTCCGGCTCGATGCTCTCGCCGACTTTGACGAGCACGTCGATCACGGCAACGTCTTTGAAGTTGCCCAGATCGGGCACGTGCACTTGCACGAGGCTCTCTGCCGCGCTCATTGGCATCGCCTTCCGATGTCAGACTTTCCAGGGAACAGGCTTCTCGGGATCGACCCCGAGCGCCTTCATGGCGGCTCCGACCGCCGCCGCCTCGATCTTGCCGTCATCGGCCAGCGCCTTGAGCGTCGCGATCAGGAGGTGATTGCAATCGACCTCGAAATGCCGTCGCAGCGCCGCCCGCGAATCCGAGCGGCCGTAGCCGTCCGTGCCGAGGCTCACGTACGTGCCGGGTATCCACTGGCGGATCTGGTCCGGCACGGTCCGCACATAGTCGGTCGCGGCGAGGAACGGGCCGCGAGCATCCTGGAAACACCTGCGCACATACGGGGTGCGGGCGCGCTCCGTGGGGTGCAGCTGGTTCCAGCGCTCGCACTCGAGGGCTTCGCGCCGCAGCTCGCTGAAGCTCGTGACCGAGAACACCTCCGTGCGCACGCCGTACTCGCTCTCGAGGACCTGCGCGGCCGCGAGGCACTCGCGCAGGATGGTACCGGAGCCGAGCAGCGTCGCGCGCAGCCTGCCCTTCGGACCCGCAGCGCGCACGCGGTAGGCGCCCTTGAGAATCCCCTCCTCCGCGCCCTTCGGCAGGGCCGGCTGCGGGTAGTTCTCGTTCATGACCGTGATGTAGTAGAAGATGTTTTCCTGCTCGACGTACATGCGCCGCATGCCGTCCTGGATGATCACGGCGAGCTCGTAGCCGAAGGTCGGATCGTAGACCATGCAGTTCGGCACGGTGGTGGCGAGCAGCTGGCTGTGGCCGTCCTGGTGCTGCAGGCCCTCCCCGGCGAGCGTGGTGCGCCCCGCGGTCGCCCCGAGCAGGAATCCGCGCACCTGCTGATCGCCCGCGGCCCAGATGAAATCCCCGACCCGTTGGAAGCCGAACATCGAATAAAACACGTAGAACGGCACCATGTTGATGCCGTGATTGCTGTAGGCCGTGCCGGCGGCGATCCACGAGCACAGCGCGCCGGCCTCGTTGATGCCTTCCTCGAGGATCTGGCCCTTCTTGTCCTCGCGATAGGACATGAGGGTGTCGGCGTCCTGGGGGGTGTACAGCTGCCCGACCGAGGAGTAGATGCCGATCTGACGGAACAGGCCCTCCATGCCGAAAGTGCGCGCCTCATCGGGCACGATCGGCACGATGTTCCTGCCAACACCCTTGTCCTTGAGCAGCGCGGTCAGGATGCGAACGAACGCCATGGTGGTGGAGATCTCGCGCTCCCCGGTTCCCTCGAGCACCGCCGAGAACGCCTCGAGCGGCGGCACGGCCAGAGGCGGCGCCTGCCTGCGGCGCACCGGCAGGTAGCCGCCGAGGCTCTTGCGGCGCTCCTCGAGGTAGCGGGCCTCCTCCGAGTCCTCGGGGGGCTTGCGAAACGGCAGCCGCGCGATCTCCTCGTCCGAGATCGGGATGTGGAAGCGGTCGCGGAAGGCGCGCAGGTCCTCCTCGGAGAGCTTCTTCTGCTGGTGGGCCACCATCTGGCCCTCCCCGCCCTTGCCGAGCCCGAAGCCCTTGACCGTCTTGGCGAGGATCACCGTCGGCTGACCCGTGTGGCTCATGGCGGCGGCGTAGGCGGCGTAGACCTTGCGGTGATCGTGACCGCCGCGGTTGAGCCGCCAGATCTCCTCATCCGACATGTTGGCCACCATGGCCTTGAGCTCGGGGTACTTGCCGAAGAAATGCTCGCGGGTGTATGCGCCGCCCTTGGCCTTGAAGTTCTGGTACTCGCCGTCGACGCACTCATCCATCAGCCGCCGCAGCAGTCCCTGGGTGTCGCGCGCGAAGAGCGGATCCCAGCGCGAGCCCCACAGCACCTTGATGACGTTCCAACCCGCGCCGAGAAAAGCGGCCTCCAGCTCCTGGATGATCTTGCCGTTGCCGCGCACCGGTCCGTCGAGCCGCTGCAGGTTGCAGTTGATGACGAACACCAGATTGTCGAGCCCCTCGCGCACCGGCATGGTGAGCGCGCCCATCGATTCCGGCTCGTCCATCTCCCCGTCGCCGAGGAAGGCCCACACCTTGCGGTCGGAGGGGCCGATCAGGCCGCGATGCTCGAGATAGCGGATGAAGCGGGCCTGGAAGATCGCCTGCATGGGCCCCAGGCCCATGGAGACCGTCGGGAACTGCCAGAAATCAGGCATCAGCCAGGGATGAGGGTAGGAGGAAAGCCCCTGCCCGGGGCCGCCGGCCTCCTGGCGAAAGTGCTCGAGCTGGCCCTCGCTCAGGCGCCCCTCGAGATAGGCGCGCGCGTAGATGCCCGGCGAGGAGTGGCCCTGGAAGAAAACGAGATCGCCGGGATGCTCGGCCGATGCGGCGCGCCAGAAGTGGTTGAAGCCGACCTCGTAGAGCGTCGCCGAGGAGGCGTAGCTCGCGAGGTGCCCGCCGTACTCCGAGGATTTGCGGTTTGCCGCCACCACCATGGCGAGCGCGTTCCAGCGGATGTAGGCCTCGATGCGCTTCTCGAGCGCGCGGTTGCCGGGATACACCGGCTCGCGCCCCGGCAGGATGCTGTTGACGTAGGCGGTGTTTGCCTTGAACGGCAGGTAGGCGCCGCTGCGTCGCGTGTAATCGATGAGCCGATCGAGAAGGTAGTGTGCCCGCAAGGGGCCGTGGGCCTTCAGCACCGAGTCGATCGACTCGAGCCACTCCTGGGTTTCAACCGGATCGATGTCTGAGAGCTTTGGCGGTTCGGTCATGCGGTCTCACGCTTGCTGCTCGGCCCCGTGCGCCTTGCCGCGCGGGATCCTCTTGGTCCAATGCCCCGGCGCTTCACCCGCGGCCCGGCGGCGCACGTCGCATGGGCCGGAAGCAAAAGGCCTGGGCCGAATGGAGTAGGATGCGCCGCCAGCATCCCCTGCGAGCGAAAGTCGCCTGTCAATGAGCCGCGCAATAATCCGGGTTTCATCCTCGATGGTCAAGCAAGCCGGCCGGCAGCCTCCCGCCCCACGCCGCCCTCTTTCGCTGTTACCGCCCGCCGCCGGCCCGGAAATCGTGCGTTCGCGCACATACGCCGATGCCGACGCCCTACTTGTGGTGATGCCGGAGTCTGCCGGAAGAGAGAGTCTCGCGCGATTGCCGGACAGCGACCGATGGAAGGATCTGCACGCGCGCGAGAAGCCCCGCGCCGGGACGGTGCGCACCGGGACACTTGCCAACCGCCCCCAGACACGGGCCGTGCTCGGGTTCCTCGGCGAGAAAGCCGGTGCGTTCGAGCGGCTCGCCCTCGCCGGGCGGATGCTGAAGGAAGCCGCCGCGCTCTCGCCCGGGAGCCTGGGCCTCGCCGCGATCGGCGCACCCGCAACGACCGAGACAGGGCTCGAGGCGCTGCTCTCGGCAAGCCTCGCCCAGGCGTTCGAGCTGCCGAGCTTCAAGACGGGCGAGGCGGGGCAACGGCGCATCCGGCGCATCGTGCTGCCCGCGGACACCGGCCTCGACCTGCGCTATGTGCAAGCTTGTGCCGGCGGGACCAACCTGGCGCGCTGGCTCACCGCGCTGCCGCCCAACTTCCTCGACTCGCGCGGCTACCATGCCGTCATCGCACGGCTCGCCCGCCGCCACGGCCTGCGCATGCGCTGGCTCGGCGAGGCGGCGCTGCGCCGCGCCGGCGCCAATGCCTTCCTCGCGGTCGCGAGCGCCAATGAACGGCCGGGGGCCGGGATCGCGCACCTCGCCTACCGGCCCGCACGCCGCGCTCGAGACTCGCCCGACCTGTCGCTCATCGGCAAGGGGATCATGTTCGACACCGGCGGCGTCAACCTCAAACCCCATCGCTCCATGCTCGAGATGCACACCGACATGGGCGGCAGCGCGGTCGCGCTCGCCACGCTCATCGCGCTCGCGGAGCTGCGCGCGCCGATCGCGGCCGACGCCTGGCTCGCGATCACCGAGAACCACATCGGTCCGCGGGCCTACCGCCCGCAGGAGGTGGTGCGCGCGGCCAACGGGGTCACCATCCAGGTGGTGCATACCGACGCCGAAGGGCGCATGGCGCTCGCGGACACGCTGACGCTCGCCGCGCGCACCCGGCCGCGCCTGATGCTCGACTTCGCCACCCTGACCGGCGCGTGCGTATACTCGCTCACCGAGCGGATGAGCGGCGTGTTCGCCAACCGCCAGGCGCTGGCGCAAGCCCTGGTCGAGGCCGGCCACTCGAGCGGCGAGCGGGTCTGGAGCTTCCCGTTCGATGCGGATTTCGACGCCGACCTCGAGAGCAAAGTCGCCGACATCCTGCAGTGCGCCATCGACGGCAAGGGCGATCACATCCTGGCCGCGCGCTTTCTCAACCGGTTCGTGCCGCGGGAGATCCCCTGGGCGCACGTGGACCTGTCCTCGGCGACGCGCAGCGGCGGCCTGGGCCACATCAACACCGACGTCACCGGGTTTGGCGTACGCTTCGCCCTGGAGCTGATCGTGAAACAGAACGTCCTGAGATCCTTGGAGCGCCTCGCTTGAGCACCAGCCCGACCACGATCACCCTGCGCCGCCCGGACGACATGCACCTGCATGTGCGCGACGGAGAGGCGATGCGCGCGGTACTGCCGTTCACGGCCGCGCGCTTCGCGCGCGCGCTCATCATGCCGAATCTGAAACCGCCGGTGACCTCCACGCGGCAGGCGCTCGAGTATCGGCGGCGCATTCTCGAGGCCCTGCCCGGCGGCGTGCGCTTCGATCCCCTGATGACGCTGTACCTGACGGACCGCACCGATCCGGCGGAGGCCGATCGCGCCAAGGCGGACGGCGGCATCCTCGGCTTCAAGCTCTACCCCGCCGGCGCGACCACTCACTCCGACGCCGGGGTGACGGACATCCGGCGCGTCGATGCCGTGCTCGCGCGCATGGAGGAGATCGGCCTCGTCCTGCAGGTGCACGGCGAGGTGACCGATCCGGATGTCGATGTTTTCGAGCGCGAAGCGCGCTTCATCGACACGGTGCTCTCACCTCTTGCGGTGAGGTTCCCGCGGCTGCGCATCGTGTTCGAGCACATCACCTCGCGCGCGGCGGTGGATTTCGTGCTGCGCGCGCGCGAGGGCATCGCGGCCACCGTGACGCCGCAGCACCTGTTGATGAACCGCAACGCGCTGTTCGCGGGCGGACTGCGCCCGCATCACTACTGCCTGCCGGTGCTCAAGTCCGAGGCGGACCGCGAAGCGCTGCTCGGGGCCCTCGCCGGCGGCAGCCCGCGCTTCTTCCTCGGCACCGACAGCGCCCCGCACGGACGCGCCGTCAAGGAAGCCGCTTGCGGCTGCGCGGGGATTTTCTCCGCCCACGGGGCGCTCGAGCTGTATGCGGAGGGCTTCGAGGCCGCCGGCCGGCTCGAGCGGCTCGAGGCGTTCGCCTCCGAGCACGGGGCGGACTTCTACGGCCTGCCGCGCAACAGCGGGCAGATCCGCCTCATCAAAAAGCCGTGGGAGGTCCCGGCGTCCTATCCGTACGGCACGGACCGCCTGGTCCCGCTGCGCTCGGGCGAGCGCATCGCCTGGCAGGCGGTGCAGGAGCCGCCGGGCGCAACCGCCGGCGCGATGCCCGCCGGCACGGCCAACCGGTGACTGCGATGAGCGCACCGGAATCGACAACACCCGCATCGCCCTCCCCGGGCGCCGCCATGGCGCAACGCTTCCGGGGCTACCTGCCGGTGGTCGTGGACGTGGAGACCGGCGGCTTCAATGCCGAAACCGACGCGTTGCTCGAGATCGCCGCCGTGATGATCGACATGGACGCCGACGGACGGCTGCGCCGAGGCCTCACCCACAACTACCACGTGAGACCCTTCGAGGGCGCGAAGATCGATCCGGCGTCCCTGCAGGTCAACGGCATCGACCCGTTTCATCCGCTGCGCCCCGCGATCCCGGAGCACGATGCGCTGCAGCGCATCTTCCGGGAGGTCCGCCACGCCATGAAGGCCTACGACTGTCACCGCGCCATCCTGGTCGGCCACAACGCCGCCTTCGACCTGGGCTTCCTCAACGCCACGGTCAAGCGCGCGGACCTCAAGCGCAATCCCTTCCATCCCTTCTCCTGCTTCGATACCGCGACACTCGCCGGCGCCGCGCTCGGCCAGACCGTGCTCGCCAAGGCCGTGATGATCTCCGGACTCGACTGGGACAAGTCGAGCGCGCACTCGGCGGCCTACGACGCCGAGCGCACCGCGGATGTGTTCTGTCTGGTGTGCAATCGCCTGCGCGAGAGTTTCCTTGGAGCCCATTCGCGCGCGCGCGCCCTCGGCTGGCTCAACCGGCCCGCCGCAAGCGAGTCCGACCACAGCGAAACATGAACCGCGAGCCCGGCTCGCACGCCCGTCACGGACTGCCCGGGAAGGGGGCTCGGCAGGCCGCAGCGACCGCTCGGAGCGGGGCTGGCGCCCGTCGGGCTAGTGCAGCGCGCCGGCGCCCTCGAGCAGCGTCTTCAGCTCGCCGCTCTCGTACATCTCGAGCGCGATGTCGCAGCCGCCGACGAGCTCGCCCTTGACGTACAGCTGCGGGTAGGTCGGCCAGTTGGAGTAGCGTTTGAGCGCCTCGCGCAGCTCCGGGTCCTCGAAGATATTGACGGATTTGAACTGCGCGCCGAGGGCGCGCAGCGCCGACACCGTCTGGGCGGAAAAGCCGCATTGCGGGAAATCCGGCGTGCCCTTCATGAACAGCACCACGGGCGCGGAGCCGATCTCGGCCTTGATTCTCTCGACGACGTCCATCACTTCACCTCACCAGGGATCTTCTGCGCCGCCCCAGGGCGACGACCAATTGCCATTGCTCCGCGGCGCTCATGGCGCTCCAGCGGGCGATTTCCGCTCGCGTGCGAAGGCAGCCTGCGCAATACCCCCGCTCATCCAGCAAGCAGACCTTGACGCAAGGAGAAGGGGGGCGGGGCGCCGGGGCGGAAATCTCTGCCATCCACCGCCATTATGAGGCCAGCGCGGCCAAGTTCAAACCAAGCCGTGATAGCCTGGGCGCATGCGCGACCGAACCGCCCCGCATCCCACACCGTCCCCTCCCCCGGACCTGCCGGAGCAGGTGGCGGCGGCGCTGCGTGAGGACATTGGAACAGGCGATGTCACGGCGCGGCTCGTCCCGGAGGCGCAGCACGTCCGCGGCCGGGTGGTCAGCCGCGAGGCCGCCGTGCTCTGCGGCCGGCCCTGGGTCGAGGAGTGTTTCCGCCAGCTCGATCCGAGGATCCGCCTCGCCTGGCACGCCGGGGACGGGGTGAGTCTTGCGGCCGGCCAGGTCATTTTCGAGCTCGAGGGGCCGGCGAGACCCATCCTTACCGGCGAGCGCACCGCCCTCAACTTCCTGCAACTGCTCTCGGCCACGGCCACGCAGGCCAGCCGCTTCGCAGAGGCGGTCGAGGGCACCGGCTGCGCGATCCTCGATACCCGCAAGACCCTGCCGGGATTGCGAAGCGCGCAGAAGTATGCGGTGCGCTGCGGCGGGGCTCGCAACCACCGGATGGGGCTCTACGACATGGTGCTGATCAAGGAGAACCACATCGCCGCGGCGGGCTCGATCGCCCAGGCGGTGGCCGCAGCCCGTGCCGCCGCGCCCGGCGTCGAGGTGGAGGTGGAGGTCGAGTCACTGGCCGAGCTCGAGGAGGCGCTTGCCGCCGGGGCGGACATTGTGATGCTGGATGAGTTTTCCTTGGCGGACATGGCGGCCGCCGTGGCAATCAATCGCGCAAGCGCGCGAGCGGCGCGCTTGGAGGCTTCGGGAAACGTCAGCCTGCAGGATGTGCGGGCCATCGCCGAGACGGGAGTGGATTTCATCTCGGTCGGGGGAATCACCAAGCACGTGCGCGCGGTGGATCTGTCCATGCGGCTGGAATTCGGCGAGTGAGAAGCCCTGTGCCAACAGCGAGCCCGGCCGGCCCATGCCTCCCGCATGAGCCGGGGTGAGGCGCATCGGCTCCGCAGGCCTCTGTGCGCCAGTCAGACGGCGAGCTTGTGCTCCAGGTGACGGGCGAGCTCGGCGATGGTCGGGAAGTCGAAGAGCTCGGTGAGGTCGATCTTGCCGGGATATTCCCGGTCGATCTGCTCGTGGATCTCGATGAGCTTCAGCGAGCTCGCCCCGAGCTCGAACAGGTTGTCGTTCGGATCGACCCGCTTGCCGCCGAGCGCCGCATCGCAGATCGTCTTCAGCTTCTCCTCGATCGCGCCTCGGGTCACCGACTGCGGCCCCCGGTGGGCCTCGCGCAGCGCCGCAAGCTCGGCGAGCTCGGCATCGAACTGCCCGTCGGCGAAGCTCTGCTCGAGCAGGTGCCGCTGGATCTTGCCGCTCGTAGTCTTGGGAATGCGCTTGACCGGCACCACCTCGGCCACCTCGAGCCCGGTCTGTTCGTTGATCAGACGGGCGGCGGCGTGAGCGAGCGGCAGAAACTCCTCCATGGCGCCGCGGTGCAGCACGAACAGTGCCAGCTCCTCGAGCTGCGACCCCGGCCGGCGCACACCGGCCGCCACCACCTTGCCGAGCTCGAGTCCCGCGATGCGATGGGCGATCGACTCCAGATCGTGGGGATAGTAGTTCTGGCCGTTGACGAAGATGATCTCCTTCGCCCGGCCCGAGACATACAGATCCCCGCCGTGCACGACGGCGAGGTCGCCCGTGCGCAGCCAGCCATCGGCGGTGAACGCCTGGGCGTCGGCCTCGGGGCTCTCATAGTAGCCTCGCGTGACATTCTCCCCACGCATGTGCAGATGGCCGATGCGTCCGTCGGGCAACGGGCGATCCTCGTCGTCCGCGATACGCACCTCGCAATACGGTATGGGCTTGCCCTCCGAGACCAGCCGTACCGCATCGCGCGTGTCCTTCTCGATGAGCTGCACTGCCTCCCCGACGCCCAGCCGGTGCCGAGCGACCGCGAGGGTGCGCATCGGGGCGCCCGGCTGCGGGAAGCTCACGGCGAGCGAAGCCTCCGCGAGGCCATACACCGGATACATGGCGTTGCGCGCAAGAGCCGCTGGAGCGAGCCGCTCGAGGAACTGCTCGCACAGCTCGACGGAGATCGGCTCGGCTCCGTTGAAGATCAACCTCACGCTGGAGAGGTCCAGCCCCTCGACGGGGTGCTCGCCGAGCACCTTGAGATAGTGCTTGTAGCCGAAGTTCGGCGAGCAGAGGATCGTGGCGCGGATACGGCTGGCGAACTGCGGCCACAGGAGCGGCCGGCGGACGAACAGCTCCGTCGGCATGAGGTGCGCATGCACCCGGTTGAAGAACATGACCAGGTGAAAGCCGATCAGCCCCATGTCGTGGGTGAGCGGCATCCATGAGAGGCTGACGTCGCTCTCGTTGAAGCCGGCGACTTCGGTCGCGCCGCGCACGTTGGCGATGATATTGGCGTGCGAGAGCACCACGCCCTTCGGCTCGCTGGTCGAGCCCGAGGAGAACTGGATGAAGGCGATGTCCTCGGGGCGTCCACGATGCACCTTGCCCGCGCGCGAGATGTCATCCAGATCATCGACCAGGAAGGTGCGCGCGCGCAGCCGCCGCAACGTCTCGGCCTCCCCGGCCTGCTCGGCGAAGGCCGCGACGCGCTCGAGCGAGCGGCGCTCGGTGTAGAGGTAGGGGTTGCCGAGACGCCGGGCGACCCTCAGCAGCTTCTGGCGGTGCTCGTCGCTGATCCCAAGCGCCACCGGCACCGGGATGAGGCCGCCCAAGATCGCCGCCCAGAACGCGTCGATGAACTGCTCGTTGTGACCGAGGAGCAGGATCAGCTTGTCACCGGGGCGCGCGCCGAGGCGCTGCAGGTGGTGCAGGATGCCGAGAGCTCGCTCGTAGAGCTCGTCGAAGCCCACGGTGTGGGTCTCGTGCTCGCCCTCCAGATAGGTGATGGCGCGGGGAAAGGTGCGATTGGCCTCGATCAGTCCGGCCAGGGTCGTGACATTCAACATCAGCGGCGTTCCAGCTTCATGAAAAAGGGGTGACGGGTGCGCAGATTGATCTGCGCCTCGAGCTCGATCGGCTTGTCCGGCAGGTAGACCAGGCGCAAGCGCCGCCCCACCCGGTGCAGGTGCATCAGCATCTCGTAGAGCGCGAAGGTCTCGCCGATGCAGTGGCGGGGACCGGCCGCGAACGGCATGTAGGCGAAGCGGGGCCGCTCGGCCTCCTGCTCGGGCGCGAAGCGCTCCGGCTTGAAGGCATCGGGATCGCGCCAGTAGCGCGGATGCCGATGCAGCAGATACAGCGGCAGCAGCACGTTGGCGCCGGCCGGGATCTCGCAGCCCGAAAGCACATCGGAGGCGACCGTGCGGCGCGACAGCAGCCATCCCGGCGGGTAGAGCCTGAGCGCTTCGTCAATCACCTGCCGGGTATAGGCGAGCCGCTCCATCTGCGCAAGGCTCGGCGCATCGTCCGCCGCCGCGGAGTCGATCTCCTCATGCAGCTTCGATTCGACCTCGGGGTGCTGCGAGAGCAGATACCAGGTCCAGTTGAGGCCGCTCGCCGTGGTCTCGTGGCCGGCGACCACGAGCGTCAAGATCTCGTCTATCAGCTCCCGCTCGCCCATCGCCTCGCCCGTCTCCTTGTCGCGGGCGCTCATGAGCATCGACACGTAGTCGAAATGCTCCTCGTTGCCGGCGCGCCGGCGCGCGATGAGCCCGGCCACCAGGCGGGTGAGGGAGCGGAACTTATAGGCGAACTGCAGATTGCGCTCCTGGTCCTTGGTGATCACCTCGAAAGGGTTGCCGCCGAGCTCGGCCGACATGTGCTCGAGGTCGTGGCCGAAGACGGCGCGCAGGACGATATCCAGGGTGAGCTCGCTCATCTCATCGGTGAGGTTCACCGGCTCGCCGCGGCGCGCGAGTTCCTCCCAACGGGCGAGCAACCGCGTGTTCGCCTCGCCGATCACCCGGGCGAACTCGGTGAGAATGCGCCGGTGGAACAGCGGCTGCAGCATCAGGCGCTGGCGGCGCCAGAACTCGCCCTCGCTGGTCATGATCCCGTTGCCGAGCAGGATCTTCACCCGGTCGAGGCCGATGCCCTTGGTGTAATTGCGGTGATTCGAGACCAGAATGCGCTTGACGTCGTCAGGATGATGAACGACGTAGGTATACGCCTTGCGCGCCGGCACGTACACGCGATAGATGTCACCGTGCCGCGCGAACAGCTCGGTCATCCGCTCAAGGGAGTCGTCGGTGGAGCCGATGTCGAACTGCACGGCCACCTCGGGCGGCTCGAGCCGGGTTGTCGCAGGCTTGCTCATGTAAGCTTTCTAGTATAGCAATCGACGCTTTTCACATCGGAGCACTCCTGAAGCATGGCCGACCCGGGTCTGCGCAATTCGTTCTACCGCAAGGTCACCCGCTCCGGCCGCCGGATGACGCCGGCACGCGAGCGGCTGTACCGCTTGGGCCTGCCTCTGGCGCTTGGCATCATCCGGGCGTGGTGGCGCATGTGCCGCGTCGTGAAGGTCGAGGGCGAGCAGCACCTCGCCGCGGCCCTCGCCGAATCGCCGTCGGTTCTACCTTGCTATTGGCACCAGCACCAGCTCTATTGTGGAAAGTACCTGCTCGAGCAGCGCGCGCGCGGCATGAAGGTCGGCTTGCTGATCAGCCCCTCGGTCGACGGGGAGATCGGCGCCATGCTGGCCCGCCGGCTCGGCGCTTACACCATCCGCGGTTCCTCGACCCATACCGGCGCGCGGGCCCTGCGCGATTATTACCAGGCCTTGGTCAAGGACGGTATCTCTGTGGCCATCACCCCGGACGGCCCGCGCGGCCCGCGCCACCAGTTCAAGCCCGGCGCCATCCTGCTGGCGCAGCTGTCCGGGCGGCCGATCCTGCCCATGGCCTATGCCGCCTCACGTGCCTGGCGCATCAAGTGGGATCGGTTCGTGATTCCCAAACCCTTCGCCCGCATCGCCATCGCCATCGGACCGCCCCGGCACGTGCCGCGCACCCTCGATGCCGCGGGGCTCGAGCGGTTCCAGCAGGATATGGCGCTCGAGCTGCACCGTGCCTACGAGAGCGCCCGACGGGCCTTGGGCGCCGCTGATTGACCCCGGCGCACTCGCGAAGCTCGGACGGAGCAGGCGCTGCATCGTCTGACGATGAGCACGCGCGAACGCCGCGGCGCGATGCTCAATTCGCGGACTGGATCTCATCTTGAAGGCTTGACTGGCAGATTCTGTCAAGTCGCCATCCCTTGACCGAACAGTACGTTAGCTTGTCTTCCTGAGCAGGTATGCGAAAATCTGCCGTAACTCGCTAAAAGATCAGAGTCGGAGCGCACCTTTGGAGCGGGCGGCACTTCACGCCGGGCGGCTCCGGGCGGGTGTAGGCTGTGAGTGGCGGGCGAAGAGGTGACCGGTTCATGTCGAGTCCACCGCCGGATAAGCCAGCGGATTTCTCAGCCACGGACATCCTCTCGTCGGATGCCTGGAGGGACAAGAATTCGAAGCTCGGTATCGACGTCACCTGCACGAAAATTGCGGTCGATTTCCAGAACATGCGCAGGGGCGGTGTCCCCGAGTGCATACAGCGCAATCTGACGCTGCTGCGCGAAGTGACGGGCGTCGACTGCGCCTTCCTTGCGATGCTGCGACCCGAGGCGCCCATCATCCAGGACGTGCAGTTCGATCGGGGCACCCTCGCCCAGTGCCGGCCGGAAGGGCTGCAGGAGACCCACCTGGAATCCCTCCCCTGGCTGCACGGCCGCCTGGAGCACCTGCGGCTCTCGCAGCTCCCCGACACCGCCTCGGGCGCCCGCGAGCACACCGCCGAGGGCCGGCGCTTCGCCTCGCTTTACATGGGCTCGGTGCTGCTCATCTGCATGCGCGTGCAGGGCCGGCCGGCCGGCCTCCTCGGCCTCGCCAATACCCTGCCCCGCCCCTGGGACGTGAGCCTGCAGCTGCTGATGAAGCTGCTCGGCACGAGCCTCGCCACGGGCCTCGAGCGGCTGCGCATCGAGGGACGCCTCGCCAAGCTCGAGGAGCGCGCGAGTCTCTCGCAGTCGGCCGCCAACGACGGTCTTTGGGACTTCGACGTCGAGAACAACGAGGTCTATTTCTCCCCGCGCTGGAAAGCCATGCTGGGCTACCGGGACGAGGACCTGCGCGGCTCGCCCGACTGGAGCAGCCTGGTGCATCCGGACGATCTGCCGAAGGTGCAGGCGGCGATCCGTGAGCACATCGATGGCAAAACGCCGATCTTCGAGAGTACCCACCGCATGCGCCACCGCAACGGCGAGTGGCGCTGGGTCGTCAGCCGCGCCACGGCGCGCGTCGATCAGCACGGGCGTCTGCTGCGCCTGGTCGGTGTAGAGTTCGACATCACCGAGCGCAAGCTCTACGAGGAAGCGCTGTTCCGCGAGAAGGAGAGCGCCCAGATCACTCTTCAGTCGATCGGCGATGGAGTCATCACCACGGATGCCGACTCGGTCATCGACTACATCAACCCGATCGCCGAGGCGCTGACCGGCTGGCGCCTGGAGAGCGCCATGGGCCGGCCCGTGGAGGAGATCTTCCGCGCATTCCATGAGGAGACCTGCGAGCCGCTCGAGAACCCGCTCACGATGTGCATCCGGCGCGTCCGCCCGATCAAGTCGGTGCGGCCGATGCTGCTGATCCGGCGCGACGGCAACGAGCTGTACGTCGAGAGCACCGCCGCGCCGATCCGCGACGGCGTCGGCAAGGTCACAGGCGGTGTACTAGTCTTCCACGACGTGAGCGAGGCCCGTGAGCTCAACCGCCGTCTCTCTTATCACGCGAGCCACGACCTGCTGACCGGCCTCGTGAACCGGCGCGAATTCGAGAATCGCCTGGAGCGTGCGCTGAAGAGCGCCAAGGCCCACGAGTCATCCTATGCGCTGTGCTATCTCGATATCGACCAGTTCAAGATCATCAACGACACCTGCGGCCACAGCGCCGGCGATGCGCTGCTCGGGCAAGTGGGCGCACTGCTGAAATCCAAGGTCCGCTGGCGCGATACGCTCTCGCGCCTCGGCGGGGACGAGTTCGGCATTCTTCTGGAAAGCTGCTCGATCGATGAGGCCATGCGCACGGCCGAGTCGCTGCGCGAGGCGGTGCGCAATTTCCGCTTCAGCTGGGAGGATCGGGCCTTCCGCCTGGGCGCGAGCGTCGGGGTCGTGCCGATCACCGCCGACAACGAGGACGTCGCCTCGATCCTCTCGGCCGCCGACAGCGCCTGCACTGCGGCCAAGGAAGCCGGCCGCAACCGCGTGCACAGCTTCGCCGAGAACGACATGGAGCTGATGCGCCGCCGGCGCGAGATGCAGTGGGCGGCGCGCATCAACACCGCGCTCGAGGAGGGCCGCTTCGAGCTGCACCGCATGGCGATCCTGCCCCTTCAGCACACCGACCCGGGCCAGCATTACGAGCTGCTGCTGCGCCTGAAGGACGAGACGGGGCGGATCGTGACCCCGAACGATTTCATCTCGGCGGCCGAGCGCTATGCGATCACGCCGGCCATCGACCGCTGGGTGATCGAGAACGCCTTCCGCTGGCTCGTCTCCGAGGCCGACGAGCGCGAGAAGCTCGCGCTGTGCTCGATCAACCTCTCAGGGCAAAGCCTGGGCGATGACAAGTTCCTGCCCTTCGTCATCGACCAGTTCCACCGCAGCGGCATCGACGGCTCGAAGATCTGCTTCGAGATCACCGAGACCGCGGCCGTCGCGAGCTTCTCGCAGGCCAACCGTTTCATCCAGGCGCTGAAGGAGCTCGGCTGCAAGTTCGCCCTGGACGATTTCGGCACGGGGCTGTCCTCGTTCGGCTACCTCAAGCACTTCCCGGTGGACTACCTGAAGATCGACGGCAGCTTCGTGCGCGAGATCCTGCGCGATCCGATCGACCGCGAGATGGTCCGCTCCATCAACGAGATCGGGCATCTCACCGGCAAGCAAACGATCGCCGAGTTCGCCGAGAACGCCGAGATCATCCAGATGCTCACGAGCCTGGGGGTGGATTTCGCCCAGGGATACGGCGTCGCCCAGCCACAGCGCGTGCTCAAGGCGGCGGTTGCCTGAAGGCGCCTCAGGACTCCCCCGCGCGCGACCGAGGCCCGGAGGATCGATCACGGGCTTCGCTTCATATACGTGCAAATACCCAGGCAATCGGCCTAAAACTGCGTCTATAATGAATTTCATGGATTCGAGCGGGTCTGCGGCACCAGAGGCGATCACGGCACGCTGCCAACGGCGGATGTCCGCTTGCGGCATTCGCCCGACGGCCCAACGCATGCGTATCGCGACTTTGCTCCTGTCCGAGCCACAGCATCTCTCGGCGGAGCAGATCCTGGCCTCGCTGCGCACCAGCGGCGCGCGCGTGTCCAAGGCCACCGTGTACAACACCCTCAACCTGTTCGCCTCGCACGGCCTGATCCGTCAGCTGTCGGTGGACGGGTCGCGCGCCTGGTTCGATTCGAACGTCAATGCGCACTATCACTTCCATGATCTCGCGAGCGGCGCCCTGATCGATGTGCCGGTTCCCGAAGTCGAGTTCAGGCGGCTGCCGCCGACGCCGCCGGGCACCGAGGTCGAGGGCATCGACCTGATCATCCGGCTGAGAAGAAAACCGTCCTGAGCCGACGCAAGGCGCTTATCCGGGGAGGTTGGACATGTTCATGCACCACTACGGATATGGGGGATTCCCCGGATTCTGGGGGTTCGGCTGGATTGCCGCCCTCATCGCCGTCATCCCCTTCTGGAAGATCTGCACCCGGATCGGCCACTCGCCCTGGCTCAGCCTGCTGGTCATCGTGCCGCTCGCCAACCTGATCTTCCTTTACTGGCTGGCGTTCTCGCAGTGGCCCATCCAGCGTGGCGGAGGCGGCTTCGCCCCCCCTGCAGCAGGCGCTGGCGGCGCCGGACCCGGCACTGGCACACCGGCAGGCTAGCCGTCGATCCGCTTCGGACACGGAAGGTGCGCTCCCCACCGGCTCGATAGCCGATTCCGGGCGCCCGCCGGGTATCGATCGGCCTCGACAGGCGCTGTGCACAACGCCCGATCCGGGGCATGCATTCCAGGCCGAGCCTCTCCCCGGGATGCTCTCGCCACCGCGCCCGATGCCACTCCCGGAGTGACGGCGGCCGCGCCAGCCGATAGAATTCGCCGCCCGGCGCCGGGATAGCTCAGCTGGTAGAGCAGCGCATTCGTAATGCGCGGGTCGTAGGTTCGAATCCTATTCCCGGCACCATTAAATCAATCACTTGGTCTCGCCACTCAAAGGGTCTCATCCGCTGTAAGCGCATGGTAAGCGCAGGAGGCCGGGGTCCGCGGCTCCTCATTCCGGCAGCGGGAGGCGGTTGCGGACACGCCAAGGTGCCGCCGACCGCGCACGGACCATCTCAGCAGTAGGTAGATGTTCCGGGTGACGCCCGAGCGAATCTCTCAGCAATGGCTCGCTGACCGCGTCCTGAGCAGCTCAAGTGCCGCCCGCAGATCCTGCCGCAGCAACTCGACTTCGGATGGTGTCAGCATCCGCGGTGTTTTCGAGGTAGCGAGCTTCCGACCGGGTAAGGCAATCGAAGCCGAACCCGAAGCTTTGCCGCCACCACTCTTCAAGTTGTGCGCCATGTTTCGCTCTCAATGCCCGTATCTGGGCGTCATCAGGAGCCAGCTTTGCCGAATAGGGCTTTCCGGTCAATACCGTGGCTCCCAGAATCTCCCCGCCGTGCCCGCGGATGAACCCGGCCAGATTGGCCAGCGTTCCACCCTGGCCGACGAAGTCGTCGACGAGGAAGTACGCCTGGCCGCCCTGAACCGGCCCATCGAAGAGCGCCTGATTGGCCAGCCGCGTGAAGCCGTCGGCTCCGGTGTGTCCGACGGAATTCAACTGCACGATCGCATCATGGACCGGCAACCCAAGGCGCCGCGACAACTCCTCGGCGAGGGCCATCGGGATTTCATTCACTCCCTCCGATTCGAGGGCATGGATCGGGACCAGAACCGCGCCTCGCCCGCTCAGCACCACGGCGAGCTGTTCCACAGCCCGGTCACTGATCGAATCGGCGACCAGCGCCTCCGCCGCCAGGGCGTCACCGACCTTCGCAGGACGATACTGCGGATGGCCTTTGACGACTGGTTCCGGTGCGTGAAGTACGACGTCCGGAAAGTCGTACAGCGGGACGCGATGGGGTTTCATCATAACTCGCTCAGTATAACGGGATCACGCCAGCGATCGGACCACCCATCTCCCTCTCAGCTCATTGCGGACATCAGGGGTATCCAGTCGCACCAGGGCGAAGGCGGCACTCGAAAGTCCTTTAATCCATTGGGGCTTGCGACATGTGACGGCACTCCCCTCTCGTGCGGCCGTGCCGCATAAAGCGATGTGCAGACAAGCGCTTGGCGGCGCGTCCGTGCCGCCCCCTTCTATCTTGCTTCCCATTCTTCCGCCTCTCTCTTCCGATCTTACGCGGATCATCATGCATCACAGCCCCATCGCGACGAAGCAAGTCACCGGATAGACAGTGGCGAATTCAGCGTGCTTCGACCATTCGAGAACGGAACGCAGAGCCGTACGTCCAGCCTGTAGACCGGTCATCAAATCGCTATCGGCCGAGGAGCGGCAAGCACGCCGAAAACGCGCTCGCGCAGGCGAGGTACATCCCGCTGGTTACCATGCACCCGAACATGAAAAACACGTTTCGCGCTGTAAGAAACGTCCTCCAGGAGCGACTATAGGCAATTACAGATAGCCACTAGCGCACTGGAATGCCGGGAAAAAACCAGTCCCCGTGACACGGGCACCCGCGACGCCTGCGCCGTCACCCGAAGCACCGGTGAGCCTGGCCATCGTATCTGATGGGGCTGGATGGCTTTACGATCCCGTTCGCTGATGGACGGGACCCCGAGGTCCATCACGGTTTGTGACCACGGCGCCGGTCTTCTCGGCTCCGGATTTCTTCCT
>JAJZDX010000030.1 GCA_021805865.1 Pseudomonadota bacterium
CCGAGGAAAATCCGAGTCGCTTCGACGACCTCATCTCTCAGTCCGTTGTACAGATCGTCATGCACCTGCTCGGTCAACTCCTGATCGTTCAGGTCGCGCAGATTGAACTCGCTCTCGTCTGTCATGCTAGCTCCCGATAGGGTCTTGCCGGTTGAAGGGTAATGGAGAGGGGCCGGAAAGCTGGTGGAATTGCGACTGCCGCATGCCCATAGACGACATCCCGCCAGTCAAGCGCGTGTCCCTTGATCAATGTCTCATCTCCCCGGCGGAACCCTCGCGAGACTCAGGCTGCGGCGGGGCGCCTGCGGGGCCACCCTGGGGGGCGGCGGCGTCCGAGAGGGCCAGGGGATTGGTGGCGATCCGCGGCCCCGGTCCCTGCGGGCCGGCGGCCACGAACCGGCCTTTGAGCTCTGCCGGCACGGACTGCCGGCGGCGCTTGCGCCACAGGTCGTAGGCGCTGAGGAGGAACGTGAGCGAGGCGAGCGTCGCGAAGTAGGATCTCGGGCCAAAGGCGGCGATGAGGCTGCCGAGCACCACGGGACTGATGGCAGCGCCCAACCCGTTCAGGCGCAGCAGCGCGCCGCTGGCGGCGACCATCTGGGAGGATTCCAGCTGATCGTTCACGTGCGACACCCCGAGTGAGTAGATCGTGAACGCCATGACGCTGAACGAGCCCGTCATGGCCAGGAAGACAATTTGAGGAAGGTGGCGGAACACCGCCAGTACCGTTGCGCACACCCCCGCGATGAGGCATACGCCGGCGATCACGGTGCGCCGGTCGATGCGGTCGGACAGTCGGCCGACCGGATACTGGCCCAGGACGGCGGCCAGCACGCTCACCCCCATGAACGTGGCCACTCCCGAGGTGCTGAGGCCGGAGAGCTGCGCGTAGACCGGCCCCATCGAATAGACGCTCGAGGTCACCATGCCGGCGATGGTCACCGCGACCACCCCGAGCGGGGAGTCGCGGTAGAGCTCCCGGTAGCTCACCTTGCGCGGCAGGGCGATCTCCGGCGCCCGCTGAGCGGCGATCAGGATGGGCACCATGGCGAGGGAGATGAAGGCCCCGGCCAGCAGGAAGGGTGTCGCGGTGCGCGGGTTGGCCGGAATCAGCAGGAACTGGGCACCGCCGAGCCCGATGTAGAGCACGGCCATATAAACGGCGAACAGCCGGCCGCGGGTTGCACGGGTCGAGGTGTCGTTGAGCCAGCTCTCTACCACGACATAGATGGCCGCAAAGCTCAGCCCCGAGATCCCGCGCAACAGCGCCCAGGAGAGCGGGTGCACGAATATGCCCTGCACCAGAATGGCCGCCGAGGCAACCGCCGCCATCGCGGCGAACACCCGGATGTGCCCGACGCGCCGGACCAGATGGGGAGCTGCCGCCGTCCCGAAGAGGTACCCGAGGTAGTAGCACGACATCACGATGCCGGTGACCGGGGCGGCAAACCCCTCGAGCGTGGCGCGCAGACTGATCTCGGTGCTCTGCAAGCCCGCCCCGAGCATGAGAATGCCCACGCCCAGCAGCAGCTGCCAGGTCGCCGAGAGCGCACTCGAGGGGGGATGAAGGCCTTCGCCTTCCTGTGGGGAGCTCACGATGGGTGACTCGTCGCAGGCGTGCGGCGGAGAGAACCGCCGGATCGGAACGGGCCGCTGCTCGCTGCCGAGCCGACCGCGCGCCATGTTACCACGGTGCTGAGCGGATGTTGCGCGCCGCATCATCATGCCGCGACGCGATGGCGCGATGCATTTTCGGTATCGGCCGAGCGGCTCGCGGCCGGGGCCCGCCGGCCGGATCAGGCCGGCGCAACAGGCCGCCATCGGCCAGCGGACCGCGCGTGGGCCGCGGGGAATCCGCCCGTGCGCGAATTCCGCGGACATTGACGATACGCGGGCCCTTCAGGCCATCTCATCCGGCAGCGCGGCTTTTCTGCGCGCGATGAACTCCCGCAGCGCCTCGTCCTTCGCCGGCTCGAGCGCTGGCGCCTCGTAGCTCTCGAGCATCGCCTTCCAGCGCTTGTTGGCCCGAGCCAGGTGATCCTGCGCTCCCTCCGCGCTCCACTGCTCGAAGGAATTGTTGTCCGAGAGCTCGAAATCGTAGAAAGCCGTCTCGAAATTGGCCAGAGTGTGCCCGGATCCGAGGAAGTGCTTCCCCGGCCCGACCTCATGGAACGCCTCGAGCGCGAAGGCGTTCTCATCGAGCGCCAGTCCCCGGGCAAGGGTGTGCAGGGCGCCGCACTGATCCACGTCCATGACGAACTTTTCGTAGGACATGACGAGGGCCCCTTCGAGCCAGCCCGCCGAATGCAGTATGAAGTTCGCGCCGGCGAGAAATGCGGGCCACATCGAATTGGCGCTCTCGTAGGCGGCCTGCGCGTCGGGCACCTTGGATGCGCAGAGATTGCCGCCGCAGCGCAACGGAACGCCGAGCCTGCGGGCGAGCTGCCCGATGGCGAAGTAGGCGAGGGCGGGCTCGGGAGTGCCGAAGGTCGGGGCGCCGCTGCGCAACGACATCGAAGAGAGGAAGTTGCCGAGAACGGCCGGTGAGCCGGGACGCTCGAGCTGGCCGAGCGCGAGGCAGAACATGGCCTCGGCGAAGCACTGTGCGAGACCTCCCGCCGTGGTGACCGGCCCCATCGCTCCGCCCAGGATGAACGGTACGCACACCGGGGCCTGGTTGGCGGCGGCGTAGGTGCGGATGACGCGGCTCGACTCGCCATCGAGAACGAGCGGGGAGTTGACGTTGACGTTGCCCAGAATGACGCAATTGCTCGCGACGAAGTCCTCTCCAAACAGGATCCGGCACAGGTCGATCGAGTCCGCCGCCCTTGCCGCGGTGGTGACCGATCCCATGAACGGCTTGTCGGAATAGCGCATGTGGGCGTACACCATGTCGAGGTGGCGCTTGCTCACCGGCACGTCGACGGGCTCGCACACGGTGCCGCCCGAGTGGTGCAGCCAGGGGGAAAGATACGCCAGCTTCACGAAATTGTTGAAATCCCCGATCGTCCCGTAGCGCCTGCCGCGGTCGAGGTCGGATACGAAAGGCGAGCCGTAGGCCGGCGAGAGCACGGTGTTCCTGCCACCGATCCGCACGCTGCGCGCGGGGTTGCGCGCGTGCTGGACGAACTCGCCCGGGGCGGTGCGGCGAACGATTTGCCGGGCGAGTCCTGCCGGCACGTGCACCCGCCACTCGTCCTTGATGGTCGCGCCCGCCTGCCGCCAGAGAGCGATGGCCTCGGCATCGCCACGGATCTCCAGGCCGATCTGCTCGAGCAGCCGGTCGGCGTGCCGCTCGACGGCTTCGAGCCCCTCGGGCGAGAGCAGCTCGTAGGGCGGTATGGCGCGGGTGATGTACGCCGGGCCCGCCGGGCGCAGGGCGCGCTGCGCCTTGCGTGATTCCCGGGCGCTCGGCCGGGCTCTGCGCGGCACTGCCGCTTCGTCGGTCATGGGGCGTTTCCCCTCGGTCGCATCCGCAATGGTTGCATGAGCATCCGCGACGATAGCGCCGCGCCGCGCGCCCGGGTCTTGGTTCCCGTGTACCATTGCTAGGAGTTCGGCCAGGACTGCGATCGAGGAGGGGATTCGTTGCGGCGCGCTCGGGCGGAGAATCGTTCATCGTGACTTCGGAAAGCCATAAGCCCGGTGAGGGACACGACGGCTGGTGCGGCAACCAGGGGCTGTTCCGGGCGATGCTGGCCGGGCCCGGCCACACCCTTGCCGATGCCTTCGCAAGCCTCGAGCGCGCCCCCCATGTCGAGCGGATCCTGCGCCACCCGACGCGGGAGGTGATCGGCGCGCGCGTGGCCGTCGCCCCGGAGGAGGGCGAGGGCTATTGGGAATTCACCCGCATCCGTGACGAGATCTACGTCGTGGTCGCCAACTTCGCCTACAAGGATCCGCGGGTCGAGCTGGTGCCCGGCGACGGGCTCGTGCAATTCGACTTCAAGATCTCGGGCGACCTGACCCTCGCGGTGAGCCGCACCGAGCCGGTGAGATGGAACCGCCCATCGCTCCTGGTGTGGTCACAGCCGAAGGGTGTGGACATCAGCGAGTGGACCGCGCCGCGCGCCCGCGAGCAATTCATCATCGTCAGCATGCGGCCCGAGTTTCTTGCGCAGACGTTCCTGCCCTCGGCGGTGGAGGTGCCCGAGCCGCTCAAGGCGTTCGCCTCGAGCTCCGGGGAGAGGATCAACTACTGCCAGCATCCGCTGTCCTCGCAGACGCTCGAGGTCGCCACGCGGCTCCTCAACAATCAGCAGGTCGGTCCGCTGGCGCTCGTATACACCGAGGCGCTGGCGCTCGAGCTGGTCTGTCACGCGGTGGCGAGCCTGTGCGCGCTCACCGGGGCGCCGGCGGAGCAGTACAGCGACCGTGAGCTCAAGTGCCTGCATTCGGCGCGCGCCATCCTGATGCGCCAGTTCGCGCCCGCACCCACGATCGACAAGCTCGCCCGCTCGGTCGGCATGTCGAAGTCGATCCTCACCAAGGGCTTCAAGGCCGTCTTCGGTGAAACGATCTTCGATTTCAGCCTGCGCTGCCGGATGCGCCACGCCCTCACCCTGATCCGCGATCAGGGGGGCTCCGTCGAGCAGGCCGGCGAGGCGATCGGCTACGCCCATCCCACCTCCTTCACCACGGCCTTCCGCCGCCATTTCGGCATGCGCCCGATCGACGTGCGCCGCGGCAAGTCGCGCTGATGCGGCCGAACTCCTAGCAAATCCCCTGCGCCAACAAAGGTGGCTCGAGCCCGGCGCGCGTATCGTCCGGCCACGAGGCATGCGGTCGCATGGCGTCCGGTCGAGAACCGGGGCGCTCGGTCGCGCCCGTCAGTCAAGACAACCAGCTCTCGGGGGCGATCTCGATGAAATGCTCGAATTCAAGGCGCGGCGGCGCCGTGTCGGCAACTGCGGCGCGCGGACGAGCGCTCACCACGGTCGGCGCGGCTGTGTGCTTCGCTCTCTATGGCGCCGCCCATCTGCAGGCGACGCATGCCTCCGAGGCTGCCGATCAGGCGGGACGGTCGAGCTCCTCGGCCGCCGCCTCCGGCGGGCAGGCGCAGGCGCTTCGGGAGATCATCGTCACCGCGAGCCGCCGGCGGGAGACCATCCAGTCCGTTCCGTACAGCATCACCGTCGTCACGCCGCAGCAGCTCGCCAACGCCGGCGTCACCAACCTCTCCTCCCTCGCCAATTACGTGCCGGGGGTCAGCATGTTCGACTACGGCGCGCGGTTCGCGGGCGCCGTGCAACCGACCATCCGCGGCATCAACGCCAACGGCGAGCCCAGGGGATTCCGCTCCTTCGAGCAGAGTCCGGTGGGCATCTATGTCAACAACTCCCCGCTCGAGGGCTACATCCAGCTCATCGACCTGAAACGCATCGAAGTGCTGCGCGGCCCGCAGGGCACGCTCTACGGCGCCGGGGCGCTCGCCGGCGCAATCCGGCTGATCCCGAACGAGCCGCGGCTCAACCGCGTGTCCGGCTGGGCACAGGTGGGAGGGGACAGCATCGCGCACTCGAGCGGCAAGGGCTATACGCTCGCCGGAGTCATCAACCTGCCGATCGGCCATCACTTGGCGTTTCGAGCCGCCGCCAAGTACGACGACCAGCCCGGCTGGATCAATGTCTACGGGCTGCTCAAGCGCTCCAACCCGGGAGTGAGCGGCGTGCCGCTGCTCGCCAATCCGTCCGATCCCGTGAGCAGCTCCGGGATCTACGGCCATCGCACGGACTGGAATTACGAGAAGACCTTCACCGGGCGCGCCGCGCTCCTCTGGCAGCCGACCGAGAGCTTCAAGGCTCTGCTTGCGATCCTGCACAGCGGGCTGCGCGGTGACGGCGGACCGCAGGTGAATCCGAATTTCCCGGGCGGGGTCTCCCCGCTCGATCCCAACGTCACCCTGCCGCCCGGCGGGCCCTATCAGGAATTCTCCCAGATCAACCAGCCCTACTCGCGCTACACCAATCTCACCAGCCTCGACATGAGCTACGATCTGGGATTCGCCACGCTCTCCTCGACGAGCTCCTATCAGACGACCACGGGGCGGACTCTGGAAGACGACACCTATAACATCGCCGGCACCGCCGGCGGCTTCTGGATACCGTACTACGCCGGCACCCCGGCCAATCCGCGCTTCGTCTACGATTATCAGTTCGGCGACTCCGAGCATACCTTCACCCAGGAAGTGCGGCTCGTCTCGAAGACCCCGCTCTGGCACCGGCTCGACTACGTCTTCGGGGCGTTCTACGAGACTCAGCGGCGCGGGGGAAGCTGGACCATCGCAAACCCCGGCTCGCCCGAGCGCTCGGTCGCTCAGGGCTGCACCTCCCCGGTCTATTACGGCTCGGCCTATCCGGACTGCCTGGTCACGAGCGGTCCAAACGACGTCACGTTCACGCAGGTCGATACGCAGCACTTTCAGCAGGAGTCCGTCTACGGCGACCTCACTTTGCACGTTACCGGACGCCTCGACATCACCGGCGGCTTACGGCACTTCGTGCAGCAGTTCACCGACGCGCAGCTGTACCTCGATTACACGTTCCCGACGCTGATTCCGGCAACGCCGCGCAGCGCCCCCGCGTCGGCCAACATCGGAAAGCTCGACGTGTCCTACGAATACGCCGGCGATCAGTACGTGTACGCCCTCTGGTCCCAGGGCTTTCGCCGCGGTGGCGCCAACTCGGTGCCAGTGACCGGACCATTCGCGGAAAGTCCGTTGCTCTCGGACTACAAGCCAGATCGGACCAACAACTACGAGGTGGGCTTGAAGGGCCGGTTCGCCAACGGGCTGAGCTACGCATTCGACGTGTTCGACATCTATTGGGACAACCCGCAGATCTTCGAGAGCCTGCCCTCCGGGAACCTGGCCGTCTTCAACGGCAATACCGCCCAGTCGAAGGGCGTCGAGTTCCAGTCGGCCGGGCCGCTGTTCGTGCCGGGACTGACGTACAACTTCGGCGTGTCGTACGCCGACGCCAAGCTCACCAGCAACTTCTCGCTGCCGGCGAACAACGGCGCGGGGGTGATCGTGCCGGGCCTGATCACGGGCGAGGCGGGCGACCGGCTCCCCGGAAGCCCGAGGACCAGCATCACCGCCGCGCTCAACTACCAGCACGTGCTCACCCCGGGCTACATGCTCGCGCTCTCGGTAAACGGCAGCTATCACAGTTCGATCAGGATGGGGTTGCCGACGGGCAATGTGCCGGCGCAGCGGTCTTCGAGCTATCTCGTGATGAACATGTCGGCCTCGATCAGCCACGATCCCATGCGCTACACGCTCTACGTCACGAACCTGCTCGACAAGGAGGAGCTGCTGGTGCCGCCGCCGCTGCCGAACGCGTTCGACAACCTCACGAACGACACCATCGTGAACCAGCCGCGGATGATCGGCGCCCGTGTGACGTACCTCTTCTGAGCGCGAAGCGCTCCACAAACGGTACGGCCACGGCCCGCGCCTGCAGGCGCGGGCCGTGGCGCGGCGCTGCAGCTCCGGGGCGATTATTCGGGGAGAGGGAACATCATGTCCTCGCTGTGCAGTTTCCGTGAGCTCGGCCGCCGGGCGGCTTGCGCGCTGACCGCCCTGCTCGTCGCGGCATCCGCCTCGGCCGCCGCGCCGAAGGCCCTGACACACGCGGACTACGCGCGCGCCGAGAGGCTCATGCCCTACGACGCCGACCCGCTCGTGCTGCACTCCGTGAGCCACGTGACCTGGGTCAATGACGGGCACTTCTGGTACCGGACGCGCACGGCTCACGGCAGCGAGTTCATTCTCGTGAATGCGGCCACCGGCGCCCGGCGTCCGGCATTCGACCAGGCGCGGCTTGCCGCGGCGCTTTCGGCCGCTGCCGGCGCGCGATATGGCGGCGGGAGCCTGCCGTTTGACACCTTCGGGCTGTCGCGCGAGGGGGGCACGGTGTCGTTCGATATCGGCGCCCGTCGCTGGTCCTGCGACATGCGGCGTGACCGCTGCCGGTTCGTGCCACGGCTGAGTCGCGACGAGGCGCGCTCGCCCGACGGGAAATGGGCCGCGTTCATTCGGGATCACAATCTGTGGGTCCGCAATCTTGCGACCGGGGCCGAGACGCAGCTCACCTTCGATGGGGCAAAGAGCTTCGGATACGCCACCGACAACATGGGATGGGAGCACTCCCGGCGGGCGGTGGTCAGCTGGTCCCCCGATTCGCGGCGGATCGCGACCTATCGGCTCGATGAGCGCGGTGTTGCGGACATGTACCTCGTCAGGACCGAGGTGGGCCATCCGACGCTCGAGGCCTGGCCGTACGCCATGCCGGGCGACAAGGTGGTGCCGACGATCCGGCGCGTGGTGATCGACGTCCCCGCCCGCAAGGTGGTGCGGCTGAGGATGGCGCCGGACCAGGCGCGCACCGCTCATTGCTACGCTCTCAACTGCGGCCCGGATGGCTCGATGACCGATGTGCAATGGAGTCCGGGCGGCCGGCGCTTCGCTTTCGTCTCCGTGTCGAGGGACCACAGGACCGCCTGGCTGCGGGTTGCCGATGCGCGAACGGGCGTCGTGCGCACGGTGATCGAAGAGCGGACGAGGAGCTTCTACGAGTCGGCTACGGGGCCGTATCAGAATGCGGTGAACTGGCGGTACCTGTTCGGGAGTCACGAGGCGATCTGGTTCTCGCAGCGCGCCGGCTGGGGGAATCTGTATCTGTACGACACGCGGACCGGGAAGCTCAAGAACAGGATCACCACCGGCGCCTGGAACGTCGTCGATCTGCTGAAAGTCGATCGCAGGCGCCGCCTGCTCTATCTTCTCGGCGTGGGTCGGGAGGCGGGAAATCCCTACTTCGCCTACCTTTACCGGGTCGGCTTCGACGGGCGCCATCTGCGGCTGCTCACCCCGCAGATCGCGAACCACGTGGTCTCGATGTCACCCTCCGGGCGCTACTTCGTCGACACCTACTCCACGCCCGATACGCCGCCGGTGACGGTGCTGCGGACCGGTAACGGCCGGCTGATCAGCACGCTCGAGAAAGCCGATATCTCGCGACTGCGCGCCGCCGGCTGGCGCCCGCCGGTGCCGATCACCGTGAAGGCGCACAACGGTGTCACGAATCTCTATGGACTGATGTTCGAGCCGGCGGACTTCCATCCCGGGCGCCAATATCCGCTCATCGACCGGATCTATCCCGGACCGCAGATCGGCAGCGTGATGCACTGGGGCTTCGAGGCCGCGCACGGGGACTCGCAGGCCCTTGCGCAGCTCGGCTTCATCGTCGTGCAGATCGACGGCAGGGGCACCTCGCTGCGATCGCAGCGCTTCGAGGACGCCTATCACGGCGATCTGATCAACAACACGCTGCCCGACCAGGTGGCCGCCATCCGCCGGCTCGCTCGCCGCTACCGGTGGATCGATCTGAGGCGGGTGGGCATCCTCGGGCATTCGGGCGGCGGCTACGCGGCCGTGGCGGCGATGTTGCGCTATCCGAAGTTCTTCAAGGTGGGTGTTGCGGAGTCCGGCAATTACGACCAGAGGGGCTACGAGGCCGACTGGGGTGAGCAGTACATGGGCCTTCTCAAGCGCGGGCCCGACGGCCGCTCGAATTACGATCGTCAGGACGATCAGCGCTATGCGGGAAACCTGCGCGGGCACCTTTTGCTCATCGATGGCACCATGGACCGCAATGTCCCGCCTTACCTCACGATGCTGCTCGTGAAGGCCCTGATCGATGCCAACAAGAACTTCAGCCTGATCATGCTGCCTAACCAGGACCACACGTATCGGGGCGTGGCGCGGCTTTATGCCGTGCGGCGCAGCTGGGACTACTTCGTGCGCCACCTGCTCGGAGCGCGGCCGCCGTTGGAGTTTGCGCTGCATCCGCCGGCCGGTGCGCCGCGGAACTGGTGAGGTCGGGGGCGTCTCGGGCGCACGCCGCCGGTCTCAGGCGCCATCGGGCAGCGGGACCCGCCGGCTGCGCAGTCCCTCGATGAGCGGCACGAGGTGAGTGCGGTAATGGCGCCAGCGTCCGGAGGAAGTGCCGTAGATCGGCCGCCGCGCCTGCGAGGCGCTCGCGGTGAGGGACACCGCGGAGTTGTTCTCGACCGCGACCGCACCGTCGCTCCAGTCAAGGCCGCAGAAGCGCGCCGCCGCGGCCGCCGTGGCGAGCGGAGCGCTCACCAGCGCCTCGTACTGGACCTCGTGGACGGATTCCCCGAGTGTGGCCCGCCAGTGGGCCGCCAGCCGGGCATACCCCGCGTAGTAGCGCGAGAGGTCCTCGAAGTCGTAGCTGAACGGATATGCCGCGCCGAACAGGGTGCGGTACATGGCGAAGCAGCTGTCGAGCGCGGTGCGGCTCACGAGCAGCAGCTTCGCCTGCGGCAAGGCGCGATGAATGGCGCCAAGATAAAGATAATTCATGGGCAGTTTCTCGAGGACGAAATCCTCGCCGCGGCCGCTCGCCGCGAGCCTCGCATAATGGGCGGCGACGGCGGCCGGATCCGCCGCCGCCGCCCGCTCGAACACGTCCGCCCCGGGGGCGCTCTGCGCGGCGGATGCGCCGAGGAGCGCGCGCGCGAAGTTGTCGGTCTCGCCGTTGGAGCGCACGCCTGGGAGATTGGTCAGAATGCGCTCGAGCAGGGTGGTGCCCGATCGCGGCAGGCCGACGATGAAAATGAACCGACCGCTGTCCCGCCCGTCCGCGCGGCATGCCGGCGCGGGCTGCGGGAATGCCGCCGCGATGCGCCTCAGTTTGCGCTCATCGACCCCGACCTCATACTGCAGATGGCGGCGGCGGGTGCGAGCGGCCTGTGAGAACCAGTGAAAGGCCTCATCGAACTGTTGCAGGTCATCGAGCTCCTTGCCGAGGGCGTAGCCGAGCGATACCCGCGCTGCGTCGGCGAGTTCCGCGCGGCAGAGCCTCGCGCGCAGCTCCGCGACATGATTGGCCCCGGGGGTCTGAACCTTGAGCTCCGAGCGCAGCAGATAGCTGCGATATTCGTGCTCATCGAGGGCGATCGCCCGATCGCAGGCCGCCTCCGCTTGCGCAAGCCTGCCGAAGCTGCGCTCGCTGGAGGCGAGGTTGTACCAATGCCGGGGTGTGTCCGGCGCGAGCTGCGCCGCGCGCCGATACAGAGCGTTGGCGCGCGTATGGTGCCCGAGATTCATCGAGACGTAGGCGAGGGCATCGCAGGCGTCGGCGCCGGCCGGCTCGAGTCCGGCCGCATGCTCGATGAGCGCGTCCGCTTCCGGGGCGCGACCGAGCCCCACCAGGATCGTCGCCAACAGACCGTGAGCGCAGGTGCACATGCTTTTGCCGGCGACGGCCCGCTCGGCGAGGACCAGCGCCTCCGGAAGGCGCCCGGCGCGCATCAAGCGGAATGCCTCTATGTCGGGTGCCGTGGGGGTCATGGAGAGCATATCGGAAGTCTCGCGCCTTATACCGCGCGGCGCTGCCCTGGTCGAGCCCGCCCCGAAGCGAGCGATCGGCGGGGGCTGGAAATAGCTGATTTCCTAGCAACCGCGCGCGACAGCCAAGGCGGGGCACGAGTGCCCGGGGGTATGGTCCGTGCGGAGTCGGCGCATTCAGGACAAGACTCGTGAGTTCGAGCGATCCGCTGTTGCAGCCTTACCAATTGAAGCACCTCACACTGCGCAATCGGATCATGACGACGGCGCACGAGCCGGCCTATCCGGAGGAGGGCATGCCGAAGGCGCGCTACCGCGCCTACCACGCCGAGCGCGCCAGGGGGGGCATCGCGTTGGCCATGACCGCGGGCTCCGCGGCGGTCTCCCGCGACAGCCCGCCGGCGTTCAACAACATTCTGCTTTACAAGGACGAGGTCGTCCCCTGGATGAAGGACCTGGCGGATGCCTGTCACGAGCACGGTGCCGCCGTGATGGTCCAGATCACCCACCTCGGGCGCCGCACCCGGTGGGATCGCAGTTTCTGGCTGCCGGTGCTCTCCCCCTCGCACCGCAGGGAGGCCGCCCACCGCGCCTTCCCGAAGAAGATCGAGGACTGGGATATCCGGCGCATCGTCGCGGAGTATGCCGACGCCGCCGAGCGCATGCGGGCCGCCGGGCTCGACGGCATCGAGCTCGAAGCCTATGGCCATCTCATCGACCAGTTCTGGTCGCCTCTGACCAATGACCTCGAGGGACCCTACGGCGGCTCGCTCGAGAACCGCATGCGCTTCACTTTCGAGGTGCTCGCCGCAATCCGCAGGCGCGTCGGCTCCGAGTTCATCGTCGGGATCCGCTGCACCGCCGAGGAGCGGCTCGCCGGCGGGCTCACGCGCGAGGAAGGACTCGAGATCTCGCGGCGCCTCAAGGCAAGCGGCATGGTCGATTTCCTCAATGTCATCCGCGGGCACATCGACACCGACGCTGGGCTGACGGACGTGATCCCGATCCAGGGCATGCCGAGCGCTCCGCACCTTGATTTCGCGGGCGAGGTGCGTGCGGCGATCGGTCTGCCCACCTTCCATGCGGGCCGCATCCAGGATGCCGCCACGGCGCGGCACGCCATCGTCTCCGGCAAGCTCGACATGGTCGGGCTCACGCGCGCGCACATGGCCGACCCGCACATCGTGCGCAAGCTCGCCCGTGGGCGCGAGGAGGACATCCGCCCCTGTGTCGGGGCCAATTACTGCCTCGACCGGATCTACCAGGGCGGATCGGCCTATTGCATCCACAACGCGGCGACCGGGCGGGAGCTGTCGATGCCGCACGAGATCGCGCGCGCACCGCTCAAGCGCCGGATCGTCGTGGTCGGCGCCGGCCCCGGCGGGCTCGAGGCGGCGCGGGTCGCCGCGGAGCGCGGCCACGAGGTGCTCGTGCTGGAGGCGGGTTCCGAGCCCGGCGGTCAGGTGAGGCTCACCGCCCGCAGCCGCAGCCGTCGCGAGATGCTCGGCATCATCGAGTGGCGCATGGCACAGTGTCTGGCGCGCGGGGTGAAGTTTCGCTTCGGGACGTGGGCGGAGGCCGAGGATGTCCTCGCCGAGTCCCCGGAGGTGGTCGTGGTCGCGACCGGGGGCCTGCCCCACCTCGAGGTGCTCGAATCGGGCAACGAGTTGCTGGTGTCCAGTTGGGATATCATCTCCGGGAGCGTCGCGCCGCGCTCGAGCGTGCTGCTTTTCGATGACGCCGGCGATCATGCGGGGCTGCAGGCGGCCGAGATCATCGCCGCGGCCGGTGCGAGGCTCGAGATCATGACGCCGGACCGGTGTTTCGCGCCGGAGGTCATGAGCATGAATCTCGTCCCGTACATGCGCAGCCTGCAGAAGCACGAGGTGACCTTTACGGTGGCGTTGCGGCTGGAGCAGGTCTGCCGGGAGGGCGAAGGGCTGCTCGGCGTCTTGGGCAGCGATTACGGCGGCGTACGCAACGAGCGGCGGGTCGATCAGATCGTAGTCAATCACGGGACGATTCCCAACGAGGAGCTGTATTTCGCGCTCAAGCCCCTGTCCGCGAACCTCGGGGAGGTCGATCACGACCGGCTCATCGCGGGGCTTGCCCAGACCGCCCGGCCGAACCCCCGAGGGGGGTTTCAGCTCTTTCGCATCGGCGATGCAGTCGCCTCGCGCAACACCCATGCGGCGATCTATGACGCCCTGAGGCTGCTCAAGGATCTTTGATATCGGCTGGTGATGGCACGGCGCCGCGCGCATCCTGAGTTCGCAGACGATCGGCACAAAGCCGGCCCGAGGGGAGTCCGCATTGCAACAGAGTGTCGAAAGCTTCTCGCCCCCGCCCGAGCGTGCGGCCCTCGCAGCGGCCGGCCTCGCCCTGGTGGTGATCGGCGCCAGCATGTTCAACATCCTGCCGCTGCTCACGGCGGGAGCCGCCGACAAGCTCGGATTCTCGGCGCGGCAGGTCGGAGTGATGTCCTCGGTCCTCACCGTCGCCTCCGGCCTGAGCGCCCTGTTGGCCGGATTGTGGGTCCGCTCCCTGCCTTGGCCCCGCGCGGCCGCTGCGGCCCTCGGCGGCATGTGTCTTTGTCTGCTGATCGCTCTGCGCGTGCGCGGCTACTGGGTATCGGTGTCGATGCTCGGGGCCGCGGCCTTTTTCGCGAGCGCCGCCTTCTCGCTCGGGATGACGATCGTTTCCGATCGGCACGAGTCGGCGCGCGGCTTCGGCCTGGCGGTCTCGGCGCAGGCCGCCTATCAGATCGCCGCTCTTTGGGCGGGACCGATCCTGCTGCGCCTCTCGGGACTGAACGGGGTGCTGCTGCTGCTCGCGGTCCCGGCGGCTCTGGCCATCGCTCTGATGCCCCTGCTGCCGGCGAAAGGCCGTGCGATAGCGCGCGAGGCTCACGGCGGCCTTCTTCGGCCGGCGCCGCTGCTCGCATTCCTGGGCTTCGCCACGTTCTTCGTGGGCGCCGGGGCGTATTGGACCTATATCGAGCTGATGGGGCAGGCGCAAGGGATGGCGGCCCACGTCGTCGCCGACACTGTCGCGCTGAGCGTGGCGGCGGGAATTCCGGGCGGACTGCTCGCCTCGGCACAGGGCGGCCGGCTCGGCACGCTGTGGCCGCTGGCGTTCGCAACCTGTCTCACTCTGGTTGCGGCGTTCTTTCTGGGCGCCATCCGCGGCGTGGTGGCCTTCGGCGCGGCGGGGATCCTCTATTACTTCTCCTGGTGCTACTCCCTGGCATATCAATTCACGCTCGTCAACCTGGTCGATGTCACGGGGCGCGCCGTGGCGCTCACCGGGGGGTGCGCGTTCTTCGGCTCGGCGGGGGGCTCGGCATTGGCGGCGCTGTTCGTGACTCCAAGCGACTATCACCCCGTGGTGTGGATCGTCGTCGCCGCGGCCTGCGTCAGTTTTGTGATGTACGCGCTCGCCTCACTGATCCATGGGCGCGTGATGCGTGTCGATGCGCGGCCCGCGCCGGTCGGGCGTTCCGAGGCATAGATACAGAAGGGGTAAAGCGTGACCGAAACTTCCCAGGAGGCGGCGATGTCCGTGCACGTCGAGGAGCATGTCTGGATAACGCTGAGCGACGGCTGCCGCCTCGGGGCACGGCTGTGGCTGCCGAGCACGGCGTTGCAGGACCCCGTTCCCGCGGTGCTCGAGTACATTCCGTACCGCAAGCGCGACGGAACGCGCGCGCGCGACGAGCCCATGCACGGGTACTTTGCGCAGCACGGCTACGCGGCCGTCCGCGTCGACATGCGCGGCTGCGGCGAGTCCGATGGCAGCCTGGCGGACGAATACCTGAAACAGGAGCAGGATGACGCCCTCGAGGTGATCGCGTGGATTGCCGGGCAGCCTTGGTGCAGCGGCGCGGTGGGCATGCAAGGCAAGTCGTGGGGAGGATTCAACGCGCTGCAGGTCGCCGCCCGGCGCCCGCCGGCGCTGAAGGCGATCATTACGACCTTCTCGACGGACAACCGCTATACCGACGACATTCATTACATGGGCGGGTGTCTGCTCAACGACAATCTATGGTGGGGCAGCATCATGATGGCCTATCAGGGCCGCCCGCCCGATCCGCGCATCGTCGGCCCGGACTGGCGCAAACAATGGCTCGAGCGGATCGAGGAGCTGCCGTTCTTCCCGGCGCTGTGGCTCGCGCACCAGCGCTATGATGGGTACTGGAAGCACGGATCGGTCTGCGAGGATTATGGTGCGATAACGTGTCCGGTACTGGCGATCGGCGGCTGGTCGGACGCCTACACGAATGCCGTGCCCCGGCTGCTGCAGGGACTTGCGGTGCCGCGGCTCGGCATCATCGGCCCCTGGGGGCACATCTATCCACACGACGGCGCCCCGGGACCGGCGATCGGCTACCTGCAGGAAGCGGTGCGCTGGTGGGATCACTGGCTCAAGGGGCGGGATACCGGGATCATGGATGAGCCGATGCTGCGGGCTTACCTCGAGGATCCTGTCGCCCCGGAAGGCACCCGAGCGTTCACCCCGGGCCGCTGGGTCGGGGAGCCTACCTGGCCTTCCCCGAATATCCGGCCTCGCCGGCTGCATCTTGGCGCGGACCGAAGCCTCGGGGAGCGCTCGGACGCGACCGGCCCGGTACTTGCGGTCCGCTCGCCCCAGAGTCACGGCAGGGCGGCCGGTGAGTGGATGGCCACCGGCTGTCCGGGGGAGCAGCCGACGGACCAACGGCTCGATGACGGGGGCGCGCTGGTATTCGACACCGCCGTGCTCGATGAGGAGATCTGCCTTCTGGGCTCACCGCTCCTGAGCCTGCAAGTCGCCGCCGATGCGCCCGTCGCGCAGCTCTCGGTACGCCTGTCCGACGTGGCGCCGGACGATAGCGTCACGCGCGTCAGCTACCAGGTGCTCAACCTCACTCATCGGGACGGCCATGAAAGTCCCTCGGCGCTCGAGCCGGGACGCTACTACGATGTGATTGTGGCCCTCAACGCGTGCGGTCACCGATTCCCCCGAGGCCATCGGCTCAGGCTGTCGATCGCGACGGCTTACTGGCCGATCATCTGGCCGGCGCCCTACGCCGCTGCGATCTCGATCCGCACCTCGGGCAGCTCTCTCGAGCTGCCCGTCCGGCAGGCCGGTCAGGGCCCGGCGGTCTCATTCGAGCGGCCGGCTCACGGACCGAAGGCGCCCGTCACCCTGATCGATCCCGGGGTGGTGCGCCGGCTGAGCATTCAGAATCCCGTCACAGGTGAGGCGACGTATGTCACCGAAGGCGTTGGCGGCCTGTTCGGCGAAGGCATCCTGCGCTTAGATGAGGTCGATGTTCAGCTCGCTCATAGTCTGAAGCGGGAATTGACGATCAAGGACGATGATCCGCTGTCGGCGCGGTACGTGCTGAGGCAAACTTACGAGATGGGCCGCGAGGGGTGGCGGACCGTGATCGAGATCCGCACGCAGATGCGCAGCGACCGGGACAATTTCCACGTCACCGGCACCTTGGCCGCCCGGCTCAATGGAGAGCTCGTCGCGGAGCGCCAGTGGGACGTGACCATCGCGCGCGATTGGATGTGAGAGAGCGGATGTGGAGCGGCAATCGCGGCAGGAATGCGTCCTTGAGCGGATTTTCCCGGGACGCCGTGAACCCTTCCCCCGGGGCTCGCGGAAAATCGTCCTGCTTTGCAGCTCCCGGGAAGATCCGCCTCTTCGGTCCCGTCCCTGCGCGGCGGTGTCCCCCTCGGTGAACAGCTAGCTGAGCGGCTCGCGGCTGCGGTCGCTCATCAGGTACAGCGCTGCGAGCGACAGCAGCGCGCACGCTACCATGTAGCCGGCGCCGGCCAGCTTGCCGAGCGGCGCGATCAGCGCCGTGGCGATGAGCGGCGCGGTGCCGCCGCCCAGGCCGATCCCGATGTTGAACGCCACCGAGTAGCCGGAGATCCGGTAGCGCGAGGAGAACTGCTCGGCGAGCATCGCGGGAGCTGTGCCCTCGACCAGGAACAGCAGCACGATGAGGCTCCCTTGCGCCACGCTGAATCTTGCGAGACTGCCCCCGGCCATCTCGAAGAACGTCACGGAGGTGAGGCACACCAGTGCGAACACCGTCAGCAGCAGTACGCGGCGGCGGATGAAACGGTCCGTCAGCCAGCCGGAGACCGGTATGATCGCGAGCGCCGCGAGCTGCAGCACCGAGTTGACCGTCAACGCATCCCCGGCATCGATGCCGCCGAACTTGCTGGCGAAGGTGGGCAGGAAGACCAGAGTCAGGTAGTTGAGAACGCCGTAGCCCCAGGTGAACACCATGATGAGGATCAGGGTCCGCGGGGACTCCTTGAACGCCTGCTTCAGCGGCAGCTCATGCTGGACATCCTTGCGCCGGTCCGGCTCGTAGCCGGCGCGGGACAGGTGCCTGATAAACAGCCAGGCGAGACAGGCGAGCGCCCCGCCGCCGAGGAATGGCAGGCGCCAGATCCAGGGGGCTTCGGAATGATGATGCAGCAGGATGACGGTGGTGGCGGCGAGCGCCGAGGCGAGGATGTAGCCGCCCTCGGAGCCGATGTTGGCGAAGCTGCCGGCGAGCCCGCGCCAGCGCGAGGGCGCGGTCTCGATCAGATACGACACCGAGCCGGTGAATTCGCCGCCGACCGACAGCCCCTGGAAGAGGCGCACCACCACCAGAAGAATCGGCGCCCAGATGCCGACCTGCCGGTAGGTCGGCAGCACCCCGATCAACGTCGTGGCGGTGCCCATCATGACGATGGACAGGATCAACACCGCGCGCCGGCCCAGGCGATCCCCGACGTGACCCAACAACATGCCGCCGATCGGGCGCATGGCGAAGCCGATCGCGAATCCGCCGTAGGCGCCGAGGAGCGAGGCGATGGGGTTGGAGGAGGGGAAGAAATGCGCACCGATCAGCGGGGCGAGAAAGCCGTAGAGTCCGAAGTCGTACCACTCGAGCACATTGCCGACCGTGCCCGCCCCGAGGCACTTGGCGGAGAGGGACTCGATCCGATTGAGTTCGGCGACGTCGAGTCCTGTGTGTTCAGCGCGGTCTTGCAAGGGTTTTTCTGCCGGGCCTCGGTTCAAGGCCGATCCTGCCTCGATTTCGCCCGGCCCGCCAGCCATTTCGCCGCGCTCACGGCTCGCCGTCCCCGATTGCGGCGCGGCGGAGCGTGACGAATTCCTCGAGCGCCTCGCGGATCGAAGGCTCCATGAGCGGCTCCTCGTACTCCGTGAGCGCGCGCTTCCAGATGCCGGTGGCGCGCTCGAGGGCATCGTGGCCGCCGCCCGCGAGCCAGCCCTCGTAGTTCTGCCAGTTCGACACGAGCGGCTGGTAGAAGGCGTGCTGGTAGCGCTCGAGCGTGTGCGGCTCGCCGAAGAAGTGCCCGCCGGGATGCACGCCGCTCACGGCCTCGAAGCCGAGCTCGGCCTCGTCCACCGCGATCGGCCGCAGCAGCTCGATCATCATCTGCAGCATCTCGACATCGAGCACCAGCTTCTCGAACGAGGCGGTGAGCCCGCCTTCCTGCCATCCGGCCGCGTGGTAGACGAGGTTCGCTCCCCCGAGAATCGCCCCCCACAGCGACATCTCGGTCTCGTAGACCCCCTGCGCGTCGGCGGCGTTCGAGGCGCTGGCGTTGGAGGTCCGGTAGGGCAGGCCGTAGCGCCGGGCCAGCTGGCCGCTCGCGATGTTGGCTTTGGCGTGCTCGGGCGTGCCGAAGGCCGGCGCGCCGGAGCGCAGATCGACGTTCGAGGTGAACGCGCCGTACATGACGGGGCTGCCGGGGCGTACGGCCTGGGTGAGCGCCACGCCGAACAGCGCTTCCGCGTTCTGCTGCGCGAGCGCCGCGGCGAGCGATACCGGGGCCATGGCGCCCATGAGAGTGAATGGCGTGATGACCACCGGCTGTCCATGGGTCGCCATGGCGATCAGCCCCTCGGTCATGGCGTCGTCGAAGCGGCGTGGGCTGTTGACCGAGATGATGGTGATGACCCCGGGACTTGCGCTCATCTGCTCGAGCGTCATGCCGCGGGCGATGGCCATCATCCGGATGCCATCGAGCGCCCGGCCGGCGCCGATGGCGGTGCAGTGGTATGCCCGGTCCGAAAGGGTGAGGTTCGCGAGATAGGTGTCGAGGTGCCGGGAGTTCGCCGGCAGCTCGACCGGCGCGCAGACCTGGTTGCCGATCAGGTGGATGGCGTTGAAGTACTGGGCGAGTCGGATGAAATCGCAGTAGTCGCGCAGGTTGCCCGCGCGGCGGCCGCGCTCGCGGTCATGAACGTTCGGCGGGCCCGCCACCAGCCCGAAATTGACATGGTTGCCGCCGAAGGTCAGCTGGCGCTGCGGATTGCGCGGGGTCAGCGTGAAGGATGCCGGTACACTCGAGAGCGCCTGCTGCACGAGGCCGCGGTCGATCCGGACCGTCTCCGTCGCCTCATCGACCTGCGCGCCTGCGGCACGCATGAGGCTGCGGGCGTGCGCCGATCGCAGCTCCATGCCCAGCTCCTCCAGGATCCGCATGGACGTGAGGTGTATGGCCTCGAGCTGCTCGGGCGCGAGCACCTCCCACGGGGCGAACGGATTGCGGACCGCCTGCCAGGGGACCTGGGGCAGTCGCCCGCCCGCGCTGCGGCGGGCTCTGGTGCCTTCGCGTCTTCGGTGTGTCTCCATGGTAGCGCGCTCGCCTGTCTTTCGGTCAAGGATCCGGTGCGCCGCCGGTCCGCGCTTACGGAAATCCGACGCAAGTGTACGTTCGCCCGACGGGTTCGGCGATGCCTGAGCGCCGGCCGGGCGGGATGGTCGGATCCGGCGCTTTCGTGCAAACACGGTAAACACGTCGCGTAATGTGCGCAACATGTCGGGTTTGCGAATTTGACGGGCGGGCGCCGGGCAATACTTTCGCCAATTGCGTTAGTCGGATGCGCGTCGATACATGATTCCGCCGGGCAGCAGGCCTCACGCTCCAGATCCCGCCTCGGTCATTGGCAAGGCGCCGCCGATCGGGGAGGCGACAGACCTGCTCGTGATCGGCGCGGGGCCGGCCGGCGTGTCGGCCGCGCTTGCGGCGGCGGGCCGCGGCGTGCAGGTCACGCTGGTGGACGAAAACCCCGTTCCCCTGAGCGCCATGGGCGAGGAGGTGCCGCTGCACTTCGGCGGGCGGATGGGCGCTACGGTGGCCAATCGCAACGCGATGCTCGAGACGGTCCTCGAGGCGAACCCGCAGCTCGCCGAGGCCGTCGACGGTGGAGTCGACGTGCGGCTCGGCACGGCCGCCTGGGGGTTGTTTCCCCGACGTCCCACGACCAATTGGATCGGCGGGCACGTGGTCGGACTCGTCGATGCGCAGCGGGCCTACCTGCTTGGTTTCAAGCAGGTCATCGTCGCCTGCGGGCGCCGCGACATGGGCCTTGCCTTCGAGGGCTGGGAGCGGCCGGGGGTCATGGGTGCCAGCGCCGCCTACCGGCTTGCGAAGACCTACGGTGCGCTAGATGCCCGTACGGCGGTGCTGCTCGGGGGGGGCACGGAGGCGCTGCAGATTGCCGATGCGCTCTCGGAGCAGGGTGTGCGCATTGCAGCCGTCATCGAGCAGGCCGAGGCCATCGGCGGCCCGGCGAAGCTGCTCGCCCGCTTGACCGGCAAGGGTGCGCGAGTGTTGACCGGCCACGTCATCCAGCAGGCGATAGGCGATTCGCGCGGCCTCAGCGCGGTCGGAGTCGTGGCCGTGGATGAGCACGGGCGGCGCACGGGGCAGAGGCTCGAGAGCATCGAGTGCGATACCGTCCTGTTGGGAGTGGGGGCGGTTCCGGCGATCGAGCTGATCGAGGCCGGCGGCTGTGCGGTCGGCTTTCAGCCGCAGCGGGGCGGGCACGTGCCCTTGCTCGACGGCTCGCAGCGAACCTCGCTCCCCTATGTGTACGCCGCCGGCGATTGCGCCGGCATCTGGCCGTCAAAGACGCTCTGCGAGACCGTGGCCCGCCGCGAAGGGGCCCTGGCGGCCCGTGCGGCGCTCGAGGCGCTCGGCGTCCCGGGGGCAGGTGCGCCCGAGGTGGCGCCGGTGCCGGATGGTCCGCCCCGCGATGTCGCCCTCGAGCGCCTCGCCTGGGTGCGGGCCTCGATTCTTCAGGCCCCGGGGGATCCGCAGGTGTGCCAGTGCGAGGAGGTGACCTGCGCCGATATTCTCTCGCTGCGCCCGCCGCGCTATCTCGGCCGGCCGCAAGCGCCCGGCGCCCGGGATCTGCGCGGGCTCGCCGCTCTCGGGGAGTTGGCGCCCCATCCCGATGCGGTCAAGCGGCTGACTCGGGCGGGCATGGGCTCGTGCCAGGGCCGGCGGTGCCGCGAGCAGATCGCCGCGCTCCTCGCCCTGGCGGCCGATCGTCCGCTTGCGGACGTGTCGCTCGCGACGTACCGCCCGCCCGTGCGACCCCTGAGGCTCGATCAGCTGGCAGGGCTGCCCGAGTCGCCGGCCATGGCGCAGCACTGGGACAGCTGGTTTGGCATGCCTACGCAATGGGTGCCGTTCTGGCGCGTCCCTGCCTCGTACACGGTCGCGACCCGCTCCACCGAGGGGCCGGAGGCCGGGGAATGAGCCCTGAGGGTGCCGAGGGGGGCGCCGCGGTCATCGTGATCGGCGCTGGCGTGACCGGATTGAGCGCGGGGTGGTGGCTCGCCCGCGACGGCCACGATGTGCTGGTCATCGAGGCCGGGGCGATCGGCTGGGCCGCATCGGGCCGCAACGGAGGCGGCTGCTCGCATCATCACAGTCCGCTGTTCCTCGAGGAGCAGAGCCTGTGGCCCATGCTGGATGAGCTGCTCGGCTATCCGACGGAGTTCCGGCCCAACCGGATCCGCATCGCGCTCGATGAGCGGCAGTTCCGGCTCTATCGGCGCGCGCTCGAGAACGGCGCGCGTCAGGGGTTTCGCACCGATGTGTTGGATCCAAAACAGATCCGCGAGCTGGTGCCGTTCGCCGGCGAGGCCTACGGCGGGTACTTCTACCACTTCGGCGGCCACGCCAATCCGCATCGCACGGTCCAGGCATACGCCTGGGCACTGCAGGATCACGGCGGACGGATCCTGCAGCACACGCCGGTCCTGGGTTTCGACACGCGCGCCAACCGGGTGGCCGGGGTGAGAACACCCGGTGGCGCCTTCGCCTGCGATCACCTCGTCATCGCCGCGGGGCCGGCCACGGGTGCACTCGCCGCGCAGCTCGGTGTGTCGGTGCCGCTCATGAGCGCGCGGGCCGAGATGATCGTGACCGAGCCGCTGCAGCTCATGGGAACCGGCGGTGTCGACGGTAACGGTCTCTACGGTCGCCAGACCCTGCGCGGGAATCTCGCCTACGGCGGCGGCCCCCACGAGTGGGTCGAGCTGCAGGACATGGGCGCGCGCGCCCACTGCACGGTGCTGCAGGCGAGCATCTCCCGGCGCCTGTGCGAGCTGCTTCCCAAGGCGGGCCACGCCCGCGTGATCCGCAGCTGGGCGGGATTCGTCGAAAACACCCCCGACGGCCGCCCGGTGATCGATCGTCCCGCGAGCCTCGAGAACCTGACGGTCGCGACTCTCTCGAGCGTCGGCTTCGGGCTCTCCCCGGCCGCGGGCCGGGCGGTTCGTGATCTGGTGGTGAGCGGTTCGTGCGGATTCGCGGATCTGTCAACCCTGGGGCTCGCCCGTTTTGCGGGGCTGGAGCCGGGCTGGCGCGCGCTGCAGGGTTGGCTGCCCGCCGCCGCGGGCGGAGAATAGGCGCTGCTCCTGGGTCGGCGGAATTCCGTATGCGCGCTTGTAGGCGTTGCTGAAATGCGAAGGGGAGGCGAAACCGCACTCGAGTGCGATCATGCGCAGCGGGCTCGCGGTGCTGCGCAGCAGCGTTCGGGCCCTCGCCAGGCGCAGGCCCAGATAGAACCCCTTGGGAGAGCTGGCGAGGTACTTGCGGAACAGCCGCTCGATCTGCCGGGCCGAGAGGTGCGCGCGGCGCGCGATTTCCTCCATGTCGAGCGGCTCATCGAGCGAGCCCTCCATCAGGCGCACGGCAGCGATGAGCTTTGGATTGCGGATGCCGTAGCGGGTGCGCAGGTCGAGCCGCTGGTGCTCCTCGCGGGCGCGGATGTGCGGATGAATGAACTGTTCGGCGACGCCGAGGGCGAGCTCGGGTCCGCCCACGGTGGTGACGAAATGCAGCATCAAGTCGAGTGCAGCCGTTCCGCCGGAACAAGTGAACACCGCAGCGTCGATGACGTAGAGCTCCTGTGTCAGGTTGAGCTGCGGGTGGCGGGCGCGCAGGTCCTCGGCGTACTCCCAATGCACCGTGCAGCGTTTGCCTGCGAGCAGCCCCGCATCGGCGAGCAGGAACGAGCCGCTGCTGATGGCGCCCACCATCGTCCCGTGGCAGGCGAGTCGGCGCAGGTGGTGCAGGACCGCCGGATCGTATTTGACCCGGTGCGGCTCTTCCATGCCCGCGCACACGACGAGCATGTCGATCCTGCCGAGTGCGCCGACCGCGGCCTGGGTCGCCACGGGGATGCCGTTGCTCGCGGTGACGGGCGTCCCCTCGGCCGAGACCAGCTGCCAGGAGAACAGCTGCCGTCCGCTCAGGCGATTGGCCGCGCGCAGCGGCTCGATCGCCGCCGCAAAAGCCATCATGGAGAAGTCCGGGGCAAGGAAGAACGCTATGCGAACCGGGTTGTCAGAGGATCTGATCGCCATCGGAACCGCTCGTGGGCGCAGGTCGCGCGCGGAAATGTACCACACGGCCAATGACCAATATGACGAAAGGCCAGCCATGCCCGAGCCCGGTGTGACGGATTCGCCGATTGCCAACGAAGCTTTTTTTCCGGAGGGCGACGCGGATGCGGCGCCGGATTTCTCCGGGACCCTGCGCATCGCCTCGGCGCGCATGGGCATGCTGCCGCAGGCGCAGCATCTGAACGTCGAGGGCTGCGGCGATGCGGCTCTCTTTCCGAGCCTGACGCTCGAGTTCGTCACGGCCGGCGGCGTGCTCGTGCCGCTGCAGCGCGGGCAGATGGTTCGGGAAAGCAATCCGGGGCAGACCTCGAGCTTCTGGTGTGTCATCCCGCAACTTGGGCGGGTGTGGCGCAGCCGGGGGGAGGGCGGCTGGTCGAACGCCGCGTTTCCGCTGATGCTCGTCAGCAACTGCGATACCCACGCGCACCAGGGGCTCGCGAGGTTCAGATACAAGGATCGCGAGGTGAGCGAGCTCCAGTTCCAGTTTGTGCAGCAGACCGCGCCCTATCTGCTGAAGGAGCACTTTGTGGCATGGGGAAGCGCCGAGGCGCGCTGGATGGAGCCGCGCACCGCCGATGCGGCGGCACATCGCGCGCAGGCGCTTTCCGAGCTCGAGCGGCGCCTGCCCCACAAGCCCCTGAATGATCTCGCGCGGGAGTTTCAGCGCGGGCGGCTCAACGAGTTCGGAGCGCCGGTGCGCGAGCAGTGGCGGGTGCAGACCGGCCTGGTCCGCGACGGCACGTTGTATTACCAGGAGGTGCACACGCCGTACGGTGACTATCCCTATCCGCTGGAGATGCGCTTCGGAGTGCGCTCGATTCTGAAGGGCGTGGCGGCGCCGCTCGCGCTGCTGCGCCTGGCGCAGCTCTACGGGCCTTACGTGCTGGCGCTCAAAGTCGGCGAGTATGTCGACGGCCTCGATGCGAAGTACCGCCGGGTCCGTTTCATCGATGCGGCCAACATGACGAGCGGCTTCGGCGGGGCGGGCACCTGGAAGACCCATCCGAACGATCCGGAGGACGGCTATCTGGATGGGCGCTACCAGGAGTGGATGGAGGCGCGCTCCCACAAGGACAAGCTGCGGCAGATGGAGCTCGCAGACCAGCCCTACCCCTGGGAGCCGGGGGCGGTGATGCGCTATCGCGACCAGGACTACTACCTGCTCGGCGCCGCCCTGGATCGATTCCTGAAGTCCGTGCGCGGGCCGCAGGCCGACATCTGGGACATGTTGAGAGCCGAGGTCTTCAGGCCCATCGGCATTCCCCATGCGCCCATCGTGAGGACGCGGGAGCCGGACGGCAGGCGCGGCGTTCCCTGGTTTCACGCCGGCTACTACCCGCTGCTCGACGATCTCGGCAAGATCGCGCTCCTCTTTCAAAACCGCGGCGCCGCCGGCTCGCGGCAGATCCTGCACCGGGGGCTGACCGAGGACCTGTTGAATGCCCGCGACGCGCTGGTGCAAAGCGGCGACGCCTCGCTCGCGCCGGCCGGCGCCGAGCGCGGCCCGAAGACCGGTAACCTCTACAAGATGGGCTTTCACTTCACGCCCTACGTGGGCGCGGTGAGCGGCCGGCAGTATTTCCTGCCGACCATGCGCGGCTGGGGAGAGAATGAAATCGTGTTGTATCCGAATTCGCTGATCACGATCCGCATCGCCAAGGCCGGACAATTGCCGCCCGGGGAGAGCGCCAGCTCCGGGGCGGCGACGCGCACGATCCGCATGGTCGATCGCATGTCGCCCCTTTGAGGCGGGGCCGACCCTATGCGCTACTCTCTCGCGAGCCTGCTGCGCCAGGCCTGCTCGGGACACCGGGGGTGGGAGGCGGCCTGGCGCGACGCCTCCCCGAAGAGCGCCTATGAGGTGCTCATCGTCGGCGGCGGCGGCCATGGCCTCGCCGCCGCCTACTACCTCGCCAAGGTGCACGGCCTCACCGACGTGGCGGTGCTCGAGAAGGACTGCATCGGCCTCGGCAACGCCGGCCGTAACACCACCATCATCCGCTCCAACTATCTGCTGCCCGCAAACAACCCGTTCTACGAGCTCTCGATGAAGCTCTGGGAGGGACTCGAGCAGGAGCTCAACTACAACGCGATGGTCAGTCAGCGGGGGGTGCTCAACCTGTTCCACTCCGACGCCCAGCGCGATGCCTTCGTCCGCCGCGGCAACGCGATGCGTCTGCACGGGGTCGACGCCGAGCTGCTCGATGCGCGGCAGGTGAGGCGCATGCTGCCGATCCTCGACTTCGAGAACGCGCGATTTCCGATCCAGGGGGGATTGCTGCAGCGCCGCGGCGGCACGGCCCGGCACGATGCGGTCGTCTGGGGATATGCGCGCGCGGCGAGCGGGCTCGGCGTGGACATCGTGCAGCGTTGCGAGGTGACCGGGCTGCTGCGCGAGGGCGCGCGGATCACGGGTGTGCGCACCACGCGGGGAGATATCAGGGCGGCGAAGGTCGCCGTCTCGGTCGCGGGGCACTCCTCGAGGGTGGCGGCGATGGCGGGCCTTCGCCTGCCGATCGAGAGCCACGTGCTGCAGGCGTTCGTCTCCGAGGCGATCAAGCCGGTCCTGCCCTGCGTGGTGACCTTCGGCGCGGGACACTTCTACGTCAGCCAGTCGGACAAGGGTGGCCTGGTCTTCGGCGGCGACCTCGACGGATACAACTCATACGCACAACGCGGAAATCTCCCGACCGTCGAGGACGTGTGCTCGGGCGGCATGGCGTTGATGCCGGCGATCGGCCGATTGCGGCTGCTGCGCTCCTGGGGCGGCATCATGGACATGTCGATGGATGGCTCCCCGATCATCGATCGGGCGCCGCTCGAGGGGCTGTACCTCAATGCAGGCTGGTGCTACGGCGGGTTCAAGGCGACCCCAGCCGCGGGCTTGTGCCTCGCTCACCTGCTCGCTCGCGAGGAGAGCCATGAGCTCGCGCGCGCCTTTCGCCTCGATCGCTTCGCCACCGGACACCTGCTCGATGAGAAGGGTCAGGGGCCGCAGCCGAACCTTCACTGAGGGACATCGAGTCCGTGCGCATCGAATGCCCATTCTGCGGAGAGCGCGATCACAGCGAGTTCGCCTACTTCGGCGATGCCGCCTGCGCGCGCCCGGCGCCCGGCGCCGCGGACGCGCAGGCGCGGTTCGTCGAAGCGGTGTATCTGCGCGAGAACCCCGCCGGAGCGCATCGGGAACTGTGGTATCACGAGTTTGGCTGCCGCTCCTGGCTGCAAGTGACGCGCGATACCCGCACCCATGAGATTCTCGAGGTGCGCCTCGCCAGGGAAAGCACCGCCCCATGAGCTCGCACCGCCTAAGCGGCGAAGGCGCCATTCAGCGCGATCGGACGCTGTCGTTCACCTTCGACCGCAGGGGCTACACGGGCCATCCGGGGGACACGCTCGCCTCGGCGCTGCTCGCCTCGGGCGTGCGGCTGCTGGGACGCTCGTTCAAATACCATCGGCCGAGGGGGCTGCTCAGCGCCGGCTCCGAGGAGCCGAATGCGCTGGTCGAGCTGCGCGCCGGCGCGCGCCGCGAGCCCAACACGCGCGCCACGATGATCGAGCTGTTCGATGGCCTCACGGCGCGCAGTCAGAATCGCTGGCCCTCGCTCGCCTTCGATGCCGGGGCGGTGAACTCCCTGCTGTCGAGGCTTTTCGTGGCGGGGTTCTACTACAAGACCTTCATGTGGCCGGCCGCCTGGTGGGAGAGGCTCTACGAGCCTGCGATCCGCCGGGCCGCCGGGCTTGGCCGGGCGAGCCGCGAGGCCGATCCGGACACCTACGAGAAGGCGCACGCGTTCTGCGATCTGCTGGTGATCGGCGGCGGCCCGGCGGGGCTTGCGGCGGCGCTCACCGCCGGTCGCGCCGGCGCGCGCGTCATTCTCTGCGACGAGGATTTCCTCCTCGGCGGCCGCCTGAACGGGGATCGTCACCAGATCGGCGGGGAGAGCGGGGCGCTGTGGGCCAGGCGCTCGGAGGCGGAGTTGCGCTCGTTGCCCGAAGTGCGTCTCCTGACCCGCACGACGGTCTTCGGCGTCTACGACGGCAGCACCTTCGCCGCGCTCGAGCGCGTGTCTGATCACGTGAGTGTCCCCCGGCCCCATCAGCCGCGTCAACGCTTGTGGAAGATCGTCGCCCGGCGCGCGGTGCTCGCTGCCGGCGCCCTCGAGCACCCCATCGTCTTCGGAGGCAACGACCGGCCCGGCGTCATGCTCGCCTCGGCGGTTCGGACGTACGTCAATCGGTTTCGGGTCGCACCGGGACGACGCATCGCGCTCTTTACGGCCTGCGATGACGGTTGGAAGACGGCCTTCGACCTCCTCGAGGCGCGAATCGATGTGCCCGTGATCATCGATGCGCGCCGGGAAATCCCCCCGGCGCTGCGCGCGCAGGGGAGCCGGCACGGGGTCCGTATCATGACCGGGGCCCACGTGTTGGGTACCCGCGGCGGCAAAGGCGTCGAGGCGATCGAGGTGCGAGGCGAGGATGGGCGCGTGAGCCGGGTCCGCGCCGATTCGCTCGCAGTGGCGGGCGGCTGGAGCCCGAACACGGCGTTGTCGACCCACCTTGGGGGACGTCCGCGCTGGTCCGAGGCGATCGGCGCCCATGTGCCCGGTGATCTGCCGCGCGGGATGACCGCCGTCGGAGCGGCGTGCGGGGAGCTGGCGCTCGCAGGGGCGTTGCGTACGGGTGCCGCTGCCGGGCGCGAGGCGGCAGGCTCGGCGGGGCTCGAGGCGCCGCTCGAGCAGTGGCGCACGGAGGAGGAGCCGGTCGGCTTCGCCCGGCGGTGGAGCGTATCGGGCCATCGAGGCAAGGCGTTCGTCGACTACCAGCACGATGTGACGGTCGAGGACATCGAGATCGCGGCGCGCGAAGGTTTCCGCTGCGCCGAGCACCTCAAGCGCTACACCACGCTCGGCATGGGCACCGACCAGGGCAGGACTTCCCAACTCAATGGGCACGCGCTGCTTGCAACATTGACGCAGCGGGAGCCGGCGGACATGGGGACGATCTGCGCCCGGCCGCCCTATACGCCGGTCGCGATCGCAGCCCTCGCCGCCCGGGCGCGCGGGCCACAGTTCAAGCCCTGCCGGCTCACCCCGAGTCATCGATGGGCCGAGGAGCGGGGCGCGGTCTTGGTCGATGCCGGTGAGTGGCGGCGGGCGCGATGGTTTCCGCTCACCGGCGAGGCCGATTGGCGCAGCACGGTGGCTCGAGAGGTCGCGGGTGTTCGCGCCGGTGTGGGCATTTGCGATGTCTCGACGCTGGGCAAGATCGATGTCCAGGGAGCCGATGCCGGGGCGTTCCTCGACCGGATCTACGCCAACATGATCGCGACGCTGCCGGTCGGCAGGACTCGCTACGGGATCATGCTGCGGGAGGATGGCATCGTGCTGGACGATGGAACGGTCGCGCGTCTGGGAGAGTGCCACTTCCTGCTCTCGACGAGCACGATCCATGCGGGCCGGGTCATGCGTCACCTGACGCATGCCCGCCAGGTGCTCTGGCCGCAGCTCGATGTCCAGCTCGTCTCCGTCACCGAGCAATGGGCGCAGATGGCGATCGCGGGCCCCCATTCCCGGGAGCTGCTGATGCGTGTGCTCGGCGATGCGGTGGACGTCTCGGGCCCGAGGTTCCCGTATCTTGCCTGCCAGGAGTTTCTCTGGCTCGGCCGGCCCGCACGGCTGTTTCGCATCTCCTTCTCCGGGGAGCTTGGCTATGAGCTGGCGGTGCCCGCGCGCTACGGGGAGAGCGCGGTACGCGCACTCATGGCCGCGGGGGGCACACTGGGCGTTGTGCCCTACGGCACCGAGGCCCTGGGGGTGATGCGCATCGAGAAGGGCCATGCCGCGGGGGCCGAGATCAACGGCACGACCACCGCCGCCGATCTGGGACTCGGCCGGCTGGTGTCGGCGCGGAAGGATTTCATTGGCCGGGTGCTCGCCGCCAGACCCGGCCTTGCCGCCGCCGACCGGCCCGCTCTGATCGGCCTCACCCCCGTCGAGCGCAGTGCCCGCCTGAGCACCGGCGCCCACCTGCTGCGCCCCGGGGCGCCGGCGACGCTCTCGCACGATGAGGGGTTCATCAGCTCGACGGCTTTTTCCCCGACCCTCAGGCACTGGGTCGGGCTCGGGTTCCTGAGCCGGGGCCGGGAGCGCATCGGGGAGCGCATGCGGGCGTACGATCCGCTGCGAGGCGAGGACGTGCAGGTCGAGATCGCCCACCCGGTCTTTTACGATCCTGCCGGTGAGCGGGTGAGGAGTTGAGCCGCATGGTCGATCCAACATGCGGCCCGCTCTGTGCGTTCGCCGGATTGCCGGCGATCGCAGGCAGCGGAGATGGCGTGGTGGCGAAGGAGCGTGACGGGCTCGGCATCGCGCGGATCACGGCCCGCGACCGGCAGCTGGCGGCGCTCGAGCGGCTCGTCCAAAGGCGCTTTCACCTCCTCCTGCCAAAAGGCGCCCGGCGCACGGGCTGCGGCGAGGTCTCCCTGGCCGGCGTCGGCCCCGAGAGCTGGCTGATGACTTGCGAGAACGCCGGCAACGCTTTCGCCATCGGCCTGCGCGACTCCCTTGGGGGCCCCGCCACGGTGGTCGATCTGAGCGACGCCTACGTCATGTTGCGCCTCGCGGGAGCGAAGGTGAGGGAGACCCTCGCCAAGCTGGTTCCCGTCGACCTGCACGAGCGCAGCTTCCAGGTGGACGATGTGGCACAGACCGTGGCCGAGCACATGGCGGTGACGCTGTGGCGCCTCGGGGACTTGGCCGGCGGCGAGGCGGTGTTTGAGATCTCCGTCGGCCGCAGTCTCGCGCGGAGCCTGCATGGGGCGATCCGTGAGAGCGCGGCGGAGTTCGGGTTCGTGTTCGAGCCGGCCTGAGCGCGGCATGGGCACCGGCGGTCGCGGCGATTGCCCCGGGTGCCCGGACCTGCGAGTATGCGCCGGCGCGATAGCCTCATGAGTTTTCTGAATCATTCCGGGCGGTACGCTCGGGACACCCGCCTTGTATATTGAGCTGGTGAGATTTTCACGATCGGCGGCACCGCATGAGGCAGAACCGACGTCATCCCGGCCAGGCCACGCGCCAGGGCGCGCCCGCCCGCGAGAGCGACTACCGGCAGTTGCGCAATCCATTCACCCCACAGCGGGTGTATTCGGATGATGCGGTGGCGGCGATGCACGAGAGCGCCCTGCGGATCAACGAGACGCTCGGCATCAAAGTGCTGCTTCCCGAGGCACGCGCGCTCTACCGCCAGGCGGGAGCGCTGGTCGAGGAGGACACCGGGATGGTGCGTCTCGGGCGCGAGATCATCGGGCACGCCCTCGAGCGCTGTCCGCGGGCCTTCCGGGGCTTTGGGGGCGATCCGGGGCGCGCGGTCGAGTTCGCGCCCGGATCGCTGGTGTTCATCGGCGGCTCGAGCTGCCCCAATGCGAGCGACCTCGATCGGGGACGCAGGCCGGGATCGCTCGCCGATCTGACCGATCTCACCAAGCTCAGTCAGCACTTCGACGTGCTGCACATGCTCGGCAACCACGTGGAGGCGCAGGACGTGCCGGTGCACGTGCGCCATTACGCCACCATGCGCCTGCAGCTGGCTCTGTCCGACAAGATGCCGCAGGTGTCCGCACGCGGCTCCGAGCAGGTCGAGGATTGCTTTGCCATGATCCGCCTGGCGCGCGGCCTGTCCGAGGAGCGGTTTCGGGCCGGGGTCTACGCCTACACCGTGATCAACAGCAATTCCCCGCGCACGCTCGACAACTCGATGGCCCAGGGCCTCATCGACTTCGCGCGCAACGGCCAGCTCACGATCATGACGCCGTTCTGCCTGGCCGGCGCCATGGCGCCCATCACCATCGCCGGCGCCCTCACGCTGCAGCACGCCGAAGCGCTCGCCGGCATCACGCTGGCGCAGCTCGCGCACCCCGGCGCTCCCGTGCTCTACGGCAGCTTCCTCTCCAATGTCGATATGAAATCCGGCTCACCGGCATTCGGCACCCCGACTCACCTGCAGGCGACGCTCGGGGCCGGACAGCTCGCCCGGCTCGTGGGGCTGCCTTGGCGGGCCGGGGCCGGCACGGCGGCCAACGTGGTCGATGCCCAGTCGGCCTGGGAGACGCAGTTCTCGCTGTGGGCGAGCGTGCTCGCCGGGGCCACGGTCTGCATCCACGCGGCCGGGTGGATGGAGGGCGGGCTCACCAACTCCTACGAGAAGTGCATCACCGACATCGAGGTGCTGCAGATGCTGGCGGAGCTGTGCGTGGCGCCGCCGGCGGATGAGGATACGCTCGGCTTCGAGGCGATCGGCGAGGTGCAGCCCGGCGGCCATTTCTTCTCCGCGGCGCACACCATGGCGCGCTATCGCACGGCCTTCTACGAGCCGCTGATTGCCGATGTGTCCAACTTCGGCACCTGGAGGGAAAACGGCGAGCGCACCGCCACGGAACGGGCGCGGGACAGGTGGAAACAGGTGCTCGCGCAGTTCACGCCGCCGGCATCGGCGGCGGCGTGCGCGCCGGCGCTCGATGAGTTCATCGCGCGGCGCACGGAGGAGGGCGGCGCGCAGCCGGTGAGCTAGGCGGCGATGCTCCTGGCGCGCCGCTCGTCATCGAGCAGGTTGCGGGCGGAGCGGAAGAAGTGCCAGCTTGCCCAGAACCCCGTCGGCACCAGGCACAGCAGCGCGAGGCGCAGCGACATCGCGGTCGGCGCTCCGTGCGGCGCGAACCAGTCGCTCAGGAACCCCACGGCCTGGGGCGCGATGATGAGGTTGCACACGTTGGCGATGAACAGCGTGATGGCGCAGTACATGGCGCGCATCTTCGGCAGGGCGAGGTTGTTGAGGATGCCGAAGCTCGAGCCGATGTAGACGTAGAGCGCGGGGATGTACAGCCAGAACAGCCAGCGGGTGAGTGTGAGAGACGAGGTCGAGTAAATCACGGCCGTGACGATGGTCGCGAAGCCGATGTAGGCGCCGAGCCAGCGCACGATGCGACGGGGGTCGGCGAACCCGGGGCGCGAGAGCAGCCAGGTGCTGGCGAGCATCGCAGCGCTTCCCCCGATGAGGTTCACGGGCCCGAGGATGGCGCCCGCCTGCCCGACGTTGAGCGAGTACGAGCGCATCAGGAACGCCGGTGTCCACCACATCAGTCCCCAGCCCCAGAGCGCCGTGATCCCCCCCGCCACCATCAGATGCACCGCCGAGCGCTGTGACCAGAGGAATCGCAGGGTCTCGCGGAAGGGCGGAGCGTCCGCATGGCTTTGCGCATCGAGCCGTCCGCGGCGCGGCTCGCGGATGGTGAGGAAGACGAGCACTCCGGCGATCACCCCGGGGATGCCAAGGAACAGGAACATGGTGCGCCAGCCGAAGCGGTAGGCGAGCTCGCCTGCGATCTGCGAGCCCACCCAGGCGCCGATCGGCGCGCCGAGGGCGAACAGCTGCAGCGCCATCGGGCGGCGCTGCGCGGGGAAATAATCGGACAGGATGGAGCTGGCCCCCGGGGTGCCGCCAGCTTCCCCGACGCCGACGCCGATGCGTGCCCAGAGCAGCTGCCCGTAGCCGCGGGCGAGGCCCGTGGCTGTCGTGAAGGCCGACCAGGCGACGAGGGAGCCCCCGATGATGTTGCGGCGGCTGTAGCGGTCGATCAGCCAGGAGAGCGGAAACCCGAAAAACACGTAGAAGAGCGCGAGCGACACCCCCGTGAGAAACGCGACATTGGCATCCGAAAGGTGCAGCTGCCGCCGGATGGGCTCGAGCACGGTCGAGATCGAGTACCGGTCGGAGATGCTGAGCGTGTAGACGAGGCACATCATGATCGCGACGTACCAGCGCCGCGCCAGGCTGGCGGCCTCCTCCGCCGGCGCATCATGCGTGTGGGGGGCCGCGGCAGGCTCCATATCGGCACGCGCATCGCTACGCACTTCACTCACGCGGCACCCGCCTTCTCACCGCGCGCCGCCCTCCTCCAGGATGAGGGCGGCGGCTTTCTCGGCCGCCATCAGGGTCGGTGCGTTGATGTTGCCGGATGTGACCGACGGAAACACCGACGCATCGACGACGCGCAGCCCCTGCACGCCATGCACTCGCAGGCGGGCATCGACCACCGAGCGTGCCGGATCCGGTCCCATCGCACACGTACTGCACGGGTGGAACACCGAGCCTGCGCGGCGGCGGAAATCGGCCAGCACTTCCTCATCGGTGCGGACCTGCTCCCCGGGCAGGCGCTCGGACTCGGTGAGCCGCGCGAGCGGCGCCGCGCCGGCGATGCGCCGCAGCAGGCGTGCCCCCTCGTATACATCCGCGATGTCCTCGGCGGTGGCGAGGCTGTTCGGCGCGATGGCCGGGCTCGCGAAGGGATCGGCGCTGCGGATGTGAACACTCCCGCGGCTCGTGGGGCGGCAGGTGTTGAAGGACATCAGAAAGCCCGGAAATGGATCGGGCTTCATGAGCCGGCGGCTCTGGCCGTGAGTGGTGGTGGAGTAGCTGGCGGGATTAAAATAGATGTGCAGGTTGGGGCGCTCGATTCCGGGACGGCTGCGCACGAAGGCGCCCGCCTGATTGACGCTCATCGCGAGCGGGCCGTCGCGGTACAGCGCATAGCGCAGCGCCGCCTTGAGCTTGCCTCCGAGGGGACCGAGCACGTCGTTGAGGGTGGGGACCTTGGAGCGGTAAAAATAGGAGACGCAGACATGATCCTGCAGCCCTTGACCGACGGCCGGCAGCGCCGCTACGACCGGGATGCCGAAGCGCCCGAGCAGCGCCGGATCCCCTATCCCGGAGAGCTCGAGCAGTTGCGGTGAGCCGATGGCGCCGGCCGAGAGGATCACCTCTCGGGCGTTGGCTAGCTCACGCGTGCCCGAACGGACGTACTCGACGCCCGTCGCCCGCGTACCCTCGAAGATCACCCGACACGCGTGTGCCCTGAGGGCGAGCCGCAGGCCGGGCCGGTGCAGCGCGGGACGCAGATAGGCGCTCGCGGCCGAGACGCGCACGCCGTCCTGGATCGTGACCTGCCAGAGGCCGGCTCCCTCCGGCTGGGCGCCGTTGAAATCGGCGCTCGTGCGGATGCCGATGTCGGCACATGCGGCGATGAACGCGGAGCAGAGCGGATGAACGGCCGCGGAGGGATCCTGGATATGCACCGGTCCGCCCACTCCATGCCATTGTGAGGGACCGAGCGGGTGATCCTCGAGTTTCCTGAAGTAAGGCAGCACGTCGGCCCACCCCCAGCCGGGATTGCCCGCCGAGCGCCAGTCATCGTAATCGGCCGGCTGTCCGCGCACGAACACCATGGCGTTGATGGAGCTCGAGCCGCCGAGCACCTTGCCCCGCGGCCAATGTGCGCTGCGGTGGTCGAGCCCGGGATCGGGCGCGGCCTCGTACATCCAGTTGTATCGCGGATCGGTAAAAGTGCGCGCGTACCCGACCGGCACGCGGATCCAGGGACTTCGGTCCGAGCCGCCCGCCTCAAGGAGCAGCACGCGCTGCCCCGTCTCGCTCAGGCGTCGTGCCAGCACGCAGCCCGCGGATCCGGCACCGACGATGATGTAGTCGTATTGCGGCATCGGCGTTCCGGCCGCACGGTATGCGGCCCCCTGCATGAGCATACGAATCCGCGGACGCGAGGACCATGCTTTTTCCCGATGCCGCCATAGAAATTCTCGGCTTGGATCACCTCGGGATCTATGGAACCCTTTTACGCACGATGTCGTAATGCCGCAACATGGGCGTCGTAATATCACAAGTCACCCATCGGTGGGATGCGCGACCATGATCGGCATCAAACCGGAGCGCTCTGGCGCGCGGCATGTCCGGGGGGAAGGCTCGGAGGGGTCCGGGCCCATGCCCTAAAAAAGTTTATAACGTGCAGAGGTAGGCGCATGAAATCGAACCACAGGCTCTCACGCACCGTTGCCGCCATTCTGAGCGCATCGGCTGCCCACGCGGTGCTCGCCGCCAATACGAACGGCACGGGTAGCACTGCCCACTCGATTGGCGCACCCCAACTGCAGGAAATTGTTGTTACCGCGCAACATCGTGCGCAGAACATCCAATCCGTGCCGATCGCGATGGAGGCCCTCACTGGCAAGACCCTGCAGCAGCTGAACGTGCAGACCTTCTCGCAGTTCGTGAAGTACCTGCCGAACGTCACGACGGCGAGCGCGGGGCCCGGCAACGGCATCATCTTCATGCGCGGGTTGTCGGACGGCGTCGTCGGCGCTCAAGGCCAGGGCACCGTGGGCACCTTCCCGAACGTCGCGGTATACCTCGATGACTCCTCGGTGATGCAGCCGGGCCGCGACCTGAATGTCTACGCGGTGGACCTGAAGCGCATCGAGGTGCTGGAAGGCCCGCAGGGGACGCTCTTCGGCGCCGGCGCCGAGGCCGGCGTGGTGCGCTACATCACCAACAAGCCGAACCTCTACCGCTACGAGGTGAACGTCAACGGCGCCTACGGCATTACCGCGCACGGCGACCCGAACCATCACATGAGCGCGGTGTTCAATTGGCCCATCATCCCGGGCAGATTCGCCGCGCGACTGGTGTGGTTCACGGACCATCGCGGCGGGTACATCAACAACCTGCCGGCGACCTTCAGCCGCAGCCCGCACGACGTCGGCCTCGTGTACGAGAACGGCGGCGTGGTGCCGACCAACAGCGTGACGATCAATAACTACCAGATCGCCGGCAATGCCATCAATCCGGTCGACTACGGCGGCGGCCGCCTGGAGCTGAAATACAAGGTCAACGACCGCTGGAGCGTGCTGCTCAGCGAGATGTACCAGGACATGAACGCGCAGGGGGTGTTCTACGAGATGCCCTATGCGAGCTACGGGCCGAACGTGGGCTCGGCGCAGGCATACGTCGTTCCCGGCAGCATCGATGCGCAGCATCCCTCGGGCGTCATCGCCGGCCCCTATCAGGGCGTGCCGCTGCCGCCGCTTTCGGTGAACCTGTTCAATCCCTCCTACGACAAGGACCGCTGGGAGAACACCGAGGTGCGGGTCGACGGCAAGGTGGGACCGCTGAAGCTCGTCTACGCCGGCGCGTACCTCGATCGCCACACCGAGCAGTCCGGCGACTACACCAATTACGCCCGCGGCCGGTACGGCTATTACTATCAGTGCACGGGCGTGTCGTTCAGCGCGACGAGCGGCAACGCCGGTGCGACCTGCAACTCGCCGCAGGCGGCCTGGCACGACACGACGCACAATACGCACTTCTCCCAGGAGATACGCCTCAGCACGCCGAGCGACTGGCGGCTGCGGGGCCTGGTGGGCTTCTACTACGAGGACTACAAGCTCTACGGCCTCACGCAGTGGAACTACAACACCCTGCCGGACTGCTCGCCGACCGGCGCGACCACCGGCTGCTTCCTGCCGAAGGTGACGTTACCCGGCATGCCTTATCAGTCCGGTCCCAACGGGTTCCCGACCCAGCCGGCGTTCTTCGACAACAGCGAGCGCACCTTCATCCAGCGGGCGGTCTACTTCTCCGGCAGCTTCGACATCGTGCCGCACAAGCTGATCATCACGGCCGGCGCCCGCTACTTCCGCATGTCGAACTCGGAAGTGGGCGGCTCCATGGGCAGCTTCTATTGCGAGAAATACACCGTAACGAGCTATTACGGCCAGTGCCTGACGTCCAATGTCACGGACTTCAACCCCGCTGCCAAGGGCAATGTCAACGCCTTGGGCCCGTTGGTGAACGATCCGAACCTGGTGTTCACGACCACCAATCACCTGCTGCAGACCGGCATGCGCGGGCGCGCCAACCTGACCTGGCGGATCACCCCGCAGATCATGGCGTACTACACCTACTCACAGGGGTTCCGGCCCGGCGGCTTCAATCGCGGCACCGGCTACTACCTCGACGGCGCGAACGGCCAGCCGCAGTGGGTGCGTCCGGCGGACTACCTGTCCGATAACCTGACCAACAACGAGATCGGCTGGAAGACCCGCTGGCTCGACAACCGGCTGCAGGTGGACGGCTCGGTCTATCAGGAGATGTGGACCCACACCCAGGTGCAGGTGTTCTGCCCGCAATGCGGCTTTGGAAACCTGACTTTCACCACCAATGGCGCCAACTACCGGGTGCGGGGCATCGAGCTGGCGATCGATGCGCTGCCGATGCGCGGCCTGTCGGTGCATGCGGCGGCGTCCTGGAACAGCGGCCAGCAGACCAATGCGCCGATGCTGATAGACAACGTCCCGGGCAGCCCCAATTTCGGCAAGCCGATCACCGAGTACTATGCGGGCGGCCAGGCGATACCGGTGCCGAATGTGTTCGGCGCCGTGGGCGGTCCGCTCGCCAATTCACCGCCCTTCCGGTGCAACATGCGGGTGCGCTACGACTGGATCATGGGCTCGTATTTCCCGTTCGTGCAGGTGGGCTTCCAGCACAGCGCGCATTCGTACTCGCCCACGGGCGAGATCGAGACGGACATCCAGCCGTCCTGGACGGCCTACGACGCCTCGGTGGGCGTCTCGAGAGGGCAGTGGACGCTGGCGCTGCATGGGGTCAATCTCACCAACGTGAACAAGAGCCTGTTCACCTCCCGCCGCCAGTTCATTCTCACCGAGACGCCCATGCGCCCGAGGGTGATCGAGCTGACCTTCAGCTACCACTGGTCCCAGCGCGCCCACTGAGTCCGCTGCCCGTGCCGAGCCCGTGCGCCGTTGTCCCTCGCGGCGCACGGGGGAGGGCGGGGCCGGAGCCTGCGGCTCCCCGGGGCACTCCATGGCGGGAAGCGGGCCCGGCGCTTGCGGCGCGGGTCTCGGACGACCACTCCCGCGCCCCGTCCGCGCTTCCCGGCCGGACGGATCCGGACAAGCCGGTGGCGCAAATTGGCCAGCGGCCGCCGATGGCGGCGGCGATACTGGCGCCAACGCCGTCACGGCATAATCATTCCTCCACATGACCCAGGGCACAAGCGAGCGACGGTTTCCGAAAGAGGCGGGCGCGGTCATCATCGGCCAGGGCGGCATCGTCGGGGCCTCGGTGGTCCATCACCTGCTCGAGCTGGGGTGGGACAACATCGTCGGTCTCGACAAGTCGGCAATCCCGACCGACATCGGATCGACCGCCCATGCGTCCGATTTCTGCTACATGACCAGCCACGACAAGATGTCGTGCTGCACCACGATCTACAGCCGCGACTTCTACGATCGCCTCGGGCACTACTGCCGGATCGGCGGACTGGAAGTGGCCCGCGTCGGCGATGAGGAGCGGATGCAGGAGCTCGAGCGCAAGATCGGCTCGGGCAAGGCGTTCGGCACGCGCGCGGAGCTCATCTCGGGTGCCCGGGCGAAGGAGCTGTTCCCGCTGCTCGATGAAAAGGCGATTCAGGGCGCCCTGTGGGATCCGGACGCCGGGCTGGTGGTTCCCCGCTCGCAGCGTGTCGCGGGCGTGCTCATCGAGCGCGCGGTGGCGACGGGAAGAGTGCAGATCTTCGCCAATACCCCGGCGCTGTCCATCGACGTGCATGACGGGCGGGTATGCGGCGTGGAGACGCGCAAGGGCTACATCAAGACCCCGATCGTCATATTGAGCACCGGCATCTGGGGACCGCTGCTCGCCGGGCGGGCCGGCTCGCCGCTGCCGCTCACGCCGTTCGAGCACCCGCTGCTCTTCTTCGGGCCCTATACCGAGTTTGCCGGCACCGGCAAGGAAATCGGCTACCCGCTGCTGCGCGACCAGGGAAACTCCTCGTATCTGCGCGACACGGGCGACCCCACCACTTCCGAGGGCGGGCAGATCGAGTGGGGCTACTACGAGCAGAGCGAGCCGCGCATGGTGCTCTCGCGCGAGATCGCCGAGCCGGGCGAGGCGCGGCTGTCGCCGTCGATGCGCGACATGGACATCGAGCAGGTGATGCAAGGCTACGAGCGCGCGACCGAGCTCGTGCCGCTGCTCGGGGAGCTCGGCTGGGACGCGAAACGCTCGTTCAACGGACTGATGTCAATCACGGCCGACGGCATGCCGCTGGTCGGGGAATCCCCGGAGGTCGGCGGACTGTGGTTCGCCGAGGCGGTGTGGGTCAAGGATGCCCCGGGGATCGGCAAGGTGTTTGCGGACTGGCTGGTCAAGGGACGGACGGACTGGGATCCGTTCAGCATCGACATCGCCCGCTTCTACGCGGTGCAGAAAACGCCGGCCTACGTGCTGGGCCGCTGCACCGAGACGGCCCAGAAGGTCTACAACCCGCCGGTGCACCCGCGCGAGCCGTACCTGACCGGCCGCGACCTGCGCCGCGGCCCGTTCTGGCCGCGCGAGAAGGAGCTCGGCGGGTATTTCATGGAGGCGGCGGGCTGGGAGCGCGCCCACGGCTACAAGGCCAACGAGCCTCTGCTCGCGAAGTACCGCGAGCGCGTTCCGGAGCGGCGCAACGAGTGGGACGCGCGGCATTTCTGGCCGGTGTCCAACGCCGAGCAGCTTGCGATGAGCGACAACGTGGGGATGGTCAACCTGTCGCACTTCGCCATCTACGACGTCGGCGGCCCCGACGCCGAGGCGTTGCTGGAATATCTCTCGGTTGCCAAGGTCGGTGGCGCGACGGCGCCCGGTCGAGGCATCTATACGCACTTTCTCGATGAGGCCGGTGGAGTGCGCGCGGACCTCACCATCATCCGCATGGATGCGTCCCGGTACCGCGTGGTGTGCGGCGGTGGCACCGGGCCTCGAGATCTGATGTGGATGAAGCGCATCCGCGAGGCGCGCGGTCATCGCGTGGATATCCAGGACCGGACGGATGACATCGTCACGCTCGGCCTGTGGGGGCCGAACGCGCGGCGTGTCCTGCAGGCGGTCGCGGATGAGCCGCAGGCGCTGAGCCACGAAGGCTTCCCGTTCGCCACGGCGCATCCGATACGCGTGCGCGGCTTGCCGGTGTGGGCTTTCCGCATCTCCTACGTGGGCGAGCAGGGGTGGGAGCTCTACGTCTCGCCGAGCTATGGCCTCGCCCTCTGGGATATTCTTTACGAGCAGGGCGTCACCCCGGTCGGCATCGAGACCTACGCCAACACCCGGCGCATGGAGAAGAGCCTGCGGCTTCAGAACGCGGATCTGCTCACGGAATACAACCTGTACGAGGCGGGTCTCGCGCGCGCCAGGATCAAGCCCGATGACTTCCACGGCAAAGCGGCGTACGTCGCGCAGCGCGAGCGCCCGCGTCAGGCGGCGTACCTGTGCACGATGAGCCTGACGCAGAACGTGGATCGCCACGGCGTCGCACGCTATCCGGTCGGTCAATGGCCCATCCTCGATCCGGACACGGGCGAGGTGCTGATCGATGAGCTTGGCAGGCGCTCCTTCACGAGCAGCATCGCGTACGGGCCGTCGGTCGGCAAGAACATCGCGCTCGGCTACCTGCCGGAGCGCTATGCGAAGGAAGGGCGTGCGCTCGCGATGGAATATTTCGGCGAGCGTTACCCGCTGCGCGTGGAGGCGGTCGGGCAGCTCGCCCTCTACGATCCGCAGAACGAGCGGCCGAAGAGCTGAGCCCTAAAGCCGCGTGGCCGCGAGGGTGCGCTCGTCGAGGCGGTAGCCCATCCCCGGGGTGTCCGGGAGGTTCAGCCAGCCCGCGCGGTCCGCCCGCAAAGGCTCCGCCATGATGAAATCGCGCCGCTCGAGCGTCCACTCGGGCGGGTCGTAGGGGAACTCGATGAACGGGGAATCGCCCAGGCCCGCGCTCAGGTGGGCGTTGGCGGTGAGACCCATGCCGTTGGTCCAGGTGTGCGGGGTGAACAGCACGTTGTGCTCCTGCGCCATCGTGAGCACCCGTCTCAGGCCGGTGATCCCGCCGACCAGTGCGGCGTCGGGCTGCAGGACATCGATGCAGCCCGAGTCGATCAGGTCACGCAGCTCATGGATTTCCCGCGTCATCTCCCCGGCGGCAATTCTGACGTCAGTCGCTTCACGCAGGGTTTTCATCCCGATGCGGTCGCCGCGGTGCAGCGGCTCCTCCATCCAGTACACCCCCAGCCGCTCGAGCTCCCGCGCGACGGCGAGGGCGTCCTTCAGGGTCCAGGGCGCCTGGGTATCCCAGGGCATGCGCCAGCCCTGATTGCAGTCGACGAGGAGCGTCAGCCGCTCCCCCACGCTCTTGCGCACGGCCTCGAGCGCGCGGATGTCCTCCCGCCACTGGCCGCGCTGAAAGCGGATCTTCAGCGCGGAGAATCCCTCCTCGAGGTAACGGCCGGCCTGCTCGGCGAGCTGGCGCGGATCGCGCAGCGTGCCCGATGAGGCGTACGCGCGCACCCTGTTCGAGAGGCCCCCGAGCAGCCGCCAGCACGGTTGCCCGGTGATCTTGCCGGCGAGGTCCCACAGCGCCAGATCGAGCGGCCAGCAGCGCCCGTAGTGGAAGTCGATGTGCGAGAGAACCCGGTAGTGTCGCTCGAGCGCGAGCGCATCCCGGCCGATGAACAGGTCCTCGTGGCCGGCGAAGCCCACCATCAGGTCGCCCGAGGCGCAGCCCTCGAGCCCGGTGTCGGTCGCGACCCTCACGATCGTGGCGTCGAAGTGCGCCCGCGGGCGGGTGTCCCAGCTGGCGTGAAACGGCGGGTCGAGCGCCAGCCGGTGATGGGTGATCCGGATCGAGGCGATCCGATGCCCCGAGAAGGCGGCCTCGGGCTGTTCGGGCGATGCACTCATTTGTAAGCCGTCCAGATGGTCTTGAGATCGCAGTACTTCTCGAGCGCGTGAGGGGAGCGGTCGCGCCCCGAGCCCGATTGCTTGAATCCACCGAAGGGGGTGGCGAGCGAGGAGCGATCGTAGGTGTTGACCCAGACGGTGCCCGCGCGCAGCGCGCCTGTCAGGCGGTGGGCGGCGTTCATGTCCGAAGTCCAGACACCTGCGGCGAGACCGTAGGGGGAGTCGTTGGCGAGGTGGATCGCCTGCGCCTCGTCCTTGAAGCCCGTCACCGTGAGCACCGGCCCGAAGATCTCCTCACGGGCGACGCGAGCCCCGGCCGGCACCTGATCGAGGATGGTGGCCTCGACATAACAGCCACCTGAATCCTGCAACACACGGCGCCCGCCCAGGACGAGGCGGGCGCCCTCGCCGACGCCGCTGTCAATGTACCCCAGCACCCGCAGCGTGTGCCGCTCATCGATCAGCGCTCCCATGCGCGTGCCCGGATCGAGCGGATGGCCGAGCGTGATCGAGCGGGCGACGCGCGCGATCTCCTGCACCAGCTCCTGCCGGATGCCCTCCTGGGCGAGCACCCGCGAGCCGGCGTGACAGGTCTCGCCGCTGTTGTAAAAGATGCCCCAGGCGATGCCTTCGGCCGCTGCCGCAAGGTCCGCATCCGGCAGCACGATCTGGGGGCTCTTGCCGCCGCACTCGAGCGCGATGCGCTTCAGATTCGACTCGCCGGCATGGCGCAGCATGAGCTTGCCGACCTCGGTCGAGCCCGTGAAGCCGACCAGGTCCACGTCCTGATGCCGCGCCAGCGCCTGTCCGGCTTCCTCCCCGAAGCCCGGCACCACGTTGAGCACCCCGGGCGCCAGCCCCGCCTCGAGGCCGAGCTGCGCCAGGCGGATGGCGCTCAAGGGGGACTGCTCGGCGGGCTTCAGCACGACCGAGTTGCCCGCGAGCAGCGCCGGGGCGAGCTTCCAGGCGCTGATGATGAGCGGGTAGTTCCAGGGCACGATGGCCGCCACGACCCCGAGCGGCTCGCGCCGGATGAGCGCCTGCTCGCCGGGCGGGGTGGGGGCGATCTCGTCGTAGAGCTTATCGGCGAGCTCCGCGTAGTAGGCCATGCACTCGGCGGCCGATGGCACATCGACGCGCACCGAGTCGAGGATGGGCTTGCCGACATCGAGGGTCTCGAGGAGCGCGAGTTGCTCGAGCTCGCCGCGGATGAGCTCGGCGAACTTGAGCAGCACCCGTTTGCGTGCACGCGGATCGAGGGTCCGCCAGGCACCGGTCTCGAATGCATTGCGCGCGGCGTCCACGGCCAGGTCCACGTCCTCGGGTCCGCACCGGGCCACCTTCGCCAGGATCCGCCCGTCGATGGGGCTGATGTCCTCGAATGTCCGCCCGCTGCGCGACTCGAGAAGCTGGCCGCCGATGAAGGCGCGGCCCTCGGGACGCATCGCCGCGGCGAGCCGCTCCCATTCCGTGCGAGGGCGTGTCTCGAGCGCCGGGGATTTCATGCGCTGAGCGTTCCACATTTCAAGCCCCCCTCCAAGCCGAGAAATTGGCTGCGGGCATCGAAAAAAGGCATGGGATTTGGCTGCGCGGGGACCGCTCGGAACGCTAGTATGCCGTCACTCGCACCCCTTGAGGCGGACGGGGTCGTCCGCCGCTGCGGGAGGCTTCGATGGGTAAAAAGACGATCGATCGACGCTGGCTGCCGCTCAATGCGCTTCGCGCCTTCGAGGGGGTGGCCAAGCACGGCAGCTTCACGGCCGCGGCGCATGCGCTGCTCATCTCCCAGAGCGCGCTCTCGCGACACGTCATCTCGCTCGAGCAGCTGATCGGGGTGCAGTTGTTCGAGCGCCGGCCCCACTCGCTCACCCTCACCAAGGCCGGCCAACACCTGCTGCCGGCCGTCGCCAAGTCCTTCGACCGCCTGGAATACGCGATCGATGACATCCGCAACGAGGGCGCGCCCGCCCAGCGCACGCTGCGGGTGCAGATGCCACCGAGCTTCGCCGTGCAGCTCGCCGTGCCCATCCTCAGGGACTTTCGCAAAACGAGCGCCGAGGTGGATATCGATCTGGTGAGTCCCGCCGCGGTGGGCCCTCTCTTCGGAGACGTGGATGTGGCGGTCGTGTACTCCAAGCCCACGGTGACGGATCTGGTGGCGGACCTTCTCTGGCCGGTGCAGCTGCGCATCCTCTGCCATCCGCAGGTCGCCGAGCAGCATCGTGACAAGGACTTGGCCGCCTTCATCGAAGCCAATGAGATCGTGCATGTGCGATATGCAGGGGAGCCGAGGCACCAGGCCTGGTCCGAGTTCCTGCGCAAGAACGGACTTGGCGCGGTGAACGTGGAGCGGGGGCTGGTGTTCGATACCGCGGTGCTCGCGGTGCAGTACGCCTTGAGCGGCCAGGGCATCGTGCTCGTCGATCCCCATCTGTGGACCGAGGAGGTCCGCGCCGGCAGGCTCGTCAGCCCGTTCGCCGAAGAGCTCGACAAGGGCTACGGTTACTACCTCATTACCCATCCGGAAGGGCTCGCCGACACGGCGATCGCGTTGTTCAGGTCCTGGCTGATCGAGAGATTCGGCCGGGACGGAGCGGTGGCGCAACCCGCGGTGCAGCTCGCGGTGTCGAACGAGTGGCAGGCTGTGGAGAGTCAGGTCTGATGAAGAGTCATGCGAGAGTGGTGGTCGTCGGCGGCGGAGTGGTCGGCGCGAGCGTGCTGTATCACCTCACGAAGGCCGGCTGGCCGCAGGTGATGCTGATCGAGCGGGACGAGCTTACCTGCGGCTCGACCTGGCACGCCGCCGGCGGCATGCACACCGTCAACGGGGATCCCAACGTCGCGCGCCTGCAGCAGTACACCATCAATCTGTATCGCGAGATCGAGCGCATCTCCGGCCAGTCCTGCGGGGTGCACCTCACCGGTGGGCTCATGCTCGCCGGTACCCGAGAGCGGCTCGACTGGCTGAAGATGGCCCGGGCCCGCGGCCGCTATCTCGGCATGGAGCTCGAGCTCATCTCGGTCGATGAGGCCGCGCGGCGCTTTCCGCTGCTCGACAAGCGGCATTTCGTGGGCGCGCTGTACGATCCGGTGGAAGGGCATGTCGATCCCTACGGTGTCACGCACGCCTACGCCAAGGCCGCCCAGATCGGCGGTGCGGAGGTGGTGAGACACACGCGTGTGATGGCCCTGAAGCCCCGCTCCGACGGCACCTGGGACGTCGTCACGGACCACGGCAATGTGCATGCCGAGCACGTTGTGAATGCCGGTGGTCTGTGGGCGCGCGAAGTCGGCAGGATGGTCGGCCTCGAGCTGCCGATTCTGGCCATGGAGCACCAGTACCTCATCACCGAGGACGTGCCGCAGATCGCCGGGCTCCCCGAGCAGCTGCATTGCATCGACTTCGAGGGCGAGATCTACCTGCGGGAGGAGCGCCGCGGCATGCTGCTTGGAACCTACGAGCGCGCCGGGGTGCCCTGGTCGCCTCGCGAGACACCGTGGGATTTCACGCAAAGCCTTCTGCCGAACGACCTGGAGCGCATCGCCCCGAGCCTGGAGGTGGCCTTCCAGCACTTTCCCGCGCTCGCAGAGGTCGGGATCCGCAAGGTGGTGAACGGCCCCTTCACTTTCGCGCCCGACGGCAATCCGCTCATCGGGCCCGTCCGGGGCCTGAGGAACTTCTGGGTCGCCTGCGGTGTGATGGCCGGATTCAGCCAGGGCGGGGGCGTGGGGCTCGCGCTCTCTCGCTGGATGGTGGACGGGGATCCGGGCTCCGATGTGTGGGCGATGGACGTGGCGCGCTACGGGGACTGGGCGACGCTCGCCTACACCAACACCAAGGTGCGCGAGAACTACTCGCGCCGCTTCAGGATCCGCTTCCCGAACGAGGAGCTTACGGCGGCGCGGCCGCTGCGCACCACGCCGGTTTACGACCGGCTGGAAGCTGCGCATGCGGTGTTCGGGGAGTACTGCGGGCTCGAGCACGCGCTGTGGTTCGCACCGAGCCGCGCCGAGGCACACGAGGACATCACGTTCCATCGCTCAAATGCGCATGCGCACGTGGGAGCGGAATGCCGCGCGGTGCAGCAGGGCGTCGGCCTCATCGAAACCTCCAACTACGGAAAGATCGAGGTGAGCGGGCCCGGCGCGGAGGAATGGCTCTCGCGCGTGATGGCCAACCGGGTCCCCGCGGTGGGGCGCATCACTCTGACACCGATGCTCAACGAGCGCGGCAAGCTGATCGGTGACTTCACGATGTGCCGTCCGTGCGCCGACCGCGTGCTGCTCGTCGGCACCTACGCCGCCGAGAGCCACTACCTGCGCTGGTTCGAGCGCCATCTGTCCCCCGGGGTCGCGGTGCGCCCATGCACGATGGAGCACGTCGGGTTCGCGATGGCCGGTCCCGCCTCGCGGGCGCTGCTGCAGAGCCTGGTGCGCGAGGATCTGTCGGACGCGGCGTTCCCGTTCCTCTCGTTCCGGCGGGTCGATGTCGGCATGATCCCGGCGCTCATCGGACGGATCTCCTTCACCGGGGAGCTCGGCTACGAGATCTGGGTTGGCCCCGACTATCAGCGCGCGCTGTACGATCTGGTGGTGTCCGCCGGGAGCGGGCAGGGACTGAGGCTCTTCGGGGGGCGAGCACTCAACGCCATGCGCATCGAGAAGTCCTTCGGCAATTGGGCGCGCGAGTTCCGGCCGATCTACGGTCCTTTCGAGGCCGGGCTCGGCCGCTTCGTCGATTTCGGGAAGGAGGCGTTCATCGGGCGCGCCGCCGCGCTCGAGGAGCGCGAGCAGGGGGGGGAGCGGCGGCTGGCGACCTTCGCCGTGCAGGCCTCGCAAGCCGACGCCATGGGCGATGAGCCGATCTGGCACGACGGCAAGGTGATCGGCTGGGTCACCTCCGGCGCCTACGGCCACCGGGTCGGCCGCTCGCTCGCGCTCGGGTACATCGAGGCGGGGGTGCGCGATGAGACCGGGGGTTTCGAGATCGAGATCCTGGGCGAGCGGTGCCCGGCGCAGCGCCTGAGCGCCGCTCCCTATGATCCGAGCGGCGCGCGCATGCGCGCCTGAGCGGGAGCGAGACGATGCGCCTTCAGGCGATCCAGACTTTCGTGGTCGGCAACCCGCCGCCGCACTTCGGCGGGCGGTACTTCGTGTTCTGCAAGCTGGTGTGCGCGGACGGCGTGCATGGGGTGGGCGAGGCGTACGGCGTTCCCTTCCATCCGGATCTCGTGGCACGCATGCTGGAGGATGTCTTTCGGCGCTATCTCGAGGGCGAGGATCCCCACGACATCGAGCGCATCTGGCGTCGCGTGTACTCATCGGGCTACTCCCAGCGTCCCGAGGTGACGCTCATGGGAGTGCTCAGCGCCCTGGAGATGGCCTGTTGGGATATCGTCGGCAAGGCGGCCGGGCAGCCGGTGTACAAGTTGCTCGGCGGGCGGGTGCACGAGCGGCTGCGCGCCTACACGTATCTTTATCCGAAGCCCGGTGATCGCTCCGACGTGTACATGGATGCGGATCTTGCGGCCGAGCGGGCTTGCGAGTATGTCGCCCAGGGCTTCACGGCGCTCAAGTTCGATCCGTTCGGACCGTACTCGGCCTTCGACGGGCGCCAGCCCTCGCTCGAGGCGCTCGATCGCTGCGAGCGCTTTCTCAAGCGGCTGCGCGAAGCGGTCGGCACGCGCGCCGATCTGCTGCTCGGCACGCACGGGCAGATGACCTCGGCCGGCGCGCGCCGTCTGGCGCGGCGGATCGAGCCGTACGAGCCGCTGTGGTTCGAGGAGCCGGTGCCGCCGGATGCGCCCGGGGAGATGGCGAAGGTCGCGCGCGCGAGCCGGGTGCCGATCGCCGCCGGCGAGCGGCTCGCCACCAAGTACGAGTTCGCGCGCCTCCTCGAGGCTGGCGCCGCGGCCATCCTGCAACCGAACCTCGGGCGCGTCGGCGGCATTCTGGAGGGGAAGAAGATCGCCGCACTCGCCGAGTCCCGCCATGCGCAGATCGCCCCGCACCTGTACTGCGGGCCGGTGGTGGGCGCGGCGAACATCCAGCTGGCCGCGTGCTGTGCGAATTTCCTCATTCTCGAGGGCATCGAGCGCTGGCAGGGATTCCACGCCGAGATCCTGCACCGGCCGATCCGATGGGAGGAGGGCTACGTCATCCCGCCGAGCGAGCCGGGACTCGGTGTCGAGCTGAATGAGGCCGTGGCGCTCGCCCATCCCTACAAGGGCCGTGAGCTGCATCTGGAGATGGCCGATCGGCCGATCCTGCCGTAGGGGGGGCACCGCAGAGGCGCTTGTGCATGCCGTGTCCGGCGGGCGTGTCGCACCGATGCCATCATCGGTCGGGAGAATTCAACCCGTTCGGTCCCCCGACCGGTAGGATCGGGTGGTGTGCGCGGCTCGCTTCGGGCCCAGGCGCCACCCCGACTCGAGAAGGATGGCGGCAACCTCATGAACTCATTCAATCTGCCTGAGGGCGTGCGCATCGAGGCGCCGCTCGAGCCGCGCTTCGAGGAGATCCTCACCCCCGAGGCGCTCGCGTTTCTCGCCGGACTGCACCGGCGCTTCGAGCCGCGCCGGCGTGCGCTGCTCGCGGCCCGCGTGCAGCGCCAGGAGCGCATCGATGCCGGTGAGATGCCGGACTTCCTGCCCGAGACGCGCGCCATCCGCGAGGGCGAGTGGCGCATTGCGCCCCTGCCGCCGGCTCTCGAGCGGCGGCGTGTGGAGATCACCGGCCCCGTCGAGCGCAAGATGATGATCAACGCGCTGAACTCGGGCGCCGATTCCTACATGGCGGACTTCGAGGACTCGAGCACTCCGAGCTGGCGCAACCAAGTGCAGGGTCAGATCAATCTGAAGGACGCGATCAGGGGCACCATCGACTTTGACGGCGGAGCGAAGCGCTATCGGCTGAACGACACCGTGGCGACGCTTCTCATCCGTCCGCGCGGCTGGCATCTCGATGAGCGGCACGTGAAGGTGGACGGCCAGAGCGTCTCGGGGGCGCTCTTTGATTTCGGGCTGGCGTTCTTTCACAATGCCCGCGAGCAGCTCGCGCGGGGCGCGGGACCTTATTTCTATCTGCCGAAGCTCGAGAGCCATCACGAGGCGCGGCTGTGGAACGAGGTGTTCCTCGCCGCCCAGGCGGCGCTCGATCTGCCCGCCGGCACCATCAAGGCGACGGTGCTCATCGAGACGGTGCTCGCGGCCTTCGAGATGCACGAGATCCTCTACGAGCTGCGCGAGCATTGCGCGGGGCTCAATGCCGGACGCTGGGACTACATCTTCAGCGCCATCAAGAAATTCAGCAAACGACGGGAGTTCTGCCTCGCGGACCGGGCCCAGGTGACGATGGAGGCCCCGTTCATGCGCGCCTACGCGCTCGAGCTGGTGAGGGCCTGCCACCGCCGCGCGGCGCCTGCGATCGGCGGCATGAGCGCGCTCATCCCGATCAAGAACGATCCGCCCGCCAACGAGCGCGCGCTCGCCGGCGTGCGTCACGACAAGGCGCGCGATGCCCGGGACGGGTTCGACGGCGGCTGGGTGGCTCATCCGGGACTGGTGGGGCTTGCGCTCGAGGAATTCGTCAAGGTGCTCGGCACCCGGCCGCACCAGCGCGAGCGCGTGCCCGAAGGCGCGTGCGCCGCGGCAGACCTGCTCGATTTCCGGCCGGAGCGGCCGATCACCGAGGCCGGGCTGCGCAACGACATCAACGTGGCCATTCACTACATCGGCAGCTGGCTCGCGGGCGTCGGCTGCGTACCGATCCACAACCTCATGGAGGATGCGGCAACCGCCGAGATCGCCCGCTCGCAGGTCTGGCAGTGGGTGAGGAGCCCGAAGGGGGTGCTCGAGGACGGCCGCAAGATCGATGCGGGACTGGTTCGCGCGCTCATCCCGGAGGAGCTGCGCCGCGTCGAGTCCGTGCTCGCTCGCGCCGGGGCCTCGATCGGCACCTATTCGCAGGCTGCGAGCGTCTTCGAGCGGCTCAGCCTTGCCGAGACGTTCACGGAATTTCTGACACTGCCGCTGTACGAGGCGCTCCCGGACGGCGTGACGGCCTGAGCGTGCGCGCGCTACCCTGACATCGGACCCACCGCCCATGCCCAACCAGATTCCCGAGCCCGCCCGGGCGGTCGAGGTGATTCACGAGACCGAGGTGCTGGTGATCGGCAGCGGTCCCGGCGGCCTTTCGGCGGCGCTCGCCGCCGCTCGCGCCGGGGCGCGCACGGCGCTCCTCGACCGCTACGGCTGCTTCGGCGGCAATATCACCCAGGTGGGCGTCGAGGGTTTCGCCTGGTACCGTCACGAGCACACCGTCGACTGCGAGGGGATCGGCATCGAGTTCGAGCAGAGGGCGAAGGCCATGGGCGCGGCCACCCCGGAGCCGCAGTCCAGCAGCCACGCCCTCGATGCGGAGATGTTCAAGTACGTCGCCGACGTGCTCGTACAGGAGGCGGGTATCACGCCGTTCCTGCACCGGCTGTGCGTGGCGCCGATCCTCGAGAACGGCCTGATCCGCGGGGTCATCACCGAGAGCAAATCGGGACGCGAGGCGTTGCTCGCCGAGCGCGTGATCGATGCGACCGGAGATGCGGATCTCGCGGCGCGCGCCGGGGCGCCGGTGCGCAAAGCGCCGCGTGAGCAGCTTCTGGCCGCTTCGGTCATGTTCTCCATGGCGGGCGTCAACAAGGAGCGCTTCCTCAAGCAGGTCAAGGCCGATCCGCAGACCTACCGCGACTGGGCCGGCAGCGGCGAGTGGCACATCGAGACCGGCGGCAAGGAGGACGACCTGTTCTCCCCGTTTCTGCGCAAGCCCTTCAAGCGCGCAGCCGAGACCGGGGTGATCCCGGCGAACCTCAGCACCATCGCCGGCACCTGGGGCAGCGTCACCGACCAGGGCGATCTCACCTACCTCAACCTCATCCACCTGCCGAACGTGGACGGCACCGACGCCGATGACCTGACACGCGCGGAGATCGAGGGGCGGCGCCAGGCCATCCACGCCATCGAGGCGCTCAAGCGCTTCATGCCCGGGTGCGAGCAGGCGAAGCTGCGCAATTTCGGCATGACCCTCGGGGTGCGCGATACGCGCAAGATCGATGCGCTCTACAACCTGACGGGCGAGGATGTGCGCGGTGAGGCGCGCTTCGACGATGCCATCGGCATCTTCCCGGAGTTCATCGACGGCTACGGCCTGCTGATCCTGCCGACCACGGGCCGCTACTTTCACGTGCCGTACCGCTCGCTCGTGCCTCGAGGCGTCGGTCATCTGCTCATCGCCGGACGGGCGATCGGCGGCGATCGGATCTCGCACGCCGCCGTGCGCAACATGATGTGTTGCGCCGTGAGCGGCCAGGGTGCCGGAGTCGCGGCGGCAATCTCGGCCCGCACCGGCGAGCCGTTCGATCGGCTCGATGTCGGGACGGTGCGCCGCGAGCTTGAGCGGCAAGGGGCTCGCATCCGGTGAGCGCCGCTCAGCAGGCGCCAGGCGCGCGGCTCGAGCGCCTCGGCGCGGGGCGCTGGTGGGTGCTCGTGCTGCTCAGCCTCGCGATCGCCGGCAGCTACTACGAGTATGACGCGATCGCCCCGGTCGCCGATTTCCTGCGGCTCGAGCGCGGCTTCTCCCAGGAGCAGATCGGTCTGCTCAACGCCGTATTCAGTCTGCCGAACATCTTTCTCGCGCTGCTCGGCGGGGTGCTCATCGACCGGCTCGGGCCGGCACGGGTCGCGGTATGGACCGCGGCGCTGTGCCTGTCGGGCGCGACGCTCACGGCATTCGGCGTGCCGTATTCCATGATGGTGCTCGGCCGGCTGATCTTCGGCGTGGCCGAGGAGACGCTGTTCATCGCGCTGCTCGCGGGGCTTGCGCAGTGGTTCTCCGGCGGCGCAATGGCGCTCGCCATGGCCCTGTTCTTCAGCGTGGCGCGGATCGGCTCGTATGCCGCCGATACCTCGCCTGACTGGGGCCGGCTCCTCTACCGGCACGGCTGGCAGCTGCCGCTGTGGCTCGCGGCGGCCTTGACCGGTGCAAGCTTCATCGCGGCCCTCATCTACGGGTTCGTCGACCGGCGGGCGCGGGCGGGCGGGCGATTGCCGCCGGTGCGCACCGCCGAGCGCTTTCACGCCGCCGACCTGGTCGGTTTCGACCTGTCCTACTGGTATATCCTCGCGCTCAACGTGCTGTTCGCCGCGGTGTTTTTTCCCTTTCGAAGCACCTTCGCGATCGAGTACTTCCAGAACGCCAAGGGCCTCACGCTGCAGCAGGCCGGGCTCGCCAACAGCTGGGTGTTCTTTGCGGCCATCTTCGCCACCCCCCTGTTCGGGTACCTGGCCGACCGTTTCGGGCGCCGCTCGCTGATGATGATGATCGCGACACTGACGATGCCGCTCGTGTTTCTCATCCTGGGCACGACCGACTGGAGCCTGTGGATCTCGACCGCCCTGATGGGCGTGAGCTTCTCGGTCGTGCCGGCGATCATCTGGCCTGCGACGGCGATGCTGGTCGAGCCGAAGCGGCTCGGTACCGCCCTCGGACTGATCAACGTGCTGCAGAATCTGCTGCTCGTCGTGAGCAATCTCGCCGCGGGGTGGCTCGCCGAGTGGGGGCACGCCGGGGCGGCCCACCCGCAGGGCTATGACCCGATGCTGTGGTATTTCGGGCTGCTGAGTCTCGTGGCCTTCGTGTCGGTGGCGCTGCTGTGGCGGCGCGAGAGCGGGCCCGAGGGGCATGGCCTGGAGACATTGCGCACTTCGTCCCGGGAGCAGGCGGCCGTCGCCGGCTGAGCGCTCTTGCCACGGGGTCCGTGGGAGCGCGCTCGGGCGCAGCCGGTGCGCGCCCGGCGCCCCGCGCCCTCATCCCGGGCGGATGAAGGCGCGCACGCATGCCTCGATACCGGCCGGGTCGTCGGGCGCGGGCGCGAGCCCCCCGCCGGGAGCTCGCGCCCGGCCCCGAGGGGGGGGCGGCGGTGCGCCTACTCGTGCCGCGAGAAGCTGTAGTGGAAGTCGAGCTCGATGACCCGCGGGCGCATCGGGGTCTGGGTCTCGATGAACTGCGCCGCGTTGGTGAACAGGCTCACGTTCACGTTGGTGATGTT
>JAJZDX010000062.1 GCA_021805865.1 Pseudomonadota bacterium
CACCCCAGATCCGGCGAGAGCCGCCCCGGGCGGCTTGCGCGAAAAAATATGGGCCGTTAGCTCAGCTGGTAGAGCAGGAGACTCTTAATCTCTTGGTCGTAGGTTCGATCCCTACACGGCCCACCACTACCCTGTCCCACTCGATCCCGCTTTGTGCAGTTTACTCTATAAATCAATCACTTAGAATAGTATTGCAGAAAACGGGACGCCGCTAGACCTTGCGAGAGCGTGCAAAGTGGGGGCAAGATTGGGGGCAAAGGAGCACTCGCTCCGCTTCGTTGGGGGCACCCTCCCATGCGGACCACTCGCAAGCTGACCGACCGGGCGATTAAGCCCCTGAAACCGCGCGAAAAGCCTTACAAGGCCGCCGATGGCGGGGGGCTTTACGTCGAAGTGACCCCGGCGGGGGGCAAGCTGTGGCGGCTGAAGTACCGATTTGGGGGCAAGGAGAATCGGCTCTCGTTCGGCCCGTGGCCGGAAGTATCCCTAGACGAAGCCCGAGCGAAGGCCGCCGATGCCCGCGCCATGCTGCGGGACGGGACCGACCCGGCAAGGGGGCATCGTGCTGCGCGTGGGGGCATGGAAGGCGAGACGATGGGGGCATTGGCCACCGTATGGGCGCACCAGCAAGCCTGGGCACCGTCGACCGAGAAGCGGGAGCGGTATCTACTCGCGCAGTGGACCCCGAAGCTGGGCGACATTCCGGCCCGCGCACTCACCGCGGCGGACATTCGGCCCGTTGTGCTCGGCATTCAGCGGGAAGGCTTCACCGAGAACGCGCACCGTGTGCTGGCGCAGATTGGCCGCGTGATGTGTTTCGCCGTGACGCTTGGGCACGCCGAGCGGGACGTGACTGCGGACTTGAGGCGCAAGGGCGGCGAGACGCTATTGGCCCCGGTCCAGTCCGAGAAGTACGCCACCCTGACCAAGCCTGCCGAGATTGCCGAGCTGATGAAGGCGATCTACGCCTATGGCGGCGATCCGAGCACGGTCTACTGCCTGCGCATCCTGCCGCTGGTATTCACCCGCCCCGGCGAGCTGCGCAACGCCCGCTGGCCTGAATTCGATCTGGACGGCCCCGAGCCGCTGTGGCGCATACCCGGCGAGCGCATGAAGATGCGCCGGAAGAATCCCGGCGAGCATCTGGTGCCGCTGTCGACCCAAGCGGCGGGACTGCTCAAGGAGCTGCGCACGATCACCGGGACCAACGCACACGGCCTGCTGTTTCCCGGACTGGTGGCCGGCAAGCCCATATCCGATGCCACCTTGGGGCAAGCGTTGCGCCGGCTGGGATACGGCCCTGATCGGATCGTGCCGCACGGTTTCCGGGCGATGGCGAGCACGGCGCTAAACGAGCAAGGCCACCCGCCGGACATCATCGAGTTGCAATTGGCGCACCGTGACTCATCGGTGCGGGCGGTCTACAACCGCTCGACCCGCCTACCCGAGCGGCGGTCGATGATGCAATCGTGGAGCGACTATCTGGACGCGCTGCGCACCGGGGCAAACGTGGTGCCGTTCCGTCGACCGGCGGGCGCATAACCGAACCTGCCGCGCCTACCTTGCCGCTGATCCCGGCGGGGGAAAAGGCCGCATCCTGGCGGCTCTGGCGCGGCGGCTCTGATTCAGGAAGCGTCTACAGGAGGCGCACATGGCAAACCGAGTCAAAAGGGCGAATGCTCGCAACTACCTCGTTCGCCTCGGGATCACCGAAAAAAAATACGCACCGGAGCCCATTCACCAAGTGGCGGTCGCTCGAATGGAGCGCGCGGCAGAGTGGGCACCTCCGAAAACCTCAAAAAAGATAACTGATGGACTGGCCGCCATGAAGCGGATTCAGCGGAAGCCGGATTCGCGCGAGCTAGAAGAGATCGGATTACTCGATGAACGCGCAGAGGAACTTGTACGGTCGATGATGGAAGAAGTGCTCCGCGAAATCACGCCAGAAAAGATGGCGAAGCGATACGAAGACACCAACCGCCGGTTCCGCCATGACAACCCGAGTGACCCTTCTCTGATGGCATTTAGGCATGAGGTAATGCTGGCCGGGATGGAAGGAGACGCAAGGAGTGCGGCTCAAGGGATGGCCTTCCGGGAGTTCGTTAAAAAAGTCGGCGCGGTCGATGCCGACCGACTCATTCACACTCAGTACATCTGCGGGCGGTGGCTGCTTGGGTTCGCCTACAACGCAGAATCGGCGAAGGAACTGGCTGTGGATGAACTGGTTGCGCAGGCGCGTCGCCAGCTTACGAAGAACGCGCGTGAGGCGGCGCGTGCGCAACGCCTCACAACGCCAGATGGCAAAATGTGGCCGGAAGTCGCACAGAAATATGCCGCCGGCGATGATCCCGGTACCGGGAAACCTTGGCGCACAAAGAAGCGCATGTATGCGTGGATCGGCGAGAAGCTGAAGAAAGACCCCGAGACAGTCCGCAGGGTATTAGGCGCGCGTAAGCGGACGTAGGGCATTCTGTCAGAGATGCCGGTTTTTCTGGCAGAGATTCCGGCATCTGTGTCTGACGCACCTTTCTACGGCGGAAACGTGCCATAACAATACCGGCCGACTCCAAGGAGTCCGAGGCCGCGCAGAACCCGGCAATACCGCCGAGCTGACCGCGCCTCGCACGTGAGGATCGGTCATGAAAAAGACTTCTGCTTCTCTGATGCGCTCCGCATCGCCGCGTGCGCAACGCCCTGCCGAGTTTGACCCCGGCTCGCTACACGATGATGCGCTGATCGGCCCCGGCAAGGCCGCGCGATTCCTTCAGTTGCCGGACTCCACCTTCTACCTGCTGCGCAAGAAGCTGGGCCGTGACTTTCCGCGCGCCGTCCTTACCTGCGGGAGACCCCGTTACCGTGTCGGGACACTGCGCGAATGGCTGCGCAAGATGGAGTCTGCCAATGCTGGAGACTCGGCATGAGCACCCCGACCATCACACCGCCCGAGCCGCACCGACGGCCCGTCACCCTTGCGGGCACCATCGGAACAACCGCGGAGCGCGACGCGCTCGACTCGTTCCGCACGGCGATTGCAGCGGCGGGACTGACACCACCGGAAGCAATCGAGGCGGACGGCACGCTTCACCGTTTTGCATCCGATGGGCGGCGCGGCGATGACAGCGGTTATTACGTGCTGCATATGGACGGACTGCCGGCGGGCATGTTCGGCTGCTGGCGCTCCGGTATCAAACAGACCTGGCACGCGAGAGGGGAACGCAAGTACAGCCCCGAGGAATTGCGCGCACACCGGGGCCGCATGGAGGCGATGCGGCGGCAACGCCAAGCGGATGAGGCCGAGCGGCAACACAACACAGTGGAATTGGCCCGGCGCATCTGGCGCGAGTCGACACCGGCACCGGAGGATCACGAATATCTGAGAGCAAAGGGAGTGCAGCCCTACGGCCTGCGCGTGAGCGGCGATGAGCTGCTGTTGCCGATGGCGACCGGCGGGGAGATAGTCAACCTTCAGCGTATCACCCCGGACGGGAAAAAGAAGTTCCTGTTCGGCGGGCGCGTGACGGGCTGTTATTTCGCCATCGGAAAGCCGGACGGCGTGCTGTGCATCGTGGAGGGATACGCGACCGGCGCGAGCGTGCATGAGGCTACGGGGCATGCTGTAGCAGTTGGGTGTAGTGCCGGGAATCTGTCGCCAGTTGCCGAGGCATTGCGGGCGAAGTTTCCAAAGCTGCGCATCGTCATTGCGAGCGACAATGACGCAAGCGGCACCGGGCAGCGTGCGGCGATGGAATCGGCGCGTGCGATTGGCGCACTGGTGGCGATTCCGTCGACGGAGGGGCGCGACTGGAACGACGTACACAAAACCGAGGGACTGGACGCTGTGCGGGCAGGTATCGAGGCGGCGCGCGAGCCTGATCCCGAGCCGGCGCAGTCTGTTCAATCGAGCGGGGACGCGGACCACGCGGACCCGGCACCGTGGCCTGATCCGCTCGCCAAGGAGGCGTATCACGGAATCATTGGGGAGATCGTCAAGCTGATCGAGCCGCAGACCGAAGCGGACCCGGCGGCGATTCTGCTGCAAACCCTGGTCGCGTTCGGCGCAACCGTAGGACGCGGCCCGCACATCAAGGTGGAAGGCGATGAACACAACGCCGTGCTGTATGCGGTTATCGTCGGGGAATCATCCAAGGCCCGGAAAGGGACTTCCTGGGGGCGCGTGCGGCAGATTTTGAGCGGTACGAACGATTGGCCCCGCGTGGTAGAGGGGCTATCGAGCGGCGAGGGACTAAAATTCGCCGTCCGAGACGCGCGAGAGGAAGAACAGTACGACAAAAGCGCCCAGCGCACCGAGACCGTGCTGGCCGATCCTGGCGTGACCGATAAGCGGCTGCTGGTCGTGGAATCGGAATTTGCGCAAGCCCTACGGCAGACGGCGCGCAGCGGCAACACCCTCTCTCCTACTGTGCGCAGCGCATGGGATACCGGCTGCATGATGACCCTCACAAAGAACGATCCAGTTGTGGCGACGGGCGCGCACATCTGCGTCATCGGGCACATCACCATTCCCGAGCTGCGCGCCGAGCTCACCGCAACCGATACGGCGAATGGGTTTGCAAACCGTTTCCTGTTCGCACTGGCGAGACGGTCGAAGATGCTGCCCTTTGGCGGCGACCCGATAGACCCGAACGCCCTGCGGGACCTGATCGCGAGGCTCAACCGGGCGATAGAGCACGCCCGCACGCTGCAATCCGTGTGCATGACGGAGGCCGCGAGAACGATCTGGGCGGGGGTATACGCCGAGTTGTCGCAACCGCGCCCCGGACTGCTGGGCGCCGTCACGGCCCGCTCAGAGGCGCAGACACTGCGGCTGGCGCTAATCTTTGCGCTGTCCGACGGTTCCGCCGTGATCGACGCACCGCACCTGCTGGCGGCGCTGGCGGTTATTGATTACGTTCAAACGTCCGCCGCGTACATCTTCGGAGACTCTCTTGGTGATCCGGTAGCCGATGACCTGCTGGCGGCATTGCGCCGGGCCGGCGATGAGGGACTGACTCGCACGGCGATACGCGACCTGTTCAAACGACATCAGAGGGGGGAGCGCGTCACTGCTGCACTCGACCTGCTGGTATCGCGCGGACTTGCGCTCAAAGCCGAGGAACAGACAGGCGGGCGCCCTTCCGAGGTATGGCGAGCTGCGACAAAAGCGACCAAAGCGACCAAAGGGGGTGCGGAATGAACAAGCCCCGGACTTTGGTCGCTTATATCGCTTTGCTCGCACGTCGCGTGACTGAACGGAGGGGGTATGTCTGAGCTGATGAGACTCGCGAGGGCCGCTGCTGGCCGGCAAACTTCTGCTACCGCTGCGCCTGCCACGCCCGCCTCTGCGAGCGCCTGCGCCACTGACTGGACCCAGGCGGGCTCTGCCGCGAGGGAGCTGGAACGTCGCCGAGCGGCGGTTATAGCGCGGCTCAAGGCCGATCCGGCATTGCGGTACTCGTTCGACGTGCGAGGTGCCACCCCCGGCCCCGGCGCACCTGAGCCGGTGTCCGTGATGCTCGGCCTGCGTGATTCTGCCGGGACAATCGTCACTGGGGAGCTTCGCGTCCCAGGCGACCGTTGGCCGGGACTGGCGCTGTTCACCGAATACTGGCGGCAGGCCGCTGAAGGATTGCCGTCATGAGCACGGTTCGCTGCAAAGACTGCCGATGGTGTCGCAAGTCACCGGGTGATGGCGAAGGCCCGTGCGGCCATTGGCGATGGCAGACCTTCACTCACGGCGAACCGATGCCATGCGGTGGCGCTCTCTACTTGCCGCCCGTAGGCACTGGCGCGTATCGAGCGCACCAAGGCCGCCTTCACGTGCGACGCCAACGTCGATATCGCGACCGCATCAGGAAAGCTGGCGACAAGATCGTGACGCTGCGCATGAGCGCATCGGAGGCCGAGCTGCTGCGCATCTTGAGCCGTGACCGTGGCCTGCGTCCGCAAGAGCTGATCGCAAAGCTGCTCGCCATCGAGGAAATGCGCGGGGCGGCCAATAGTGAGAATCCGCGCAGTGTCAGCCGGTGACGGAATCTGTCACACGCCCCCGCCAGCCCTGAAAAGCGAGTCAACATGTGACGAGTTTTAAGACACCTACGCGCGCGCGCGCGCGAGGGCGCACGATCACCGTCAAAATTTCGGTCAGAACACGGTGCGCGCAGGTGCCACGAGCTACAGTCCGGCATGGTGACGGTAATGGATTTTGCTGGGCCGCGCGAACCTGTGCACGATGGGGGCATAAATGGGGGCAGTTAGATTGAGTGACTTCGCGCAAAGCCTATAGAAATAGGATTTTTTGATCTACGTTCGATCCCTACACGGCCCACCAATTTTCTTTCGTAAATCATATAGTTGTTGAATACCACGGATTGTGCCGAATTCCGTGGCACAAATCTGGCACACTTCGGCGCTCTTGCGTAGACTGGCGTGAGCTTGAGTCACGTTGAGTGAGCTTGCGCATGCCGACGATCCGTGAGCGCGGGGGCAAATTCCACGTGCAGGTCCGCATGGCCGGCTTCCCTGCGCGCACCGCCACGTTCACCACTCGTCGCCAGGCGGAGCGGTGGGCCAAGACCATAGAGGCGGACATGATCGAGGGGAAGCATTTCCGCTCGGTCGAGGCCCGTCGGCGGACGCTCGCCGAGGCGATCGATCGCTACACCGAAGAGGATCTTCCGAAGAAGCGCGCCGGCGACATGCACCGGCACAACCTGCCGTGGTGGCGCAAGCACTATGGGAACGTCAAGCTCGCCGATCTGACACCAGCCATTATCGTCGAGGCGCGCGGGAAGCTCTCGCGGGAGACCTACATCCGCGCTAAGCCCGATTCGAAGCGCACGACCCTCAAGCCCGGCGAACAGCCGCAAGAATTCAAGCGTAGTCCCAAGACGGTCAACCGGTACCTCGCCGTGCTCGGCCATGTGCTCACGGTGGCGCGTAAGGAGTGGCATTGGATCAGCTACCACCCCATGGCCGAGGTGAAGAAACTGTCAGAGGGCGCAGGGCGAGTGCGCTACCTCTCCGAGGCAGAGCGCAAGCTGTTGCTGGCCGAGACCGCGAAGGACCCGCAGCTTCACACCCTGGTTGTGCTGGCGCTCTCGACCGCGGCGAGGGCGGGCGAGCTGCTGGCGCTCACGTGGCACGATGTCGATTTCAAGGATGGCCGAGTGCTATTGCGCAAGACCAAGAACGCGCAGCCACGCACCATCTGGGTCCGTGGCGAGGCCATGCGGGTGCTGAAGGAACACGGGAGAATCCGCCGGCTCGACGATGATCACGTTTTCCGTTCGCAGACCGGAAAGCGCTACGACTACCACGATGCCTTCGAGGCGGCATGCACCGCCGCCGCCGTGACCGACTTTCACTTCCATGACCTGCGCCATTCAGCGGCCACCTATCTGGCCCGTCTCGGCGCGACCGAACAGCAGCTCAAGGCGATCGGCGGCTGGAAGAGCAACGTTGTCAGTCGTTATGTTCACTTGGCTGCTGAGGACGCGAAGGCACTTGTCGAGCGGTTGAACGACGAGATCCTGGGAGGCGGAGGAAAGTAGGGGGAATTAGCGGCATTCAGTGGGAAGTTGCGCCCCGCGCGCAAAGGCGCTATAAAACACCCGTCTGTGGGCGCGTTTGATATCGCGCACCGTGTGGGAATAAGCGGATACCCGTGCGGTAACGGTATAGAGCCGTCGGCTGGAATTGGGTTCGCTGCGTAGTGGATGGGCGCAGCGCACGACGAAACCGGCGAGAAGCAGACCGAATATGGGGCACAACCCCGCTAGGCGCGACCCCCCCCTGCAACACGGGGCTGTGGCACCACGCGTAGCTGCCGCGGACTCATCCGGTCAAGCTGTGTGTGTTCGGCGCGCACGGTTCATCCGGAGTCCGCGAATGAAAAGCACAATATTCCAGACCTCCTGACATACCGCCTCGCGAAAGTGTCCTGTTTCAAGCCGTTCACGGGGTCGATCCGGCATCCGCGATGGCGGTGCGATGGACCGGGGAGCCCGGGAAGGCGAGTCCAATGAGTG
>JAJZDX010000063.1 GCA_021805865.1 Pseudomonadota bacterium
CGCCGTCTGCGAAGTGGGCCGTGAGCGCATCGCGTTCGGCTTGTCGCTCCGCGCGCCGCCGGTCACGATCCTCCTGATCGCGCGCACCGCGCTGCCGTCCAGCCTGGCTGTGATCCTGCTGCTGATGGCCCTGTGAGCGGTGACCTTGCCGCTGGTGGTCCTGCTCATGGGCGCCGCCAGCCTGCTGCCGATCGCCCTCGCGGCCGGCTGTCCGCTCTGCACCCTCATCGCGAGGCGGGACTTCGCTATCCAGGTCCACGCGATGGGCTGCCACCGCCTCGGCGTAGGTCTGCCCGAAGGCCGGCGGGGGCAGTGGATCTGCCGGCGGCGTGAACTCTCCGAGCCGGCGCTCGAGCGCCGACTTGCTGGCCCACCGTCCAAGCGTGCTCGCCTTCGCAGCGAGCACCCGTGGCGCGCCATCGGCACCCGGTACCGTGGTGATGACGACGAGACCGGACCCCTTGCGCTCAATTGCACACCCGAACGTAGCGAGTGCGCGATGCGCGTCCTCCCACGTCGCGCCGTCGCGCTCCACTGCGGCGTGCAGCGCCGCAGCCGGTGCGTCGGCCACCCAGGACCCGAACGATAGGTCGCCGGTGGCCGTCTCGATTTGAACTGTCTCGGGACTGGGACCTGGCTGCTGACCCCGGTCCCGCAAGAGACCGCGCGCCCGCCGCTCGGTGCGACTCATGCGCACGATCTGCGGACCCTCCTGGGTGTCCAGGGTAATCCACGGTCCCTGCGATCGCGCCCACCCTTGCGCGATCTCAATTTCCCGCATCGCCCTATCCAGTAGCAGATAGTCGTGGTGCGGAACCGCGTGGATCCGGCCGGACTCGTCCACCCGGCACACGACGAGATGCAGGTGATCGTTGTTCGTGTCGCGGTGCATTGCGGCGACCGCAGGACAGCCAGCGTAGCCCAGCCGGTCCATCACGTGCTCGGCAGCACGCTCGGCCTGCTCTCGTGTCGGGTGCTCTCCAGATTGCCAGGTCAGGACTACATGGTACGGCTTCGGCCGCCGCCCGCTCGCGCGAGCCTGCGCCCGCATGATGTCGATAGCGGTTTCTCGATCGCCTCGTTCGTCGAGCGGGCAATCGAAGCCGTGCGTCCACATTTCAGGCCGCGGCTCACCGGCCTGATCGGGACGGTCGCGCGCGATATACCGTACCGCGTCACCGATGTGCGCTGCGCCGGTGGCTCGGATGACTTTAGCGAGCACGCCGCAAGACCTCATCGACCGCTGCGATCACGCGGCCGTGCGCAGCGAGCGCCTCGCGGAGTTCGTCGATACTGCGCCCGCCGCCCAGGGCGAGTTTTAGCAGCCCGCCTTGTCGGCCCATTTCGCCGCGCAGTTCGCGCAGCGCGGCGATCCGGGGATCGCGCCCTGAGCCTACGCGGCGCAGCCACTCAGATACCGAAAGACCGGCCGCCTGGGCGGCCGTCTGGATCGCGCGATGCTCGTCTCCGGTGACGCGCACGCGCAGCGTGTGGGTTCGCCTGTCCATGCCCCATTCCCCGGCACAGGTGTCCCGCGAGAAGGCGTAGCCGCCGAGTGGGCACTGGGACGGTCCTATGGGTGTCGGGCGAAGCCTGACCGAGGTGTCGGTGGAGCGAACGGGAGCGGCGCCTGCGGCGCCGGCCCGTGTAGCTACACCGACCTACCTTGTACCGATCCGCCTGACATGCAATTAGCGCCACCTGCAACGGGGAATGGAGGGAACACACCCCGGAACGGGGGCATTACGAGGTCCACACAATGGCCAAGAGTCAGACTTACGCCGCCGCTACGGTTCTCCCAGCGTGCCGTGCGGCGCTCACGAAGCTGCGCGAAACGGAGCGGCCGGGCGAAGGCGAACGGCTCCGGAAACGTGGCGTACTGGAGGCACTACGGCCTGAGATCATGAAGATGATTCAGGTGGGCTACACGGTCCGGCAGATCGCCGCTGCACTGGCCGCTACGGGCAACCTACAGGTCCGACCCAAGACCATCACCGAGGTCTGCGGCGGCCCGGAACAGTCCCCGGCACAGGGTCGCGCGGCGACGCCACGCACCCGGAAACGCAAGGCCCCACCTGACACCGCAGCCGGTGGTAGAGCCGAGACAGACACCGCAACGGCTCCGACCGCGTCCCACGAGCCGGACCCTTCGGCCAGTACACCCGCCGCCACGACCCCGGCCACCGGGACCGTTACGGACCGTTCTACTTTCGTCATCAAACCCGATACAGACAATCTCTAAGCGAGGTACATCATGAGTAACGCAACGAGTAACAACACCATCTACGTCGTGGGCGGCGGGAAGGGCGGCGTAGGCAAGAGCATCTCATCTCATGCCCTGGTGGACTGCCTACGCATCCCTGTACTGGACGCAGCAGCGAGCCCGTCACCGGAGCCCAAAGAAGTCTGCTACATCGAGTCTGACGATAGCAACCCAGATACCTACAAAGCCATCCATGACTTCGCGGGCGTGCACGCCGAGGTCTGCAATCTGGACAATGACGATGGCTACGTCCGGCTCGTCAATACGATTGGCACGCGCACGGACCTGCCAGTGGTCATTAACACAGCCGCGCGTGCGACGGCCACGCTCATTGAACACGGCAGCCTACTGGCCGCCGCGGCACAAGAGCAAGGCCGGAAGCTGGTCATGCTATGGGTGATCAACCGACAGCGAGACAGCCTGGAATTGCTCCGGCAATGGCTCGACAGCAAACAGGCTTACAGTGCCGTGCACGTCGTGCGCAATCTGTACTTCGGGCCGGCCGAGAAATTCGACAGATACAACAGCGGTCGCCTGAAAACCGAAATCACAGGCACCATCGACCTGCCCGAGATCACATCGGAACTGGCGGACTACATCACTGACCACCGGCTCGCCTTCTGGGCTGAACGCGACCGGGACGGGGAGCGGCTTTCGCTTGGCTACAGGCTGGCGATGACCTTCTGGCGAGGCCGGTACCGAAAGGCGTTCGCGCCGGTGCTATGACCGATCTGGGCGACGGCAGGGGACAGGAGGCGGCGGTGCCAGCGGACGGCGCCGCCGCGCTCGAGGCGCTCGCGGAGTGCCTGCGATTCCTCGCGTGCGGGTACGGGCTCGACCCGCGCGAGCGGGCTGCCTGTCTCGCCATCCTCGAGGCGGGCATCCCCGGCGCGGACCCCGCCGACCTCGCGGCGGTAACGAAGCTCATGCAGGCGCCGCGCAGCCTTGCCGCCCGGGCGCGTGACCAAGCGAGCGCACTGTCCATCCGACTCTCGGCTACAGCGGAAACGTCACGCCAGCAGCCACCGTGTGATCGAGTACCAGAATAGAGCGTAATCCTTTGATTTTATTATATCTTGACGTGACGTCCGCTGACACCAATAATGCACGTGCAGCGAGGCGCACTGGCTTCGTAGCGAATAAAAGCAACGCCGCTCCGCGGGACCAATCCAAGTGGGTTCGCCCCTGCCCGCGGTTCGGCTTTCTCTATCGTGCGATACGCCATACTCATCGACGGCGGCTTCATCAAGAAAAAGCTGGGATCACAGGAACAGCCGCTGACCGCCAAGGTGGTCTCGGCGTTCTTGAAGTCCCTGCGATCGCACGAGGCATTAAAAACCAACACCCTTCATCGAGTCTATTGGTACGACGCTCCACCACTGACCGATAAGATTCGCAAGCCCCTCAATGGAGGCACGCTCGATCTCGGGCGATCTGCCCTGGCTGAAGCAAATACCGCGCTCTTCGCAAGCTTAAGGAACGAGTCCTTTTTCTCGCTGCGAAGTGGCGAGGTCGTTCACCGGGGTTGGAAGGTAAAACCGGACGTGTTGCCTGAAAATCAGGCCGAGGCACGCATCACCGCAGACGATATCGTCCCCAATATCCAGCAGAAGGGCGTCGACATGCGTCTTGGCTTGGATATCGCCTCTCTAACGCTGAAGTCTCATGCGGACATCATCGTTCTGGTCACCGGCGACAGCGACTTTGTGCCGGCGTTGAAATTCGCAAGACGCGAAGGCGCACAGGTCTTCTTGGTCCCTCTCGGTCATCATCTGCGCCCTGAGATGACCGAACACTCGGACCTCATCATCAATATTTTTGACTTGGGCTTCGAGAAGCCGATTCGGCGGCCGGCGAAGCGCCCCTGAAGCCGCCGCGCGTCGTCCGGCCCATCCATGGGCCGTGGAACCGCATCGTCACTCCGGATGATTCAACCGGATATTGATCCCGCCCGAGAGTCCCTGGTGGCGCAGGGCATCCTGCGCGTGGCCGAGGCCCCGCGAGGCATGCTTGGCGACGTTCATCGCGTGCTGAGCGGCGGTGCGGTTGAAGAAGCCCTTGTCGTCCCCTGCGGGGGGCACTCCCTTCTCCGCCCCGGCACCCTCTGCGGCTGCGCCCGGCGCAGTCCCCTTCGGGTCCGCGATGCCGTCCTGCCCGCCGCCCGATCCAGCTGGCGCCCCCGGAGGCACACTGCCGGCCGCAGGGCCAGTGCTGCCCGCAGGGCCGCCTGTATTCGAGTCTGCACCGCGATCCTGGCCGGCGTGAGCTTGGCTCGCCGAATTCGCACCAGCGGCGCCCGTGGCGCCCCGGGCGCTCGCAGCGCCTGAGCCTGCGCTCGGGCCATTCGCCGGTCCTTGGCCAGGGGCGGCCTTGGAGCCGGCCGCCCCCGCCTGACGCGACGCCGAACCTCCGTCGCGGGCCCCGAAGCGAATATTCGGCGCTGGCCCACCGCCCGCAGTGCCCGGCCCTCCGGGCTGGGCGGGCCGGGCTGTGCCGGCCGAATCGACTGACCACGCACCGGCACGGCCGGCCGTGCCGGTCGGGCCGCCAGATCGCGCACCGCTGCCGACGCCGCCGGCACGGGCGGTGCCGGTCGCAGAGTCTCCCGAACCTCCACCGAGGCTGCCGACCGGTCCGCGCGAACTCGATCCCGTCGCGCGGGCAAGGCCCGCGACGCCGCCACCCCCGCCACTGGCGCCACGGTTCGTGCCGGCCATGGCCCCAAGCATGCTGGTAGCGCCCATGTCCCCGGCGATACCGCCCGCCACCGCGGACCCGCCACCGAGACGGCGCGCCATGGCCGCGAGCCCAGCGGCCCCGGACCCCGCGAGGCCCGCGACACCCGCGGCGACGCCGACGCCCGCAGCCGCCACTCCCGCACCGCCCGCCGCGGCGCCCATGAAGCTGCCGGTCGACAGCGACGGACTGCCCGAGAGCATGCTGCCGGCGATCCCCGGCGCGGAGAGCCCCACCACGCCGTAGACCAGCGTCATGAATGACGCCTCGATCGGTGTAATCCAGCCATATCCACCCTGGGCATTCATGGCATGGAACACGTGCTGAATCTCGGTCGGCAAGTCCGCGCCGAGCGCCAGGATCACGGTCAGCACGAAATACTTCACGCCGATACTGAACACGTAGCTCAGGTACTTTTCGGAAAAGGTCGTGGTCCAGTTGCTCCCGGCAAAGGCGAGCATGAACACCCCGGCACCGAGGATCACGCTCGCCTCGATGTTGATGATGAGCGCCTCGAACGCCAACAGGGCGTAGGCCAAGATGAACACCACGGCGGAGATGACCGCCGAGAAACCCATGAGCGTATCGTCGAGCGGATGCAGCAGACTGAGCTGACTCTCCACGGCGGCCGCGAGACCTCGGATCGCCGTCCAGCTCTGCCCGAAGATCGCCGAGGGGTTCGCGGGGGTGAGCGCATTGGCGGAAGTCCCCGACATGCCCGTCACGACGAGCCCGGCGCGTTGGAACATATGAAGCAACAGCGGAATCCAGTGCGGCGCCATGCCGATCACGCCGAAGTAAAACAGCGCAAAGAACGCGATCTTGACGGCGAGCGAGCCGATCAGCTCATGCGGCTCGGGGCGTTTTAAGGCCCACTGGATCCCAACCCACATGAGCTCGAATACCGCGAGATAGGTGAAGAGGTCCTGCGCAGCCAGGGTGGCATGCGTGAGCCACCCGCCCATCGAGCCGATGAACAGATTCTGGATGTTCGTGAGGATGTGCGTGGTCTGCCCCGCCGTGCTCGCTGTCGGCAGCGGGCTGGCCGACCGCGCGAGCGCAGCGACCGGAACCAGCAGCACTGCCAGGGCGAGGACAGCGATGATCCGTCGACGAGTATCAGAGCGCATGACACATACTCCACGTGAGGTAGACCATCCCGCAGAGTGAGAATGTGATCATGGCGACGGGGATCCACAGCGGCAGCGGCCGGTGCATGTCGATGTTAGGGAATTTCATGGCTGCGCCCTCAAAGCTGATAAACCGCGTACTGAATCGAACCGCAGCCGAGTCCATTTTCTCCGCCCGTGAGCTGGATCTGCCCCGATTGCCCGGCGGGTAATGTGAAGGTCAGTGAGAAGGGGAAGTACATGTCGACCGGGTTGTAGTTCGACCCGCCCTTGGCGTACTGCGCGCTCTGCGAAGCGATCGTTGCACCGGACTCTGTGGCCGACAATGTTATCTTCCCCGTGTTGCTGGCACCTGACCCGCAGGCGGTGCCGGCGATGATGCCCGCGGTGGCGTCGGCAAATACGAGCTCGGGAGCAGAGGAAGCCGTGAGATTGACGGTCGGCGGGCTGGTGCCGTACTGCAGGCACCGATAGCGATAGTGCGTGTGGTAGTTATAACACCATCCCCAGTAGGAGTAGGTCGTCGGCCCCTGGGTGCCCGTGCCCAGCAGACGGCCCATGTTGGCGGCGCCGAAATTCTCGATCTCGGCGCACAACTGAGAGAGGGAATTGTACCCCGTCGAGCACGGCCCCTGATTCAGGTTGCTATTGATGTTGCTGATCGCGCTCGTGTTCCCGTTGATTTCTCCCTGCTGGCTGTTGTACTCGTTGTTCAGCGTATTGATCTGGCCCTGCTGATTGTTGACCTGGTTTGCGACCTGCGAGAACCATTCGCCGGAGGCGCGATCGAAGTAGTCGTTCGCATGGATCGAGCCGAGGGCGTTCTCCGGCTGTGCGTTCAGTGCGCCACCAACGCTCGTGACCATCGACCAGCCGGAACTGTATTCCGGCTGAAATCCCCAGCCGTTATTCGCATCAGCAGAGCTGTTCCCGGCGCCGTTCAAGTAGAAGCCGCCGCTCTGGGAGTCCCACTCGCCGGACGGCTGAATCTGCATGACGGAGTAATTCCCGTTGCCATTCCAGACATTCAGCGCCCCTTGCGCGGAGTCCACGATATCGTATTCGCGTCCTGTAACCGGACTGGACATACGAATGTCTGACCCGCCGGTTGCGCAGCCGTCGTCCGTCGTCAGCGTGATAGCTCCTGCGGTCAGCACGCCTTGGCCCGAGCAGCTCGTCGACGTGCTCACCTGGCCGCCCTCGGCGTACAGATGCCCAGGCACATGCAGATTCCCGTTTTGGTTCACTGCCAACGCCACCCACGAAGACCCAGACCACGCGAAGGCCCGGTCGGTATCGAGCGTCAGGCGCACATCACCATTCTGATTTCCGCTCGCCGGCAGCGCCGCGAACGTCGACACCGGCGCGCGCCAGTGCCCGCCGCCGACGGCGGTCCACGTGCCGCTCTGGCAGGACACCAGCGCCCCTGTGCCGTCCTGGGCGATCGCCCCGGTATTGGCGCAGGCCGCGCCAGGCGTCTCCACCGCCCCCAGGATCAGGGGGGTGCTCATCGTGTTTCCCGCGGCGGTGG
>JAJZDX010000064.1 GCA_021805865.1 Pseudomonadota bacterium
CGGCACTCTCAGTAAACTCCCCCGCCAGCAGCGCTTCCACGCTGCCTACCGTACCGAAAAAACAAAATGGTGTCCAGCCCCGCGCTCAGCCCCGGAACAGGGGGAACGGGTTCACCGAATATTTACGGACTTTGCGCGGTGGTGTCGACGGGCTTGCGCACGCGCCCGACCCGTACCCCGGTCGCCGTCCCGCCCTTGAGCCTGCCGCGCGAGACTCGATCGCACACCCGCTCGAGCTCGTTCTCCTTCGGCTCGAGCAATGTCATCGTCGATGCGCTTGCGGCGCATCAGGGGCGCGCGCGCCACTCAGCACTCTCGTCGTGCTCCTGATCAGTGCGGCGAGCGGGGCGTTGCCTTTCCGCGCCGGCCGGTCCTGCGCACGTGCGCCCTCTGGATCTCCCGCCTCAGTGCGCCGCGCCTGCGGCATCCGCTTTCAGCGTGTCGCTGTAGAAGGTATCCAGCACGGAGTGCATCGCCTTGAGCGCGCGCGGATTCAGATAGATCATGTGGCCCGACTTGAAGTAGGCGAACGTGATGTGCTGGCGCAGCTTCGGGGGCAGCATGGCGTGATCGAGGTCGAATTGCGTCTCGTAAAACGGCGTGGCCAGGTCGAAGTAGCCGTTCTCGGACAGCACCCGCAGGTACGGATTCTTGCGCATGGCCGCCGCCAGATCACCGGCGACGTACGGCCTTGCCCGATGGTCATGCTTCCAGTCCCACTTCTTGTAGGCCTGATTGCTTACTTCCTTGTACAGGCGATTGGAGTGGAACTTCAGGATGTTATGCAAATACCACTCGAAGGCGCCGGCGAACGGTGCCGCGGTGAACTGGCCCGAGGGATCGAAGGAGTTGCGCGAGCTGACCGCGTCGGCGTCGGCGGCGGAAAAACGCGCGTCATAGCGTCCGATGTGCTCGCGCTCGGGCAGCAGCAGCTCCTTGCGGAAGTGCGCGGCGGTCACGCGCAGATTGGCGCGCTCGAGGTAGGCGACCGGCAGGCCCGTGAATTCGTGCATCCGTTTCGCCATCGAGTCGAGCTCGCTTTTCGGCAGGGTGTCGCCCTGCCACAGTGCCTGCGCGTAGGGGCCGGAGGCGAATTCGCGCGCCTGCTGCACGAAGGCGGGCAGGCTGGCCGGCCGGTTCGGCAGCTTGTCGTGATACCAGGCGATCGCGGCGAAAGAGGGCAGGTAGAAGATGTACTTGCTGTCGGAACCGGGCATCCAGTCGAAGTAGTTGAGGACCGAGGATTGCAGGATGACGCCGTTCAGCGCGATGCCCTGGTCCTGGAGGTACTCGGCGATGGCTGCGGAACGGGTGGTGCCGTAGCTCTCGCCGTACAGGAACTTCGGCGACTGCCAGCGGTTGTACTTCTTGAGATAGCGGTAGATGAACTGGCCGAAGGACTTCACATCCTGGTCCACGCCCCAGAACATCTTGCCCTTGCCCTTGCCTACGACACGGCTGTAGCCGGTGCCCACCGCATCGATGAAGACCAGATCCGTGTCGTTGAGAATGCTTTCGTGACTCGGCGTGATCGAATACGGCGCAGGTGGCGTGGGGCCGCCGTTGGCCATGTTCACGCGGTAGGGCCCGAGCCCGCCCATTTGTATCCAGTCGGAGGCGGCGCCCGGTCCGCCGTTGTAGAGAAAGGTGACGGGCCGGTCGGCGAGGTGGCGCACGCCGTCTTTGGTATAGGCGACGTAGAACATGCTGGCGATCGGCTGATTCTGCCGGTTGCGCAGCAGGATCGTGCCGGCGGTGGCCGTGTAGCGGATCGTGCGGCCGCCGATCGTCACGCTGTGCTGCGTGCTCACGGCTCGCTCCCTGGGCACCGGAACGGGCGCGGTGACGGCGGGCTTGGGCGGCGCCGCAAACGCGGCCATGGACACCATCAGAAGGCACAGGGACGGCAGGGCGATCAAGCGGGGCATGAGGCACTCTTTCTGTCACGGAGGCCGGACCGGCCGTCTCGCATTAGAGACGGCGCCGGAGCGCAACATTCCGCGCCGGAGAGCGAAATTCGACGAGCCGTGCACCGGCGGCGTTGAGCGGCTGCTCCCGGGGGGCTCCGGTCGCGCGCAGAACTCACCGCAATCGCGCTTGCGTCCCTCTACCGCCCCGGCGGGTGCGCACCCGGAACGGGCAGAACGAGGGCAATGATGCCGAAGGCGGGGTTGTCGTAGTAGTTGCGCTGGTAGAAGCGCACACGGCGCATCTCGCTCAGCACGAACGTGGTGCCGGGCGCAGCGCCGAGGCCGGCGGGCGGGTGCGCAATGGCGTAATCGAGCGTCATGCCGAGGTGCAGGAACGCACCGCGCTCGAAATACACCTCGCCCGTGAGGCCCGGCACGTCGATGCCGAGCTGCTGCAGCGTGAAGCCGGCATTGGTGCCCCAGTCGCTCGCGGTCTGCTCCCAGGCGGCGTGTGCCACGACGTGATAGTCACGGCTGCCGCGCAGGATGGCGGCGATGGGCCGCAGCCGATACTGCGATGGAGGCACCAGGTCGAGCAGCTGTCCGACGTTCGAGCCGGTCGCCGTCTCGCCGCCCGTCACGGTGGGCGCCATGCCGGTCTCCGCCGTCCAGTCCTCGGGGCTCCCGAGCGCCACCAGCGTGCGGAAAATGACGATCTCGATGTAATACGCTCTTCGGTGGGCGCTCGGCGCCGCGCCGGACTCGGCGGTGGAGGAGCCGGCGGTGGCCGCTCCCGATGTCTGTGGGCTCGCCTGGGCGGGCGGCGCGCCTTGCGTCGCAGGCGCGGCGAGCTGTGCGAGAGCGGGCTGCCAGGCGGCCAGGGCCAGCGCGAGCAGCAGAGTCAGACACGACAGGGCGCGGTACTTCATCCGCGCAGTCTACCTGAAGGGGTTCAGCTCGGTCTTGCCGGACGGCCCCCGAGGCGCTTCATGAGCGCGCTCGCGAACTCGAAGCGCGCCTCCTCCTCCGGCAGGGCGCGCGAGATGCGCAGCTTCAGCGGTCCCTCCAGCCGGTACTCCCGCGGCGCCTGCTGCATCAGCTTCACCAGCGCGGCGGGCTCGACGGCGGTGCTCTGCTCGAAGGTCACGGCGCCGCCTGCGGGTCCGAGGTCGAGCCTGCGGATGCCGAGCGCGCGGGCGGTGTGCTTCAGGCGTGCGAGGCGGATCAGGCGCTGCGCGGCCTCGGGCAGGGGACCGAAGCGGTCGTGGATCTCCGCGGTCAGCTCATCGAGGGCTTCGGGGCCCGCGGCCGCCGCGATGCGCTTGTAAAGCCCGAGGCGCACGTGCACATCGCCGATGAAGCTCTCCGGCAGGAACGCCGGCAGGCGCAGCTCCACCTCCGTGGCCGCCGCCAGCGGCTTCGTGAGGTCGGGTTCGCGGCCGGCCTTCAACGCCGCCACCGCCTCCTCGAGCAGATCGAGGTACATCGCGAGGCCGATCTCGGACATCTGGCCGCTCTGGTGCTCGCCGAGCAGCTCTCCGGCGCCGCGGATCTCGAGGTCGTGGGTTGCGAGCGCAAAGCCCGCGCCGAGCTCCTCCATCGACTCGATGGCCTCGAGCCGCTTGGCCGCATCGCCGCTTAACGCGCGCCGCGGCGGGGCGATCAGGTAGGCGTAGGCCCTGTGGTGCGAGCGACCGACACGCCCGCGCAGCTGATGCAGCTGCGCGAGCCCCATGTGATCGGCGCGGTTGATGATGATGGTGTTGGCCGTCGGCACATCGATGCCGCTTTCGATGATGGTGGTGCACAGCAGCAGATCGAAGCGCCGGTGGTAGAAATCGACCATCAGCTGCTCGAGATCGCGCTCGCGCATCTGGCCGTGGCCGATGCGCAGGCTCGCCTCGGGAACCAGGCCCTGCACGTCGGCGGCGATCTTCTCGATGGTGCGGATCTCGTTGTGCACGAAGTAGATCTGCCCGCCGCGGCGCAGCTCGCGCAGTACCGCCTCGCGCAGTGTCGGGCCGTGCCACTCGATGAGGAAGGTCTTGATGGCGAGCCGCTCGGCCGGCGGCGTGGTGATGAGCGACAGATCGCGCAGCCCGCCGAGCGCCATGTTGAGCGTGCGGGGAATGGGCGTGGCGGTGAGCGTGAGCACGTGAACATTGGCCCGCAGCGCCTGCAGCCGCTCCTTGTCGCGCACCCCGAAGCGCTGCTCCTCGTCGACGATCAGGAGCCCCAGGTCCTTGAACCGGGCGTGCGCGTGCAACAGCCGATGCGTGGCGATCACGATGTCGACCGTCCCTCGCTCGAGCCCCTCGAGCGTCGCGCGGGTTTCCTTGGCGTTGCCGAAGCGCGAGAGTCCCTCGATGCGCACCGGCCAGTCGGCGAAGCGGTCGCGGAAGTTGGTGAGGTGCTGCTGCGCGAGGAGCGTCGTCGGCGCGAGCACCGCCACCTGCTTGCCCGATTGCACCGCGGCAAACGCTGCGCGCATGGCGACCTCGGTCTTGCCGAACCCGACATCCCCGCACACGATCCGGTCCATGGGCCTGAGGCTGCCGAGGTCCGCGAGCACCTGGCGGATCGCCTCGCGCTGGTCTTCGGTCTCCTCGAAGGGGAACGCCTCGGCGAAGGTGCGGCACTCGGCCTCGTTCAGCGTGAGTTTCAGCCCCGCTTGAGCCTTGCGCCGCGCATAGAGGTCGAGCAGCTCCGCGGCGACGTCCCGGATCTGCTCGGCGGCGCGCCGGCGCGCCTTGGCCCACTGGTCCGTGCCGAGCTTGTGCAGGGGCGCGCTCTCGGGCGCCGTCCCCGTGTAGCGGGTCACGAGGTGCAGGGCGTGCACCGGCACGTACACCCGGTCGCCGCCCTGATACTCGAGCACCAGGAATTCCCCGGCCTGACCGGCCACCTCCATCGGCTGAAGGCCGACGTAGCGGCCCACACCGTATTCCTCGTGCACGACCGGGGCGCCGGGGTTGAGGTCCTGCAGATCGCGCAGAATGGCTTCGGGGTCGGCCGCCGCGCGCTTGCGGCGGCGCTCCTGCCGGGCGCGCGCACCGAACAGCTGCGCTTCCGCGATCACCGCGAGCGGCGGCTCGGTGAGCCACAGACCCGTCAAGTCGGCGGCCACGCAAAGATTGAGAGAGGATGAGCCGGCGAGAAACTCCTCCCACCCCGCGACCACCTCCACGGCCAGGCCATGGGGGCGACTTTCCGCCTCACTCTCATGCGTCCCATCCCGGGCAGCTCCGATGGGAGCCAGAGGGTGGTTGCGCAGCAGCTCCTGCAGCACCTCGCGCCGGCCGGGGGAATCGGCGGCGATCAGCACCCGGCCGCCGAAGGTGCCGAGGAACCGCTCGAGCGCCTCGAGCGGGCGCTCGGTGCGCATGTCGACGCGCAGCTCCTGGGGCGCGAGCGCCGGGAAGACCCGCACCGCAGCGGCCTCGGCAGGCCCGGCGGCGGGCTCGGTGTCGAGCGTGACGGAGGCGAAGCGCTCGATCTGCGCTCCGAGGGTCGCGGGGTCGATGAACAGCTCGGCCGGTGCGAGCACGGGCCGCTCGAGGTCGTGGCGGCGTTCCTCATAGCGCGTCTCGATGTCCTTCCAGGCCCTCTCGAGCGCTTCGGGCAGCGCCGCCTCGCGCACGATCACCGCGTTGGCCGGCAGATAATCGAGCAGGGTCGAGGTCTGCTCGAAAAAGAGGGGCAGGTAGAATTCCACGCCCGCCGGCGCGAGCCCCTCGCTCACCCCCCGGTACACGGCCGAGCGCATCGGCTCGCCCTCGAACCGGGTGCGGAATCGGCGCCGGAACTCGCGCACGGCCTGCGGATCGAGAGGCAGCTCGCGCGCCGGCAACAGCTGCAGGCTCTCGATCGTCTCGAGCGAGCGCTGCGAGTCAGGATCGAAGCGCCGGATGGCCTCGATCTGCTCATCGAACAGATCGATGCGCAGCGGCTGCTCCGAGCCCATGGGAAACACATCGAACAGCGAGCCGCGCACCGCGAACTCCCCCGGGCTTCTCACCTGGCTCACGCTCGCGTAGCCGGCTTCGGCCAGACGCTGGCGGAACGGCTCGAGGGTGAGGGTTTGGCCGCGCGTGAGCACGAACGACCGCGCCTGTACATATTGCCTGGGCGGCAGGCGCTGCATGAGCGTGTCGGCCGCGACGATCAGGCAGCCGTGCTTGAGCTGCGGCAGCTCATAGAGCGTCCGCAGGCGCCGCGAGATGATGTCGGGATGGGGCGAGAACAGGTCGTAGGGCAGCACTTCCCAGTCGGGGAAGGTGAGCGGCACGAGACGCTCGCCGGCGAAGAAGGCGAGCTCAGCCGTCAGCCGCGCCAGCTCGCGGGCCGCATCAACCACCACGACGTACAGTTTCTGGTCGGAGCGGGTGGCTTCGGCGAGCGCGAGCGCGGTGGCGCTGCCGTGCAAATGACGCCAGCGCAGGTGCCGCCGGACGGCGCCTGGGACGGGCGGGTCAAGGATGTTCAAACGGCGACTGGAGCTTCCGTGATCTGAAGCCGCGGGGCGGCCGGCACGCAGTATATATCGATTGCGCCGGAGCGGCCGCGCAGCTGCATCGGCGGCAGCGCCGTGGCGCCGACATCGAAGCCGAGCTCATCGAGGGATTGCTTGAGCGCGCGCGAGAAGAGCATCTCCCCGGCGCGGGCCCGCTGGCACAGCCGCGCGGCGACGTTCACCGTATCGCCGATGAGGGTGTAGCTCATGTAGGAGCTCGAGCCGATATTGCCGGCGACGACGTCACCTTCGTTGATGCCGATCCCGAGCCCCGCCTCGACCTCGTAGCGCTCCCGCCACGAGCCTGCGAGCGCGGCGAAGCTGTGGAGCATCTCCTGCGCGGCGCGCACCGCCCGGCGGGCGCTGTCGGGCTGCTCGAGCGGCACCCCGAACCCGAGCATCAGGCAGTCGCCGGCCATGTGGAAGACCGTGCCGTCGTGGCGCAGCGTGATCTCGGTGAGCAGCGAGAAGTACTCGTTGAGCAGCGGCACCACCTGGCGTGCCTCCAGGCGCTCGGACAGGCCCGTGAAACCGCGCAGATCCGCAAAGAGCACCACCGCATGGGCACGGAGATCGTCGGCCGACAGCAGGGTCTCGCGCAGCTGCACGTCCTCGAGGATCTTCTCCGCCAAAGTGGGGGAGACGTAGCGCAGCACGGCGCGGCGCAGCACTTCCTCGCGGCGGCGAACCTCGGCCTTGAGGTGTGCCTGGGCCAGCTGGCGCCTCACGGCACCCGCTTCAACCAGCTCCTCTATGTTGAGCGACGCATCGACGACCACGGAGTCTTCCTGGAATTCTTCTGTCAATGGCGAGGGTACCATAATCCTTGCGGCGCATGTCGGCATACCGCGACAGAGAGGATACGCCCGCGCTGCATTAACTTAACGGCCGCAATGCGCTGGAACTTTAGGGAATGAGAACCGGATCACGGACGGAGCGCTGGGCGAGCGATGAGGAGCGTGGCCGCAGCGCCGGGGCGGGCCCGATGCCCGGATCCGGCGCTTCTTGGGCGGCACGGCTCGCGTCTCGGGGAGCATGCCGCACCAGGTGCAGGCGCGGCACAGGCACAGGGAAGTGCCCGCCGCCGCAGGTGGCGAGCGGCAAGCAAAA
>JAJZDX010000031.1 GCA_021805865.1 Pseudomonadota bacterium
TGTCAACGCTTCATCCAGTACCTCACGGCCGTGGACGCATGACTCGGGGTCGTCGTGGCTGGTTGGGCCTTCGACGTATGACTCTCTCATCCACGACACCCTGCCGGCTTTGACCGGCGCACCAAAAATCCAGACACTCCCATCAAGAGTTTTACAATCTGCTCATGGGCAGCAATCCTCGCTATACGGAATGGCCGGTCTGGTCAGACACGAGCGAATACCCGGACGAGCGCGCACACCCCGATACTCGCGAGGGCGGATGGGAGGCTTTCTTACTCTGGGTAAACTCCCACATCGCGTTTGACTTTCTAGCTTTCACCAGACTCGAACCCGACGGAAAATTTTATCAGCTTCGCGCGCTCGATGATGACGCATTGGCTCGCATGCGAGGGGGAAAGGCAGGATCGTCGCTTGACTTCAACCTGATGACCGCTCAGGTCGCAGAATCCATCGCCGTTGCGCTACGATTCGCGCTTGCGCTGGGGTGTGACCCACAAACAACCAAGCTCGGCTTCAACTTCAGATGGCGGGGATTGAGCGGCCGAAATTTACATGCGTGGTATGGTCGATTACGGACTTCGTTACCGCTTGGACCCTATACCGCTTCGGATACTGATGCGCAGAGTTTTGTGATAGTGCCATTAGAGACGGCCGAATCTGCTCTTGCCCCATTTGTCGAAACCGCACTAAAGCATCTACTCGCGAAATTTCGAGGATATTCGATGTCGCGGGAGGCCACAGAATCTTGTGTTCGTCTTCTGCTTGAGCGAAAATTTTAGCTGACACCACCGACTCCACCGCGTGGGTTACGCACCCCACTCCTTAGCGCAATCTATATCTCCGCTCAAGACGGCGCGCCTCTCGAGGGGTAATACCAAGCAACAATTTCCGCCCACCAACCACCGGCAATGCCCGCTCGGCTTCGATCCATGCGGATGCACGAACATCATCGAAGGGTTCCCCAATGTCCTGAAGGATCATCTGGAGAAAGCACTCCCCCGCGGTAAAGCCGTGGCGCTCGAGCACCGCCGCGGCGGGCTTGACGAACAGGACAGCCTCCGCTTCCGCCACCGGCGGCCAGTCTATCGTGAGCTCGTACACCGGCTACCGTCCCGTATCCTCGATCCCGCCGGTTTCCACTTCCGACTCGCCAGCGTCCTCCCGAGCATCCCCCATCCCGCTCGCCCGCACCGTCGGGTTTTTCTCCCATGACGATCGTTCGACATCGGATAGCTCGGACCAGCGCGCGCGGGGCGTTCCGTCGTGATAGGACGGTTCGAGCTCAACGTCTCGTTCGTATGCCACCTGTCCTGGACTCCTCCCCTCAGAGCGAATCGGAGCGGTCGCGAGCCGCTGCAAAGCGGCATCCACATTGAGACCCCGATCGGTGAAATACACCAGCCGATGCTCGAGGATCTTGATGGCGGCAAAACAGTCCTTCAGCTTGAACTCCTGCGGCCACACGGCACAGGGTACGGCCCAATCGAGGTCCTCCTCGAATGCGGTGTCGAGACCGCTGAACGGTCTGAAACTCGCCGCCCAGCCGGGCAGCGCCTCCCGGCGCTCATCGGAAATCAGGATCCCACCGTGGGAATCCGTGCTCACGGACCAGATTCCGGGCGCAAGCGCCTCGCAACGCATGTCCCGGTGTCCCCACGGAGTAGTAAGCGGCGCGGGAGTGTCGTGGAACAGACCGTGCTCAGCGTGAGATGGGCTCATTCAATGTCCTCTCCGTCAGTGTCGGGGCCGGCGGTGTCATCGCCTCCCGTCGGCGTCTCATCGGCCCCGCCATCCTCTTCCGGCGAACCATCGGGAGCGGGACGCGAGGCATAGTCGCCATCAGCCTCCGGGCCGCGCCCCGTGGACGCGGCCATACCGAGAGCGGTGCGCGCGGCCATGGCGGAATCCCCGTAATACTTGATCTTCTGGCAGTAAATCGGCGCGGTGCCGGCAACGAAGACAATCTCATCGTCGGGCGGCAGCCGCATACACTCATCGGCCGTCAGGAGCGGCCGGCCCACGATCTGCTCATTCGTGTTGACGTTCTGAAGCATGATGTGCATACGGTTACCGCTGTACTGCCGCTGCACATGCGTCACGGTTGCCTGCCCGCACATCTTGGAGAGCATGTCCGCGGTCTCCGGATTGTTCGGTGCATAGGCAATCCGAATGTGGCAGTTGGAGAAGATCGACTCTTCCTTGGTGTAGCTTTTGGCAAGCTGCACCCGGTCCTGCACGATGAGGAGCGCCTTCATCCCGTATCCGGCGATGAACGCCAGAGCCTCCTCGAAGATTTCGAGCTTGCCGAGCGAGGGAAATTCGTCGATGAGCAGCAGCAGCCGATGCGGGAAGCGGCTCTTGCCCCCGCCGGTATCGAAGTCCATGCCCTCGGTCAGCCGGCGTACCACCTGACTCACCACGATGCGCAGCAGCGGCTTTAGTCGATCCTTGTCAGACGGTGGCACCACGAGATAGAGCGAAGTCTTCTCCTTCACCGCTTGGCCGTCCGGGTTCTTTCCGCCCATTAGGCTCTCGACGGAGAAGTCCGAGACCCGCGTGTTATCGGCCACGATGGGGTCGCGGTAGAGCGAGAGGAAAGACAGCGCCGTGGAGAGAACGGAACCGCCCTCATTCGCGGGCTTGTTCAGCCACGCGCGGCTCGCCGCAGCCACGGTGAGCCACGCATTACGCCGCGCGCGCCAGGCATGGCCGGCCTGATCCGCCGGCACATCCTCATCAGGGCCGCTTCCCGGTGCGGGCGGCCCGGAATCAAGCGCTCTCATCGCCGCGAGCGCGGTCTGCTCGATGTACTCCAGCACCTTCTTGGCGCCCTCGGCGACCGCCTGAGCGGGCTTCTTTGGTGCCGCGCCTTGTGCACCTGCTTTCGCCGCCTTCTCCGCCGCGGCGAAAGCCCGCGCCTCCGCGGACGCTTCCGCGACCTCACGAAAAACGCCTCCATCGGAGAGAATTCCGAGGACGGTCGCAAGAGAACGGTCAGGCTGAACCCCATCGGGAAACTCGCACACGAGCACGAAGATCACCACGCCGACCAGCAAGTCAAAGGCGGTCTTCGCCCAGTGATCCTCGAGTCCTCGGCCATCCGGGTCCACGATGAGCGTGCAGATGTTCTGCACATCCTTGACCATGTTGAGATCCAGGCGAATCTCGAGGAGCGGATTGAACCGTGCCGAATCGAGCGCCGTAGGATCGAATTTCAGCGCGCGCTGCTTGAGCACGCGCTCACGAAAGCCCGAGGTCAGCGCCCAGTTCTCGCCCTTGATATCGAGTACCAGCACGCTCTCATCCCATGAGACGAGCGTTGGTATGACGATGCCGACGCCCTTTCCCGAGCGCGTTGGAGCAAACACCATCATGTGCTCAGGCCCCTTGTGGCGCAGATATTGCACGGAGCCGGATGCATCGCGCCATGCGCCAAACACGACGCCGCCGCGATTCTCAGGGGATGGCAGGAGATTGGTCGTCTCGACCTCCTTCTGAGCCGCCCAGTGCGCGCTCCCGTGCAGGTCATTACGTTCGTTCTTGGCACGCTGCGAGCGGCGGAAGATGAAGTACATCGGCGCGATCAGAGCAAAGACGAATCCAATGCCGACAATGGCGTGCGCGCGATCGAAGATCGCGGCCTGCGCCGGCCGGGTGAGACGCTCGTATTTGAAAATCCACACGAAGATCGCGAACGGCTCATACAGATGCGGACCGCAGACCCACCGCGCTGTCGCCACGGCGCCGCCCGGAATGGGAACCGTCCAGGTGCATCCCCCGAAGACCACGGGCCAATTGAAGGCCCATGCCGCATATTCGGTAGCGGCACAGCATGAGGCGAGCGCCAGGACCAGGAACAATGCCATCGAGGCCGCGTAATAGCGCGTCAAGTCCTGCTCGGCTTTCGGGATATGCACAAGGCCATGCTCGGCCGCGGTCGCGGTGGCCCGGCGGCGGCGCCGCCAGGTAAAGAGGATGAGCAGAATCGCGCCGCCGAGGACGGCGAGCGCAAGGGGGTGTGTGAGAGGTGCCATGACGTTCCTCGGCGACGCGGGCCCTGCGGTCCGCGCAAACGTCTCTATCGGCTGAACTCCATCTCTTCCTGCTCGAGCGCCTGCGCGTCGGATTCATCGCCAATCTCGGTGCCCTGGGTCAACCCCTCCGGGACATCCCATGTGACATCAGTTCCTTGCAAGATGAGCGGAACCGCACCGACCTTGTCTGAAGTGATCCACGGAATCCGTGCATGCGTGTCGTCCACTTCCCCGCCCATTTCCTTCGTCATCTTGATGAGGCTTGCCCTGCTGACCCACTCTGCCTCGGGCGGTAGCGGCACCACGCAGCGCGTGCCGGCTGGAACCGCCGGAGCGGCGCTTACGGCCTGACGGTAGTCTTTGATCAAGCGCTTGTAGATGCCCGGCGTCTCGAGTTCCTGCTTCCATAACCCCCGCACATAAGCCCCAACGATCGAGTAGGGCCAGCCGACATCCCTCCAAACTCCATCGATCTGCTCGATCCGCGAATGCGCGTCGAGGCGGCACATCTCCGGGCGCGGGGCGGCGGCCAAAGCCCGCCGGAGGTCAGCCGCGCCCGCCGGGCTCGGTCGATATCCCAATTCCGCGCTACGGGGGTTCATCCCGACGATTCCCGTCGCGATGTGCGAGGCGATGGCTCGCCAGGGTCGCCCAGGGTGAGTCGCCACCACCAGTTCAGCGTTGCGATGGAACGACACCCGAACCGCCTCTGCGGGAGCGCGGCCGGCCGATTCTCCCTTCCCGCCCGGGAGTGCGAGCGACACCTCGATGTCCGGCATCACGAGGGGATTTTTCATCGCATTGAGCCATCGCTCGATATAGGTCTCGGGCCGGATATGGCCGGCGCGGGTCTGATTCATCCCGCCCTCGCAATAGGAGGCTGATTCGAACACGCGCGCGAGCGCGGTATCGATCTGCCCAATCGCCACGCAATTCCACTCTGGATGGTGCGGGTAGGTGTTCTTGTCATAGAGTTTCTCGAACAGACACCAAACCGTATGCGACACGCCTTCAGGCTTGAACGCTGCTGCCGCTTGATCCACCACTATCGTTGCACCCATTGCCTTCTCCTCAACGCCCCATTTCGTCTTCGAGGTCGCATTCCTCAGCAGGTCCCGCGGTCGGCTCCTGTGGCCCCGATTCTTGTGATATCGCAGGCCCGGCCGCCCGAGCTTCGCTGCCATCGAGCACCGTTCTCCCGACCACGTGCATGCGGGCCGCTACCACCGCGGTCCCCTTCACTTCGGCGTACCCACCGACCCAGGCGTGCTCGCGAACTCGCGCCAATCCCGACACCCGAGCATCGCCGTCCACAACCGCATCGCCCTCGATGATCGCGTCCCCTTCGACGATCGCATCGTCCCTCACCTGAGCCCGCTCCAAAATCTGCGCATTTCCACGGACCCATGTTTTGCCGCGGATTCGCACCGTGCCGCCCACCTGGGCTTCGCCCTTCACCTCGGCATTCTCCGACACGCGAGCATCGCCGCAGACGAGCGAGAGACCGCTCACCCGAGCGGTGCCGGAAATCTTCGCGCGATCGCGCACCGTGGCATGTCCGAACACGCATGCCTCGCCTGTGATCCGTGCTTGATCACGCACATGCGCGGTGTCATAGACCTTTGCGTGGGGACCGATATAAGCGGTATCCGCCACACGGGCGGTGTCCGCGACCCAGCCGCCTTGAGTCCCATCTGGATTACGATGTCGGTGTGCCGGCCGCGGGCCGCGGCCAAAATCATGGGTTTGCCCGGACGTGCTCATCGGCCGAGGTCCTCCTCCTCATCGCACACCTCGCCGGGTGCCGGTCCTGCCGCCGGCACGCGAGTCGCGCCCACTTCTTCGTCCTCGGCGTCTTTGGCGGGTCCGAAATGTTGCGCGACAACCGTTGCCAGCAACATCGACCTCCCACTGCCGGTCGGACCAAAGATCGTTCCATTCCCGCGCGAGCGCGTTCGAGGAGACACGTAAGGCGACGGCGCGACATCTTGACCGACAATGCGAACCGCACCGTCCGCGCCGAGTTCACGCTCGACCGCGCGCACCGCAAGGGTTTTGCCGGCGGCGTCCATCTGTACATCGAGAATGTCGCCTGGCTTTGCGGCGCCGAGCTCGGCGAGATCACCATCCGGCCGATGCCATCTCGCGCGCTTCGTATCGGCCACGAGCAGCACGGGCTCGGGTGAATACTCCGCACGGCGCAGCAGCGGATGTCCGAGTCTCAGTTCGACCGCGGCGATATAAGTTCCACCGTTGCGCCCCTTCGTCTGCGGAAAGTGATGAACCGCGACCACCTCGCCCATCACATGATCACCGGCGCCGATGCGCAGGGTGTTTACAGACTCCCACGGAATCGGCGGAACGGGGGCCTCGCCTTCATGAAACGAATGGCCGAGTTGCGACAGGACGATCGTCGGACTCATGACTCGGAGCTCGATCGGCTCGCCCGTCAGGGCGCGCACCGCGGCCGTGATTTCCTCGAGATCGGAGCCGCCCGCCGCACCAGAGGCACCCTTGCCAAACAATCCCCTGAAGTTCGCGAACGAGTTTCCATCCGGCGCAACAAGCGTCGTCAGCAGCCCGTCGGGCTCGCGGATGGCGAGCGCACGCAGCTTGTCACCCACCCCGACCAGTGTACCGGCGATGCTCGCGGTCTCTGCCTCCCGTAATCCCAGGACCTTCCCGCGCGCGGTCACGACATCGAGGTCGGCGACGTCGGGCTGTGCGAATTCCTGGACGTGACGCGCATCGATGGGAACCGACCGCAGTTCCACTGCGGACCATGGGCCCTTTGCTCCCGTCAAATCCTCCGTGGCGTCGATGTTTCGAAGCCGCACCTGCTCGAGTACCTCCGGGAGGCTCTCGTAAATCGACCCACCGGATGTCCGCCCATCCTCGGCTTGGACGAGCGGACACTCGGCCGAAACGATGCCGTATCCCAAGGTGTGTTCTTCTCGCCCAAAGGGCGGGTGTTCATGCGTCGCAATGGCGCGCAGCTCAACCATCCGATATGGGCCGTTGACAGCGGGGTCGCGCGAGTCATTCAGCCGGACCGTAATGTCCGCGCAGTGCTTCGGATCCGAAACCACCCCGAGTGGTCCCCGCGAACCATCGCGATCGATAATGCAATACCCGTAGATTGGAGCGAAAAGCCGTGAACGGGCGCGGTAGCACTCTCCTTGCGCTTCAATGCGATCGCGCGTGAGTGCCTCGGGCAGGACCTCGGGTCCCAATTTTTCCCACGTGCCCTTTGAAAGGCCCCGCTGCCGCGGTTCTTTCTCGAGCAAGACTTTCGTATCGAGTGGCGCAGGCTCTGCGCTGCTCTGTACGGTCTTGCAAACCTGGCGAGCCACCGAAGCGTTCCATCCGGGATGCACGTCGCATTGCTGAGTCACGTATATCGCGTGCGCCACCGCAAAGGCTTCCGTAACCCCGAGCACCGGCGGGGCCGCAGTGGCTCCATCCTCGCCGGCTTGAGCGGGATAACCCAGTGCCTGCGAGAAGCACAGCGCCGCAGCCTGCGTAAGTTTCACCACATCCTGATCCAGGAGTGAGGGTCCCAATACATCGCGGACCCCGTCGGGTCCGCGACCTGGATCGCTGTAGCTCACGTTCGCGATGTTCGCGCGCGCGAGCGCTTCGCCAACGGCGCCTGCCGTCATTGTGCGCACAGATTTTGGCTGCCGCTCGAGCGGCAGCGCCTTGACCAGCGCCGCGAGCAAGCCGAGTTCATAAGGATCACAAATTCGCAACGACATGAGTCAACCCCGTTCCGACCCTTCCGTGGGCGCTCAAAAGGCGGTGGCGCCGCTCACGCGGCACCACCGCGCTGCCGGCCGCAGGCCGGTGCCTTACGGCACCCGCTCTAGCGACCGAGGTCCGCCTCCTCCTCCTGCTCGCTGCCCGCCTCCTGCGCGGGAGTTTCCTGGGACTTCTCGGCGTCATTCGGCTTGTACGGATCCCGCTTGAACACCGTTTCCCAGTTCCACTCCCTCTTGTCCTTGTCATAGGAACCGCGCTGAACCGTATCCGTGTTCAGCTTCTGCGCCTCGTGCGTCACGCCGTCCTTCACGTAGCTGTCGTCGGCGAGGCGGCCCACCGCACGGACATGATCGCCCTTCTTCAGGGTCGCCGCGGCGGCCTCCGCTTCCTTCCCGAACGCAGACACATTGTGGAACGTGGTCGTTTGCTCCTCGCCCTGGCCGTGGTTCACGGCGATGCGGAAGTTCACGACCGGCGTGCCATCGTGCGTCTTGTTCAGACGCGGATCGGCGGTGAGGTTGCCTCGCAGCCAATCCTTCGGCTTCGTTTCGGTCTTCCCGGCGGGGGTACCGCCTGCGGGAGCGCTATTCTCGTTGCTCATACTCAACTCTCCTGGCACAAACCCGATCCGGGGGGATCGGTGAAATAGGTGCCTCACAATGCTTCTCCGCGACGTGGGCCCACTGCGCGCACACCCCGTTCACTATCGAAGACCGTAGTCGCGGTGCTGACGGCGGGGTGTCTTACCGCCCCGAATCCAATTCGTCTCCGCGACCCGCAAGCGCCTCCTCCTCGAGCGCCTCCTCGTTCGCTGGCATGTGCTTCGCTTGGGTTTCCGCTTGGATTGACTCACCGCCCTCACGCTGCTCGAGCCGAGCTGTGACCTCGCGCAAACGATCCCGGTGCCAATCGGCTTCGAGCCGATAGAGCGCGGCCCGGGCCGTTTTCACATCGATCCCGACCGCTTCAAACTTCGCGCGCATGCCCCCTTTCGCCGCCTCGAGCGTCTCTTTCGAGATTCCCTCGATCTTTGCCTCGTCTTGCCACATAACTGCCGCGTGATTCGCGAACGCCCGGCCATCGAACTCCGAGATTCGCGTGCTCGCGAACGCTTGCAATGACATCGGGGCACCCAGTTTCACCTCCGGGTTCGCCAGGTGACGCACAATGGACTTGCCCAAATCGCTATCAAGTGCGACTGACACGGAAGACAATCCCTCTTCGTTTCGAAGCCGAACACGCACGTATTCCTGACTACTTGCCTCGTGTCGATAGAATCCGGCGCCCTCGAAGAATCCACGTACCACAAGCGGATCACGAACGAGCTCTGGTCCGATGACCTGCGCGCGTTCGGCGGGCGAGAGCGCCGTGTAGCCATGTTTCACTGCGCTCTCTCCCATCTCGGATTTCGCATCATTGATCCGCCGCTCGAGCGCGCTGCCGCGTTCGTAGAACGTCCCAAAGAGCCGCGAATAGCCGTAGGTTTTGTCCGGCACCGGGCGTGAGGGAACACTTCTTGCCGCGTCGCGGCCGGTTGCAGGGGCGTGCGCGTTTTCAACAGTCCGATTGTTCATGACGGTCTCCCGGCACAGAAGAGAATGGGTGCCTCTCCTCCCTTCTCCGCCACCCGGGCCCCTCTACGATGCGCCGGCCTGCCGGCGAACCAGGCTTGTTACCGCCCCATATCTTCCCCATCGTCACGGGCTGCGCCCGGCACGGGAGCCGCGCCCCGCACGGGCTCTTTGATCATCTCGGCCTCGAGCACCCTCCGCACCGCGCGCGAGAGTGCAGGACTGACCTGCGCATCAAGATGAACCACCAGCACACCCGCCACGCTCGCTCGGCGCACCGTGTCCGCCGTTCCTCGGCTTCCGGGGAAGGCGAGCACAAGGTTCGGTTGTCCCTCGGTCACCATCCGCTGATTGCGTCGAGGACCGGCGCTTCGTCCCAAGATGTTCCACTGCGCGGGAAAGCGGCGCGCCTCGACACCTTCGCGCCGGCACCAGACTTCCGCCCAATGGTCAGCACCCGTCGGGCAGGCACCGTGGATCACGATGAGCTTCAATCCCCACTGATCCGCCTCTTCCCGGCAGGCCGCAAGCCGCGCGAATACGGCCTCGCCGTCCGGGTACGCTCGCCCACCGGTGACGAGCACCCGAAATTCACGCAAGGAGCGACTCTCGTTCGTCATGTCCCCTGCACCGCGTGCTCGATACACTCGCTACCGACCGAGATCGTCCGCCACCGCCTGTTCCGTCTCCTGCTCAATGGCGCGGCGGTCCGCGGCTTCGGTCGCGGCCACCTCTGCCGCCTCGATTTCCTGGCGCACTTCCGCCTCTTGACTCGCCTGCCTTTCGCGTCGCGCCTTCTGCGCGTGCGCTGCAAGCGCCGCGGCGGCGCGCCCAGACGCGCCCGCCGCTTCATGAGCCGTGTCATAGGGTCCGAAGGCAATGCCCGTGTAGACGCCGCTCGAAAGCGCCCGGATGACCTGCAGCCCAGGGCGCTCACCGGCACGCGCATTCAAACATGCGCTCGCCAGAGCCAGGCGCCGGCACGCCGTCTCACGGGTGTCCTCTATCCCTAAATCAAGCACGGCACAGTGTGAACCGGGCTCACACCCGACCATGAACGCCGCGCGCTCTTTGACCTCATCAATCAGTTTTTCGTCTTCGCTCTTCTTCGCCATGATGTCCTCATATACTCAACGGTCGAGTTCACACTCTTCCCGTTCTTCCTCGCCTTCCCGGTCCCCCGCTGTGGACACATGCCCAATGCGGGGCGCTGCGCTTGCGGCGGTTGGCAGGCAAACGAGTTCCGCCGGCAGCGCCGCCTCAATCGCTGCCGCGATCGCGGTGCCGTTGCCGTCTCGCAGTTGATCCCGCGCGTCATACCCAGGGGGTGTCACGCCGTGTGCCCGCACGGGCATCGCGACGCGGGCATCCTTGCCAAAGGCCCGCGCCGCCTCGACCGCCATGCGCTGCCCGATATAACTCTGCTCTTCACGTTCGGCGAGGCCGTCGGCGTCGGCATAGACCACGACGTGATCTGTGACCTTGCCCGCCAGCGCGCGCGCGAGCACCGGGAGATTGCCGGCCGAGAGCGCGGCGACGACGGGCAAGCCCGTCGCCTGATGCAGCGCGAGCCCCGTGCCAACCCCTTCGCACAGAATGAAGCGCTCCGACACGCGCAGCACTTCAGCGCGCTCGAGCGGGTCCTCCCCGCAAGGGATGATCGCGAAAGCACCATACGGGCGCGTGCCCAGTGCAAACTTCTTCGCTCCGTCCCCGGAAATTCTCTGTAGGCCCCGCCACGTGAGCACCTCAGAGTCATCAAATCCGAGTACCGGGACCAGAAGCTCACCGCGCGTCCCCGAGACACGCAGTCCCGCGGCGCCAAGCGGCGGATCGTCCAGGTACGGATGCTCGTGAGGGTCATCGCCGCGCGCCCAGGCCGCGCGCGCGGACTCGACCGCACGCCGATGCTCGGCCTCTCGTTCAGCGGCGTGCTCAGCCTGGCGGCGCCGGATCTCCTCGCGCTCAGCGGCCGAGATTGGGGGCAGCGAAGCACCCTGCTCTCGACCGCGGAAATACCGCAACTCGCCGCCGGCCTTGAAATTGCGAATCCATCCGTTGCCGTCCGGCCACAGCAAATACGAGGCATCCTCGCGGTCCCTCTCACGCTCCCCGGCATCGGCCCGATGAATCTTTCCATCCGCAAGACAGCGCATAGGATCGATCAAGACACCCTGTTCTGCGGCCCACGCGATGAACTTGCGGTAGTCCACCATCAGCGACTCTCTCCCAGGCCCTCTTCCATCCCCTCATCGAGAGTGGCTTCATCGCCCGCGGCGCGCGTGTCAGTCCTGCGTTCTTCCGGCACCTGTTCGACGTCGAAGTGCACACACTCCTTCACCGTGAGTTCACGATCACAGGCAATGACGCCGTAGCGATGCCGGCTTACCGGGAGATTCGGTCGCAGATGCGCGATGTCCCGCGGTACCTCGACATAGTCCCACTTCAGCCCCGCCGGCATCGTCGCAAAGCCCGCCGGGCGCAACAGCGGCCGGTACAGGTACCGCGCCGGCTCTCGCTGCGAAGGTGGCTCGTTGTTCTCAGTCCCACGCGCGAGCGGCTCAGCAGGTTCCGTGTTCAGCCCCTCGCAAAGACCGTCAATTTCCTCTGTCGTCATCGGCTCGAACTCAAACCCGTTCGTCGCAACGTGCTCAACATCCTGCGGCGGCGCTCCACCGTTCATCTCCAACTGTTGCTGATACACACGGAGCGCCGCCAGCACGGTCGCGAGCTCTCTTGCATTCATCGTTCGACTCCTTCTTCCGGCTCGACTGCGACGATATCCTCGGTCACGGCGCGATGTCGCTCGCCGAGGGCTCGCGAGAGCGCGGCCTCCCGCGAGGCAACCGTACCCAGCCGTTCGCGCGTCGCGGGGTCGCGCAGCGCGAGGTCCCCGTTCGCCGCGGATTCGATCCGCATCAACTCGCCATGGCGCCCGTCAACAACCCCACCACACTCCTGTAGATCGTGCTGCGCACACGCCGCCTCGATCACCGATGCCTGGTGCGGCGTGACGCCGGCAAGCTCGAGCGCCTGCTCGAGTTCGCGCTCCCGCGCGAGCACGTAATCCGCCGCCTCTCCGGCTTCCTTCGCGGCGCGGAAAAACTCGTTCTTGTCGGCCTTCAACACCTTGGCCCAGCTCTGAAGGTACGCCTTGTGTTGAATATCGATGTTCGACTCCACACTCCCCGGACGCGATGCCTCGTCACGACCGGCGATGCCGGTCTCCGCCGACAGGAATGCGCTTGCGAGCTCGGCCCGCAATTCCTCGCGGGCGTAGCCTTCGGAGCCAAACCGGTGATCGCCCGTGATGCCATCACGCGCGAGCCGCTGCGCGGCACCTGTGGCATGGCCGATCTCATGCAGCGCAGTGGCGTAGTAGCGCTCCTGGGAGATGAATCGGTCACGCTCGGGCAACTGGATCGTGTCAATGATCGACACATAACACGCCGCATCGCCGCCGACCTTAAACGCGATGCCGTCGGCGCGTATGGCAGCCATGAGAAACTCACCCCGCGTGTGCGCATCGATCGCCGGGCACTGCTCCGGGAGAGACTTTAACTTCTCGGGATCAAGCCCCTCGCACTGCTCGACGTTGAAGACCGTGAACACGCGCGCAGCAGCGGTATCAAGACTCTCGTGCGCAGCACGCCAGGAGATCTGTTTACCGTTGTGCTCGACGCGCAGGGAGTTTGGATGCGCGGTCGTCGTGGTTCGTTTCGAATAGCCCGACGCGCGGATCTCGACTCCGGCTGGGCCCTCCGCAAACACCTTGACGCGCGCTCCATCCAGCGTGATCTTTACGTCCCTGCGCTCCCAAAACGGCCGCGGCTTCCACACCTCGATCGGTACACCGTGCTCGCCCTTGCGAACGTAACCGCTGGCTTCCCCAACTTGCCTGAACGTCAGCCATCGCGGGTCCGTATATCCGCGTTCGGCGGCGACCAGCATCGTCATGAAGCGATTGATGCCCTGATAGCGGTGCCCGGAGAGTCCGTTCATGGGCCGCTCGCCCTGCCTCCACGGCTTCTCCCAGGGGATTTTTCCCTCCTCGAGCGCCGCGACCATCTTGTCGGTGATCTCCTGACGAAAATCGCGGCCGTGCTGATTCGATGAGCTTCGCGGCTCCTGCACAGGAGCGCTGCCGGGTGGCTCGGGCGGCTGGCTAAGACCCTCATGCAACCCGGAAGAGCGCGAATCGAAGATGCGCGCCGTCTCGGCCGTGACCGCGAGCGCCGTGGCAAGCGCATCTCCGGCGCGCGAACTGGGCAAAGCGGTAAGAATCGCAACGAGAGGCCCCTGACCAGCCCCGTCCTCAACCTGGCCGGCCGGCTTCGAAACGAGTGAGGCCATACCCTCGAACCACTCGATGCGACTGCCGTCAACCGCCCCCGCATGGGGCTCGGCGTCGCCGTAGACCGCGCGGATCATGCCTCGAAACTCGGCGGACTCGGCAAGGCGCGCCGCCTGGGCAACCGACTCCAGGTCATCCGCGCGACCAGTCAAGATGACCGCGTATGAGCCGACGAGCACCGCGGCGTGCGACACGGACTTCATGACCTCAGACGGCGAATATCGGCTGGGTGTCACCGTGGAAGCCGCGAGGCGGCCGAGCAGTTCCCGCTGTTGCGTCTCATTGGCAAGGGACTCGAAGAATGCATCCGCTTCGAGCCACGCCATATCCCGCCCTTCGTACTGCACGCGGATCTGGCGAGATTCCACCTCGATGACGTTCGATACGCCCTCGAGCGCGATCGCGATACGGCCCGGCCCGTTGACCTCAGAGACCCACGCCCGCCGGTCCCGGTACATGAGCATCACACCGTCGCGCTCCCAAAACGGCTTTTCCATCACTGCCGTAGGGGCACCGATGCCGCTGGCTTGGGCATATTGCCGCTCGGCCTGCTCACGATTGAGAGACATGGCCTCCGGTAGGACTTTCGCCTCGAGCGCCTCGAGGAGCGGGGGACGGAGTCCCCACTCCGACTGTGCAATGGTCACGGGCGCTTCGCGCACATCGAGACTCGCGCTGCTCGAAACGCTACGCAGCGCCGAAAGCGCTGCGTGGGCCGCCGACGGTTCCCATTCGGCATGCTCGCAAGACTGGTAGTCGAGATACCGGGCCAGCTCGGCGGCGGCGGCCGGCTGGACTATGAGCCGCGGGTGCTCGCCGTGCATCGCATCCAAAAACTCCCGCGCGGCATCGTGCGCAAGCGCGATGACGTCCTTATCGAGAAGATTCGGGCCGGCGCGACCAATTCCCTCCGGCGTGCCGGGAACGTATCCGTGGGGGCGGTCGGCACGAACGCTCGCAATGTTCTCGCGCGCCAAGCTCCTGGCGACCTGAAAGACATTGAGCTCGCGCACCCCAGGCGGCTGATTCGCCTCCGGAAGCCGTTTCACGAGAGCGGCCAGAAGGCCAATTTCATAGGGGTCTGCAACGAATGCGCTCATACGGGTCTCCCGGCACAGAAAAGAACGGGTGCCTCACCCTTCTCCTCCGCTGCCCGGGCCCCTTGCCGGGGCGCAATCCACTGATGGGCACAGCCCCTACTGCGGCTCCGTCAAAGCCGTATTCCGGATTGCCGGATCGAGTTCATGCCCGTGGCAAATGCCAACGTCACGCGCTCCGCGCCGTCTGGCTGTTCTCCAATGCGGCCTCGGCCACCGCGATGTATGGCATGACTTCCCTTTGTTCGGTGAATCGGGTACTATTTCCCCGCCGAGGTATATGGGCGAGGACACTGCGCCGCAGCGAGATAGGACTCAAAACGGTGGCACACTCATGGCAAAAGACTTGGCCGACCGAACTGTGAAGTCGCAAAACTAGACGAGTTCATGGAAGTTCCTATGCCCCCGGTCCGTTAAATCGGACATTTCTCATCCGTTCGCGGGGTCCCGCACGGTGAGCCCACGGATGGGAACGCCCTTGGCCCGGGCAGTCACCAAACACCCCTGTTTGGTCGGCCGGGCTACGTTCGACGCAGTTTTTGGCCGACCGTTTGGATATTCGGAGGCTTTTTCATGACTGCGATTCAGGACACCTACCCGGCACAGGCGAACTCGCCCCTCAAATCCCGTGCGCGAGACCTCACGAGCCAGAGCGCTCCATGGCTCGAGGCGCTTGATCACCTCGATACCGTCGAATCACTCCTCTTGACGGTGCTCCGGCGCATGGAGACGGAAGAAGATTGGGGACCCGAACAAACAACCCTGATGGTCGGCCTCGAGTATCTCAAACGCGCCGAGGCCCGCATCCGTGCGATCCGAGATGTCCCTGGCTCTGGGTGAATGAGTCCATGTTAAGTAAAACAATGCCCGCATCATCGAATCAAACCGGCCACGCGGATGAGCGCATCGTGTTTGCAAGGCACACCATACAGGCGCACAATTCGTCCGTTGGAGAGTATCGAGTGAGGAAACTGCCCTGCGAGGGAGGCGGAGCGCCACGATCGCAGAGCACGCTCGAGGTGAGGGACTCCAACCGACCAATAGCAAGTCGCTAAAAGGCGAGATCAAGGATGAGTGCGTCCACGTAAATGGATGCGTGCTGCTTGCCCGTCACTCGGTTAGTCGGGCACCTTGCCCAATAAGCCGGGCAGTCACCAAACACCATTGTTTGGTCGGCCCGGCTACGTTCATCGCAGTTTCTGGCCGACCGTTTGGATATTCGGAGGCTTCTCATGACTGCGATTCAGGACACCGCCCCAGCCCGCGCTCGCGCAGCCCGCAAACTCCCTACGGGCAATTCCGCGCACGACACCGAAACCTGGCTCGAGTCACTCGACCATCTCGACACCGCAGAATCGATCGTTCTCACGGTGCTCCGGCGGATGGGCTCGGAGGAAGATTGGGGACCGGAACAGACGACGCTTCTCGCCGGCCTCGAGTACCTCAAACGTGTAGCGCAGCGGATCCGGCGCCACGTCGACCAGCCTTCACGTCGCAAATAGGCCGTGCTCCAGCCTGGCGGGCGCAAGCCCGCCAGGCTGCATCGCCCCTACCGGCCCAGGTCCGCGCTGTCCTCGACCCCGACATCACGATCACGATCTTCGATCCGCGCAAAGAGTTCCTTGCCCTCCGCGTGACTCAAGCCGCCCAACCGTTCACAGGCGAGGAGCCAGGACATTCGCTCCGGCACACCGCCCTCTTTCTCGACCAGGACCGAAAGCGAGATCGGATTAACCGCTTTCGGACGGGCTCCCCCCTCGAGCGGTTCAACCATCACCCGAGTGCCATCCTCGATGACGTCGACGACGTTCACTGGCACTTCTTCGGCGCGCTCGGTCTCCCCGCGCGACTCCAGAAGTAAAACCCTGACCTCCTCGCGAGCCCAAAATCTCTCAATGCTCATGACATCCTTCCCGTAGTTGCACTGGTACCATAATTTACGGCGGCGACCATGGTGGGGTCCTTGTAATACTTCACCTTTTCGCAGCGAATGGGTGCCGTAAAGGGGAAAAACACCACCGCTGTATCCGCCGGGATCCGCCGCAACTCTTCCACGAAGATCCCTCGCCGTGCGGAAAACCGCTCCGCGGTATCGGGATCGGTCGCCTCATAGACCACGTGGATCGCGCAGCCGTGGATGATCGCTTCGGCGTTCATTGCGATGATCTGGTGACTGGACTGCGCCATCACCAAAGCGTTCACCTTCGCATGCTGGAACCACCCCAAACCCTCAACGAAGGTATCCAGGCAGCCAAATCGCGCAAGATCATCGATGACGAGCAGCAGCCGACTTTGCCACTGCCCCATCTTCTCCTTTCGTCTTCGGATGAGCAAATCCATGATCATCTTAGGCAGCGCCCGGCATCGATCACATTCAACCGGGGAAACCGCGATGTAGAGTGACGTCTTGTCGTCGCTTTCCAATAACGATTGGATCGAAAAATCCGAGACGCGGGTGTTCTCCACGACAACGGGGTCGCGGTAGAGCGAGAGGAAAGACAGCGCCGTGGAAAGTACCGAGCCGGCCTCGTTCGCCGGCTTGTCGAGCCACGCTTCCATGGACACAGCGATGATCCGCCAACCCACCCGGCGAGCGTCATACTCAGCATTGTCGCCCGGACACGCATCGGTGCTCGAGATGCTACGGAGCTTCGAGTACGCAACGTCTCGAATGTAGCTGAACACTGCCCGGGCGTCGGCGGGCACCAGCGGAACGCGAGGCACTTCGGATGCAGCGCCGGCCGGTACGGCCGCCGCGCGAAACGGGCCGCCATCGGACAATATGGCAAGCACCGTTGCAAGACTGCGCTCGAACGAGGGCACGACCTCTGGTGGGTCGCACAGCAGCAAGAAAGTCACGACGCCGACCAGCAAGTCAAAGGCGGTCTTCGCCCAGTGATCCTCGAGTCCTCGGCCATCCGGGTCCACGATGAGCGTGCAGATGCTCTGCACATCCTCGAGCATGTGGCGGTCCAGACGGACCTCGAGGAGCGGATTGAACCGCGCGCTATCGGGTGCAACGGGGTCGAATTTGAGCACGCGCTGCCCGAGTCGCTGTGCCCGAAAGCCGCTGGTGAGCGCCCAGTTCTCGCCCTTTGTATCGTAGATGACCACCGACTCGTCCCAGTTGAGCAACGTCGGGACGGTCACGCCCGCGCTCTTGCCACTTCTCGCGGGCCCGACAACCAAAACGTGATGAGGCCCTTTGTATTGCAACAGATCCGAGCGTCCCTTCCGAGCGCGCCACGAACCCAGGATGATTCCGCCCCGATTGTGTTCATCGGCCGAGAGGTCCGCGGCACGAACGTCATCCGCGTTTGCCCACTGGCACTTCACATTGGAGCGGCGTTTTCGCGCAAATGAGAACATTCTCAACACTTCTCCTTCATCGGCCGAGATCACACTCATCCGAGACGGTCTGCTCGTCCTCCTCATGGGGCGAACTCGCCTCGCCAGGCTCAATCTCCACCGCGCCGATCACCCCTTTCTCCTGCTCGCCAGCCTCGGTAAAGTCCTGCTCGAGGACCCCAATATTGAGGTGAGCGGCGAGGCTCACGGCACGTGCACGGAATTTCGCCGGCCCACTGATCATGACGATCCCGCCGAACTTTTCGGCAGCGATTTGCAGCGCCACGGCGATACTCTCGTCTTCGCGGTTCACAACCTCGAAGCGAGGTCCGTAGTCGCGGAACCACACCTCCTCCTCTCCGGAGCGGTATTCGGCACACCATTCCGCGTCGTTCCACACCCGATCCAGAGACACCTCATTCACCTCGATGGATCGATGTGAATGCAGTTCCCGTTGCTCTTCCTCCGTCGGCGCACGGGTGAGATCCGCGGCCGTCTTCGCGAGCAAGCATTTCGTCTCAGCCTCGAGACTCGCAAGGGACTTCTGCCCGCCGACCGCGGGTGGCTTGGGCTCTGTCTTACTCATCGCCTTGCTCCTCGGTCATCACTTCGGCTCCGAACTCGCGTTCGGCGATATCACGAGGCACTTCGATCGTTGGGGCGCCCTCATCGGCCGCCGCGGCCGATGAACTCCCCTGTGGGCGTGCCTGCTCGATGCCATAGCTCATAGATGACTCCTCATGCCGGTGATTTACAGGCCGACGTCAGCTTCGGCCGCCGCCGAAGAGCCGTAGTCGGCAAGATCGTGCGCGTTCTCGGCGATCTCGCGCTCGTGATCGGCCTCCTCCAGCGCCTGATCCTCATTGCGCGTGAGCAACTGTTGCTGCTCGAGGCGGGACCGCTCGATAAGCCGGTCGTAGACACGCTGTCCATCTTCTGTGAGGCCACCCTCTTCGGTGACGAGATCCGGCTCGCTGGCGCGCCCGCGCAGCGAGGCGCTCAGATAGAGGGGGACCGTCTCGCCGCGGCCGAGGGATTCGATCACGCGCATCTGATGCGGCTTCAAGCGCTGAAGTAAGAATTCCCCCGCCATGTTGACGCGGACTGGGCCGCCGACCGCCGCCGAAGCGACGGGCTGCGCCTCTTCGGCGGCTCGCGGCAACTCGTGGCGCGCCGCCAGGGCTGCGCCAGCCTCCTGGACACGCCCGATGGCAGCCTCCGCCGCTCCCGTACCGTCCGCAGGACCCGTGCCGGCCGCGGCCCCTGTGCGTGCGTTGTCGACCTCGGCCACTCGAGCGAGCACCGCGGCCTGGCCGGTAATGTCCGCGGCCGGGCTCATTTCGGCGGCCTTGGCGTGTCCCGCCTGCCAGGCGGCCTGCAGGTCGGGGTTTTGCACCTTGTAGCCGAGGCGGCCGGCAATCTCCGCCGCGCGCATGCGGAATTCCTCGCCGCCCGTGAGGTCGAGTCCCGCCTCCAGGTCGAATTTCTGCGCGGCGATGCGCAACGCCGCCTCGATCTCCTGATCGCTCGTCTCGTGCACGTCCAGCCGGTCGCCGCGATCGGTGATGACGCGCTTATGATCGCGCTCGTAGTGCACCGGTACGAGGCCGTCCTTTTCAGCGCCGAACGTGGCGGACAACCCGTCGAGCACCACGGCAGACATATCGCCCGTCCGATCCCCGGTGAATCCCGCAACCGGTTGGGCTTCGTCATGCAACCGCTTCGCCACCCGTCGCCGCTCGCCGGTCAGGGTCGGATCGGCGAATTTCTGCTCGAGGAAGCGCGCGAAGGTCAATGGCGTGCGCCCCGTGAGCTGCTGACGCTCGGTGAGGTGTCGCCGCTCGAGCGTTTCCTGCCGGCGCGCGAGTTCCTGCGCAACGAGCGAGTGGCGCGCGCCCGCCTGGAGATTCTTGTACTTGGACTCAATTTCCTTGCGAACATCGGCGGTGGTCTCCGGACGCTGGAATTCCTCGACCTCGCGCCGGTGACGGTCATTGAGCGCTTCGAGCTTGTCGTGGCGCGCGCGCGAGGCGTCCCGCTCCCGCTCGAGGTACTCACGCGCAATGGCTTCCTCGAGCGCGATTTCCTCCGGGGCCTTCACGACCGCCGCGGCAGGCTGCTCTGTCGCCGCCATTTGATCATTCACATGCTCAGCTTGCGCGTTCATAGGACTCTCACCTCGAAAACTCGTGTCTGTGTTGCCACAATGCCCGCTTCGCGGGACAGGTCGTTCAATTCTTCTCCGCTGCCCGGGCCCCCTTTCCAGGACAACCCCACTGCATGGTTCTGTGCGTCAGCGCCGGCCGGGGACGCACACGCGGGCCAGTGTCGCGTTCGCGTGTTTCAGATCGGCCACCTGCTGACTGAGCACGGTGAGAGCCCCTGTGTCCCGAATCGATGCCCGTCGATAGCCCACCCAAATGCCGAACCCACCGGCGGCGAGCACGCACCCCAAGGCGATCCAGATCCACGCGAGCTGAAAGCTCTCGCGCAGCGACTCCTTGATCGCCGCGATGTCCATGTGAACCCCCATGTGGGGCTTCAGTCCCTCCACGACGCGCTCGGCGGTGGCAGAGGCGATCCCCTCGTGATCGATCGCGGGTGGGGCGGACAGCCTCTGCGTCTCGAGAGAGGGATCCGCCGATGAGAAGGCGAGTCCGGACTCTCGCAGCGCCTCAATCACCGCGTTCGCGATCTCCCCGACGGTCAACTCCGGTTCGGCCCGGACCTCCACCCGCCGCTCATCCAGGTGCCGTTGTCGCACCGTGAGCTGCGCGCTCTCCTTTATATGAGCGTCGAGTCGCTCGGCGAACCCCGCGAACTCTCCGGCAATGACTGCCTTGATCTGCCCGAGGACGCCTCGCCGCTCACCGTCGATGATCTCGCCTTCGATAGACTCCTTGATGGCGAGCAGCACGTCTGCGCGCCCAGTGCATCGCGCCCACACAAAGGCTACGAGCGCGATGATCGGGGCAGCCTTCGGGTCATCCGGCAGGTACGTCGCCTGAATCAGCGCCTCGCGCAAGACCCGATAGTCCGCCTTGTCCTGATCGGAGAAGCGCGTGATCGGGATGCCGCGGGCATCCATGAAAAGCTGATCGGCGATGTCATAGCCGCCCTCGCGCATCACTCGTCTTCCTCTTCACCGGTCGGGGAGTAATCGGCAATGATCTTCATGCTCGGCATCGCAGCCCCCACACTCGCGCGCAGCGACATGTCGGTCCCGAGATCGAGCACCTTGTGGCCGTCCGGCGGAATGATCGCGTGCAGGGGCGCGCGCTCGATTCCATCGAGCACGGTCTCATTGATCGCCGGCAGGGTGACATCCTCCCAGCCGGAGGCCATGAGGGACTTGCGTAGCTCCGAATTCTCCCAGCGGTAGAATTCGCGCGCCCGACCCCAAAACAAGTTGCGCACGGCGACGCCGCGGTCATACCGGTGAGGCAGCGCGATTTGCCGTCCTTCGAGGGCGGCCAGGCACTCCTTTGTCCGGGACAGCACCCACACCGGGATCATGTTCAGCGTGCGCATCGCTTCGCGGACAATGGCAATTTCGCCGCTGAACGCCCGCGTGCCGATCTGCGAGGGCAGACTCACAATGACGCGGTGCTCCGCTTCGTCATCGACGAATTCACCGAAGCGCTTGACCAGATCGATCCAGCCGTCTTCGTCCGAGAGGTCAAGAAGAGCGACCGCCGCAATTCCCGCCTGCGGGTCTTCCACATAACCGCCTGTGCCCCCGATATCAGGGTTCGAGCGGTCACTGTCGATGACGTAGATCGACGGCCGGACTTCGGCCGGCAGAGTGACGTGATAGTGAATCAAAAGCCGCGCGGCGATGCTCTTGCCCACGCCGCCCTTGTCCCCATCCACGAGAAAGACTTTGAGCATGACTATTCCCCAATGAACTTGCTGCGATCAGGTGGAGCCCCGGTGACGCGCTTGCGCCTGGCGTATGCCGCGAGGTCCTCCCCGGGGCGGATGTCAGAGCCATCCGCCCATCCCGGGATGCGGTGTTGCGCGCGCAGCTCTAGAGTGAGCTCGACGCGCGCGGCGGTCGGGTCGGGGGAAGCGGAGGTGGCGGCGCCGGTTGCACCGTCGGACCGGTGTGCGCTCTCCCCCGAGGCCCCAGGCTGTGTTCCGGTCCTGGCTTTTCGGGGTGTCTTGCCGGCTGAACGGCCGGCGCTCGAGCGCGGCTTCCCCCGTTTGGCCGAGAGCGCGGACAGCCAGTCGGTGGCAGGGACCAACGGATAGGCCAGCGCGAGGTCTTCCGCCAAGCGGCTGAGTTCTTCGGGGCTCGCGCACTGGATGCGCTCGAGCCGGGAAGGCTCGATGTGCGCGACGAACTCGACGGCGAACCCGGCCGGGGTGTGCTGCGCGCCGAGCGCCCGATCCCAGGCGCGCAGCGCGCGATCGAGAACGGGAATCGCCTGCCGGGCGGCGACTATGCTGAATTCTTCGGAGGTTTCCGGCTTGGCTTCCCCGCCTGTCCCATTCTCCGCCGCGCCAGGGTCGCCTGCTGGGCTTCCCGCAGGCGGCGCAGTCGAGGTGGTTGCCCCGGCTGAGGATGATGTCCGGTCTTTCTTGCTCGCCATGGCTGAATCACTCGGTGAGTCATACAGCCGTTCTCGGCGAGCCGGGCCCTGCGGGCCGCACCGCCCCGTGCCGGGTACCGCGCGACCGAGAAGACTCGGTAGCGAGTGCTATCGCGCTCTGCGGGAGTCGATCGACTGTGACAAGCCGCCCGAAGGGAGGCGCGGAACGGTCGAAGTCGCTCAGGTTGCAAGGGGTGTCGGGGCGTAGCCCTGACCAAGGTGGGGCTGCGCCCCACACGGGGTCGGGGCGAACGGAGCGTCAGCGCAGTGTGGCCACCGACCCCTTACCTTGTAGGATTCAGTGGCAGAATTGAATTTGACGCGACGCAACAACCCCTTTGCCATGGGTCGCTATCTCGATCAACGAGACCGGGCCGAGATTCATCGACTCTTCCACCAGGGACACACGGTACGCGCGATTGCTCGTGCGCTCTGCAGGTCCCCGAGCACGGTGAGCCGCGAGCTACGAAAGCACCGTGCCGAATACCTGACTCAGCCACCCGCCCCCGCACCCTCGTTCGACCTCGCCGCGGCACGGGCCGAAGCACCCGCGTTGCACCGCGCGGTGGATCAACGGCTCGACACTTGGCACGGAGATGCCGAGCGTATGCAGTCATTGGCCATGCGCGCGATTGAGGAGGCGGCGCATACCTACCGGGTCGCACTCAAGACCGATACCGTGACGGATGAGGTCGCATTCGATGCCCTCGTCAAGCGCGCGATCGCGGCTCATCCGCAAGTCCCCGAGCGGATGTGGTCCAAGGCCATCCATTGCGCAGTCCGGAAGGTCTTGCGGATCCGCGCTCGCTGAGCGCGGGCAATCAGCGTGCGGGGTGAGGGCTGCCGGCGGTCTCAAGCCACTCGCGCGCTACCGATCTGGTTCTCGACCCTCCTCATCCACTCGTTCCGCGTCCTGCCTCGCAGTGCCGCCGCTCGTCTCCTCTCCCGCCGCTCCGTCCCGGGGCGCGACCCCCGAGATTCCAGGCTGCCGCCATTCCTGCTCGATGTGCCCTCGCTCGTCCGTCACGATGGAGCGCAGGTCTTCGTCCGAGACCCGGACGCCAATCCGCGTAGCGAGGCGTGCCGCTCGCTCGCGGAACTCCCCGCTGCCCTGGATCGAGACCCGGCCGCCGTATTTCTCGGCGGCAATGCGCAGCGCGGCCTCGAGGGAATCGGCCGTGCGGTCGCGCATCTCGATGCGCTGACCAAAATCCACGAACTTCGCCGCGCCATCGGCGCCACGGTATGTGATGAGATGTCGCCGTGCATCGAGATCGGCCGTGAGCGCGGCGACGGTAAGCCGTGGAGCCAGAGCCTCGTCGTCCGTCCCCTCGAACGCATCGCGCTTCGCTTTGCGCCGCTCGCGATAACGAATGCCGCGCAACGCCGCCTCCGCGGCCGAGTCCCCGGCCGCCGCGCGCTCGATGAGCCATTGCCTCCAGGCTTCGGCGGGCGGCAGCGTACGAAGCGCGGCTCGCTCCGTGGCCTGTCGCTTTTGCAATGCTTCCGTTCTCTCGGCCGCGCGCTTCGCGTGCAGAGCGAGGGCCATGCGGGGGTCCATCCCCTCCTTTCGAGCTTTCGAGCGCGCCGCCTGCCGCTCCTCGCGGATGAGCTTGCGCAGGTCCGCCCGCTCGGTCCGATGCCGCCCGGTGAGCGCAGCCCGCTCGTCGCGCCGTCGAACGCGCGCCGCGGCCTGCTCTTCCTTATATGTGGCGTGCAGCGCCTCGCGCTCGCGCGCCCGATCGGCTCGCTGGCCCGCGCGACGGTTCGGCTCGCGGTCCATCCGTTCGTCCGTCCCGCGCGGCTGGTCGCGGTCGACGTCGATCAGCGCCTGCTCGAGCGCCGCCTCGTAAGTGCGCGCGCGCTCGGGTGGCCGGAGCGCTCGAGCGGGGTCGGGGGGCGTGAAGGGCCCTAAGCGCTTCTCCAGTTCCGCTTTGCTCGCGAACCTTCCGAGCTGAGAAGCCTTCGCAGCCAGCACTCGGCCGTCCCGGAGTCGCACCGTGACCACCATGCCGGAACCCTTCGTCTCGATGCGCACGCCGTGGCGCGCCAGCGCGGCATGCACGTCCTGCCATGTCGCCCCGTGCCTGTGCCCGGCACCGGACCGCTCGAGCACGGCCTTCAAATCGCGCGCGGGTGTGCCCGCAACCCAGGACTGGAATGAAAGGCCCGCGCCGAGTCCCTTCTCCGCGCGCGTGGCGGCATCCGTGAGCCGCGGCGCACCGGGGGTCGATTCCTTGAGCAGCCCTCGCGCGCGCCGCTCAGCCCGGCTCATGCGCACGATCTCGGGCCCCTGTTCCGAGTCGAGCGTGATGAAGGGTCCGTTCGCGCGCCCATGGCCGAACTCGATCTCGAGCTCGCGCATGCACTTGTCCAGGATGAAGTAATCCTTGCGAAACGGTGGGGACCACACCGTGAGCCGCTCGGGATGCACCCGGTTCACCACCAGGTGCACGTGGTCATTGTCGGTGTCCCGGTGAATCGCCCACGCCGCCTGATGATCCGCGCAGCCGAGCTCGGCCATGACGTGCTGGCACGCACGCTCGGCCTGCTCGCGGCTCGGGTGCTCCCCTTCGATCCAATTGATGGAGACATGGTAGACCGGGTTGCCCTTGAAGCGGCTCGCCGGCCGCGCGCGACAGGCGTCCTCGCTGGACTCGCATTGCAGCGCGAGGTCGCGCGCGTAGCCCCGCCGCTCGTCCTCGTTCGTAAGATCGGCCCGCGGGTCCCAATAGGACTCCATGTTCAGGTGCCCGGCCTCGAAGCGCTCCCCGGGCGCGACCTTCCTCGCCTCCTCCTCGCTCGCGCGCATGACGTATTCCATGACCGGCTTGAAGCCGCGACTCTCGCCGGTGTGCTTGAGCTTGATGACCTTGGCGAGCACGCGCGTGATCCCGGCCGGCCGTCACTCGCACGCGCGATGCAGATCCTCGCGCAGCACCGCGCAGGGATATCCGGCCTCGGCCGAGCGGCGGATCAAGCCCAGACCCGCGCGGCGGTGACCACGATGGATAAGTAGGCGTCCCTGCAGGTACTGCGCCGCAGGATCACCTGCCTGCGCCGCCGCCTGTAGCCGGCTTCCCTCATCGAAGTGCCAGAACAGCCACATATCGGCGTCAACGCCGCCGTGATTCGCAATACGCTCCATCGTCGGGCGCAGCGCGGCGACAGTTCGCGCATGGATGATGTGACGGACGGGGATGATCTCGATCATGAATACCGCCACGAATAGCAGCGCCGTCAAGCGCGCTCCGTTTCGGACTTCCCTCGCCGACAGGGTCTTCGTGCGGCCGTTCGCAAATTGGATCGTGATCGTCGCCATGATTGCCTCCTGAAAGAAAGTGATCAGCGCCCCCCACGCGGCGCTCGGGCCGGCGGCAGCGATTCGATTTCATGCGGTGGCCGCCGGCCGCGGCCGAGCGCCTCGATGTTCTCGGTCACCCGCCACCAGCGGCGCTTGTCCTCCTCGCTCGCCCAGGGCTTACCGCCAGGCGCGAGATGCTTCAGAAGCCCCCCGAGCCGACGGAGCTCGGCGCGCACCCCATCATCGGTTTCGCGCCGGGCTCGCCCCGACCGTGCCGGCCGGTCGGTGTTCTTCTTCTCCGGACGTTCCGTTATCGCGGACGGGGTACTCACCTGCTCCCCCGCTTCGATCATGCGTCGCACCATGTCGGACACGCTGGACTGGGCCTCGAGCGCGCGCTTACGTGCGAGCGCTTTGAGTTGCGGAGTCACGCGGATTCGAATGGAGGTGGAGAAGCTCACACGAGTTCTCCGCACGCCGGGACCGTGAGGGGTGTTGCGTCCCGTAGATTTTGATTTGGCCACCGAAGCCTACAAGGTAAGGGGTCGGTGGCCACACTGCGCTGACGCTCCGTTCGCCCCGACCCACCTTGGTCAGGGCTACGCCCCGACACCCCCTGCCACCTGAGCGACTTCGACCGTTCCGCGCCTCCCTTCGGGCGGCTTGTCACAGTCGATAGGGCCCGTGCCGGGGAGAAGTGACATGAACGTCACTGCCTTCCCCGGCACACTGCCCGCGGCAAGCCGGGCAGCATCGCCTCCATCCGCCGCGGCGCCGGCCGCCGAACCGCCCCCGCCGACGGACTGGCCGGGGTGGATCGAGCGCACGGTCTCGCGCTGCCCCAAGCCCGGTCAGGCACTGATCGCCGCGTGGGCGGACCTGATGGGGTCGCTCGTGAGCGGCCTCGACCCGGCGCTCATACCGGCGACGGGCAAGATCGTCGAATTCATCCGCCGCCAGGTGTCCGAACTCGATACCGGCATGGCACTCGACTGGCTGCGCAAGATGCGCGCGCTCTGCGAGTCCATGATCCCCGCGCTGCGTGCGGCGCTGATCGACCCCGATGTCTTCGAGGTCACGCTGAACCCGGACGGCGCGCTGCGCGCCGCGCGGATCGGGGCCGGGAATCCCGTCATCGGCACCGTGAGCCGACCCAATGCGCTCGCGGTCATCAACTCGGTCGCCGAGGGGGTGGACAGCACGGTCCATAAGGACGATCCGAGCATCGAGGGGTCCTTCCCCATCGATGGCTCGCGATTCATCGGGATCATTCCTCCGACCGTACCTCGGCCGACCTTCGCACTGCGCAAGAAGGCGGTGAAGATCTTCACGCTCGAGGACTACATCGCCCAGGCCATTCTCTCCGAGGCGCAGCGCGCGGAGATCGTCGCCGCCGTCAAGGCGTCGCAGAACATCCTGGTCTGCGGCGGGACCGCGAGCGGCAAGAGCACGCTGACGAACGCGATCCTCGATTGCATCGCGCGGGAATTCCCCACCGACCGGGTCGTGACGATCGAGGACGTGCCGGAGCTTCAGATCGCGGTCGAAGACCTGGTGCAGCTCTTGACCTCCGCGCCGACCAAAGACGGGCGCGGCGGCCGGAACATGCAGCAGCTCTTGAAGGCGACGCTGCGCCTCACGCCAAAGCGCATCGTGGTCGGCGAGGTGCGTGACGGGGCGGCCAATGACCTGCTCATGGCGTGGAACACTGGTCACCCCGGCGGGGTGGCGACGGTGCACGCGAACAGCACCCGCGATGCGCTCGTGCGCATCGAGCAGCTCATTGCGCTCAACGATCTAAAACCGCAGCCGCCCATCATCGCCGCGGCGATCAACCGCGTCGTGTTCATCACCCGCACCCAAAGCGGCCGGCGCGTCGAAGAAGTCGCCGCCGTGCACGGCTGGTCGCCGGACTCAGGCTATGTCGTCGAACGACTCGCATAGGGACGGCGCGCAGCACACGCGCGCGGAACAGAGCGGGCCGGACGGGGGCGCACGGATGCCAGCGTCCGAACCGCGATACCGGCTGTACCCGGGCGACTGCCGCGAGGTGCTCGGCGCGATCAGCGCCGAGTCGATCGACGCCATCGTCACCGATCCACCTTACGAGCTCACTGCGGCGCGCCCCGGCGGGCGCAGCGCCGCGACCCGCGGCGCGGTGCTGCGCGGGTTCATGGGACTCGAGTGGGACGCGACGGGGATCGCGTATGACCCCGCGCTCTGGCGGGCGTGTCTGCGGGTCTTGAAGCCGGGCGCGCATCTGCTCGCCTTCGGCGGCACACGCACCGCGCACCGGATGGTGTGCGCGATCGAGGATGCGGGATTCGAGATCCGCGATTCGATCCTCTGGCTCTACGGCTCGGGGTTCCCGAAGTCGAAGAACCTCACCGGCGAGCGCCAGGGATGGGGCTCGGCGCTGAAGCCCGCGCACGAGCCGATCGTGCTCGCGAGGAAGCCTCTCGCGGAGCGGACGCTGGAAGCGAACGTCGCGCGTTACGGAACCGGCGCACTCAATATCGATGCTTGCCGGGTGCCGACGAGCGAGAACCTCTCAGGCGGAGACTGTAGTGCAGCGGCGGCGGGAGTAAGGCACCCGGGTTGGGCCCGCCCGTGGATGGAGGACCGGAGTGCTGTCGCCGCACATGCGGCTCGATGCCGCGACAACGTCGCACGCGCTGAAGTTCTTGGTCGCTGGCCGGCGAACGTCATCCATGACGGCAGCACCGAAGTGCTCGCCGCCTTCCCCGAAGCGCCGGGGCAATGCGCGGATGCCAAACTTGCCAATGAGCTCAAGACTTCGCGCGTCTACGGCGCGATGCGCCGCGAGCGGGGGGACGAGCCGAGCGCGAACAGCGAGAACACCGGCGCGGTCGGTTTCAAGATGCGCCCCGGCACTCGGCGACTCGACGCCGGCACCGCTGCCCGGTTTTTCTACTGCGCGAAGGCGAGCCGCGCGGACCGCGGCGAGGGAAATTCGCACCCGACCGTCAAGCCCACCGCGCTGATGGCTTACCTCTGCCGCCTGGTCACCCCGCCGGGCGGCATGGTGCTCGACCCCTTCACCGGGTCAGGGTCCACTGGCGTTGCCGCGGTGCGCGAGGGCTTGCGCTTCATCGGAATCGAAGCGCAAGCCGCCTATCTCGAGATCGCCCGCCAGCGGATTGCACTTGAGCACGGCGGACAGATGGACCTGCTGTGGGCGTAGTCTCGACACCCGCTCCCGCACGGATGTTGCGGGAAGGCGCCCTCAGCGACTGTCCAAGCCTCCTCGAGAGCTTCGGCCGGCGCCGCTTCCACACCGTCCTCGCCGATCCGCCGTGGCAGTTCCAGAACAAGACCGGCAAGGTCGCGCCCGAACACAAGCGGCTCGCGCGCTACAGCACGATGACGCTCGATGCAGTCGCGGCGCTGCCGGGCGCGCGGCTCGTGACCGAGCCAGCGCACCTGTACCTCTGGGTACCGAACGCGCTGCTGCCTGAAGGACTGCGCGTCATGGGCGAGTGGGGCTTCCAGTACAAAAGCAACCTCGTGTGGCACAAGGTCCGAAAGGACGGAGGCCCGGATGGGCGGGGCGTAGGGTTCTACTTCCGCAACGTGACCGAGCTCATGCTGTTCGGCGTGCGTGGCAAGAATGCGCGCACGCTCGCGGCCGGCCGGCGGCAGGTGAACTTTCTCGCCACGCGCAAGCGCGAGCACTCACGCAAGCCGGATGAGATTTACCCGATCATCGAGGCGTGCAGTCCCGGTCCGTTCCTCGAACTCTTTGCCCGTGGAGCAAGACCAGGGTGGGCGGTTTGGGGAAACCAAGCAACCGCCTATTACCCCACCTGGGCAACCTATCGCAATCACTCGCAGACGAAGTGCGAGGAGGCCACTTGAATCGTTATCCCTTCCATCGCGACACCGTCATGGACGGGTCCATCAGCATCGCCGTCGCCGGCTTGGCGGGATTCGCCTGGCTGCACGCCGGGCCTGACCTTGCCGGGCCGGCACTCTCGATCCTCCTGCCGCTCGCCTGCGCCCTCGCCCCCAGTTGGCGCGCACGGCTGCTCGCGGCACTGCTCTATTACGGGCAGTGCTCATGGCCGGTGCTCGGTGCGATCGAGGGTTATTGGAACACCGCGGCGGGCACCGCCGCGCCGCACATCGTGCTGCTCGCCCTCGGTGCGTGGATAGGGGCGAGCCTGCTGCTCGCGACCCCCTGGGCCTTCGCTTCCACCTGGCCGCGCGCGCTGCTCGCCCTCGCGCTCACCGCGCTGCCGCCCCTCGGCCTCATCGGGTGGGAGTCCCCACTGAATGCGGCCGGCGTGTTCTTCCCGAACGCAGGATGGGTCGGCCTCGGCCTCACGGTCATTGCCATTGTCCTGCTCGCCGACCTGCCGCGGTACCGCAAGCACAGCGGCACCGGTCTTATGCTCCTGGCTCTCGTCGCCATCGCGCTCAACGTCGGCTATTGCCCACTGCCGTCTCCGCCGGATTGGCTGGGCGTTGACACCCACATACAGCCGGCGCGCTGGAACGTCGGCCGCGAAATCGCGAACTGGCAAGCGATCCTCGCGGACGGTACGCGCGGCAATCGTGGGAGCGAGCCGGTCCTGGTGTTCGGCGAGGGATTGCTCGATGACTGGTGGCCCGGCACCCAGCAGTACATCGCCGATGGTATGCAGTTCGCGGGTGTCTCTCACGATTCCACGTGGCTCATCGGGGCCTCCGCATACGGCTATGACGCGCTCGTCGCCATGCAGCCGGGACACCCGATACGCCGGCCGCAGTCCCGCGCGGCGGCCGTCCTGATCGGTGGGGACTGGCTGCCCTGGTCGCACAGCGCCCATATCCACGGCCTGCGGCCCGTGTGGTGGCAACACACATTCGAGCTCGACGGGCAGCGGGTATGGGCGTCGATCTGCGCCGAGCAGCTCTTTTCGTGGACGTGGCTCGAGGCACTCACTGCCGGCCACGGACCGGCCGCCCCGACATTGATTCTGGCCGTGAGCAACGCGTGGTGGGCGCCGCCCGGGAATGCAGCACCGGCTATTCAGGCAGCCTCCACCGCCGCCTGGGGCCGGCTGATCGGTGTCCCGGTCATCTCAGCGGTCAACCGCTGAGGCTGGCCCGTAACCGCTCAGGCCCGTTGGATAGTGTAACGGCGTGAACCTGATCTTATCAGTTTGTGCCCCGCCGGCTAGATAGCCCCGCCCGGCATTTTCCCAAAGCGGTACGTTCCACGGCTCATCAGAGAGGCATCGGCAGGAACCAAAGCGAACATCTGAACCGCGCCGGGTTCTCCGGATGTTTCAAGGCCGCCTGTTCCGGCAACCACGGGGTGGGTATGGGGGCACGCGATTCATGGATGCGATTAAGGCGGAGGCGGCGAATCAGGTCATTGAAGCCCTCTAACGATGCGCGGTCACTGTGGCCCGTCCTGAGGCGCTTTGAGAGAATGACCGCGTGGCCTGATGCCGATGGGAGCGGAATGAGCGAGCCGGATTGGAAGGTGTATCAGAACGAGACCGCCGAAGTATTTCGCCGGCTGGGGTGCAATGCGCAGGTCGATCTCACCGTCGCCGGGGTGCGCGCGTCGCACGCGATCGATGTCCACGCGACCTTTTTGCGGTCCGGCATCCTTTGCACCTGGATTATCGAGTGCAAGCTGTGGAAGAGCCGCGTGACCAAGGAAAAGGTGCTCGTCCTAAAGAGCATCCTCGAGGATCTGGGCGCTGACCGCGGCATCATCGTAAGCGAAATGGGCTTCCAGTCGGGGGCCCAGGTCGCCGCCCGCGGCACTAATATCACCTTGGTTACGTCGCTGCAGGAATTCGAGAAGACCGCGCTCGCGGCAACCTCGGAGATTCCGCTCGCGCACGACGCATCGTCCGGCAGTGCATCGTTCTTCCAGTTCCCGCATCACGCACCGCACGGCTTGCTGCTCGCGGGTGATACCCTCATCACCACCAACTGGCGTGATGGCAGCATTTCCCTCGTCGATCCGGCGAGAAAGGTCGTCACGCGCACCCTGGAACTGGACAAGTACGAGGCCGTGTCGCCGCATGACGGCTCCCGCGTGATCCGTACCTACTCTCCGGGCAGCCTCACCTTGGCGGATGGCCGTCTTTTCGTCGGCCAAGTGTTCTCAGAGGTACTTCTTGTCATCGACTTAGCCACGCAAGCCATCGTCAAACGCATTCCCGTGGCAGGCGGCGGCGAGGGTCAACTGGCCGTGTCGGTGGACGAAAAATCGGTCTACTTCGCGAGCAACAAGTCGAACCAGTTTTTCATCATCGATAGCGCGACCTATGCGCTCGAAGCCGTGCCCTACCCGACGGGGGGGCGCGGCTGCCTGTCGTTGTTGCGTCATCCGTCTCGCCCCTTGCTCTATATCGGCGTTCAGCGCGGCGGGCGCATCGCCGGCCGACCCTATCCTTACGCCAATTGCTACGTTGCCACCTACGACCTGGCACAGCGTCGCTACCTGGCCGATGCGCAGTTGGCCGAAATCATCAATGGCACTACGGACGACGCCACTCCAGCGTGCCTGACCTATGACGACCTCTATGATCGCGTTTACGTAGGCATGTTCCAGTCCCGCCGAGGCATCTGCGTCCTGGACGCCGACTCCGGCCGGTGGCTTCGGGATGTTCGCTTCGAGCGCACGTCAGCCAACACCTCGCCCTTCCCCTGGGTCGACCCGTTGTGCCAGGCGACGGCCGGGCCGTTGCTGCTGACCGTCAACCGGCACAATCACGAGCTCGTCAGCCTCGACCGCGAATCGCTCCAACCACAGTCCGCGGTCTTCCTCGGCGCAACCCCCAATGGAGCCGGTGGCCTTGTCGTGTGGAATGAGTACGCGATCGTCAGCCACTCGAGTCGTAAGGGACTGCACTTCATCCCGCTCAGCACTCTGTCATAGCCAGCGCCCCGTTTTTCGTTGGTGGCGGAAGGGAAGGAGGATGGGTCGCTTCCACGAAGCCCTGAATTGCACCCGGTTTCGAAAGCACCCGGGCGACACAATGGAGCGCCTTGCCCAGTGTAAACCTTACGCTTGCTCGCGTCCGAGAATGGCCGACATGAGCCGGCCGGGACTGCCGGACTCGGTCTATCACGACAGGCGATTCATTCCCCTTGTCGCCCGCGGAACTCCGCCCCCGAAGTCCGAGCCAACGAACCAGCGCGATGAACGCCACCCAAAGACCTCCGCGGGCTCTCGTGGTCGTCGCCACCTACGGGGACTCCTCTGCGTGCGTCACTTTGCCGTATCGCGCGATCAGCCCGTTTTCCCCAAGCATTGACCTTCGCGCGGTGGGAAATTCTGTCAGGCGCTTATCCTTCTTGCGGGCCTTGGCGTGGTCCTCCTCCCATAAGTGTCCGATTCGCGACTGTCTGTAATCCGAACCAAGCTCTATCAGCAAGAATTCCGTCCATGGCGCCTTCAATCGCGTGCTGCTTCCGCGCTTGTTCTCATGCGTTATTACCTTGACTTGGATCCGAGCGTTTCCTTCCTCGAGATCAAATCCGGGATTTGTACTGTTATGGCCGCCCCCAACCTTCCTCGGGCTTCGACCCTGGCCCTCGAAGTATCGCAGCGCTATGAATTCCCCGATCCGGCCTATCAGATTGTCGTTGCCGCCCATGCGCGCCGGATATTTTTCACCCACGACGCGAAGCGCAGCACGCGCCTTCAGGTAGGCATCGATCGCGGCTTGAATCTCGGCGTCTCTCGCTTGTGTCACAGTCATCTCTGTTCCCCCGTTCGCCCTATTCGCCGTTCCGGCCACTATAGCGCCATCCGTTGCGTCAATCTCCTATCCCGGATCCGCACCGCGAAACTCCTCAAGCGTTTCACGCATCTGCATGAAGCGGCCGTATTGCTTTGCAAGAATGTCAGGTGAAATCGTTCGCCCAGACGTCGTCTCCGATAGCATTGGCCACCAGATGGATGCGTTCGTCGCCCTCCGCGGGGGCGCCCGCCTTATCACTGCTTATCCGTCGAGTCTAGGCCGGTACCTGGTGGGACGCTTTCCTCTCACCCGCATCTGACCCCCGGTACGCTGTGATTAGCGAAGCATATCTACATGTCCACCAGCTTCGCATCAGCGGAGCGCGGATAGTTCCTATTGTTGATCGCCTGTTCTATCCTCGGTGCGATTCCACCGATGTAAACCGTTGCCAGAAGCTCTATGTCCACGTAATGATCTACCTTGGGATCATCCCGGTCAGACGCAAACGCAAATGCGGCTGGCTGCATGACAGAAAAGCGTTGGCCCGTACGCGAGTTTGTAACCACCACATCGACCGTCCTGTATATGACCTGGGTATCCTTTGAATGGATAATGCGCCCGAGAACCCACCAAAGCGACTGTTCTGTGAGCGGGAGTCGATCCGGGTGTTCGTACTTAGACAGCACAATTTCCTTCCTTGCGTTGTGCACTTTCAGTGCCTGCGCGTACTCTATTGTTCCGGGTAAATACTTCTCTGCCCGTTCGATCGCTCGCCTGGCATTGAAGCAGAATTCATGCACCAAATCGATCAACATCACGAGCTGCCGCGAGTAAATGAGGGCGCCGGCAGGAATGTCCTCAGTCGTGGATCGGGCGAAGGTATAAATCAGAGCGGCTCGTTCCAGCGCGGAATCATGGAACCGCCACATGGCGGTGGACTGCGCATCGTGAACTGTGATTCGTGAATTCAGCATTGTCAATTCCTAAAGCTGAATGCGGCCAAACGACCTACAGGGTATGCCGGCCTGGAGGTGCAACACGAGAATGTTTGCCCCGCTATGCCAGTTCACATTCTCAGTTTTTCGAATGAGGTGTGCCAGCTCAGCGCGACCTTTGACTATATGAGCGTCTTTCTTGTCCGCAACGACACCGCCTGTCATCAAGTCCACGCTCATCCATTTGCTCAACTGTCATGACATGACAGGTGCTGCGGAGCGCAATCCCTGCGAACATCGGGACTTACCGTCCTTCGTCGATCGCAGACTCCCAATCCGTCTCGATGTCCGGAGCACGCCGATCTACCGACTGAGCGACCGCGTTTGGCCGCTTCGCAACGATGTCCGCCCACACTGCATCGAGGGAAATGATGTTCTTGCGCGCGAGTCCCTCGAGGAACGCCCTCGTAGACAGGATGTGCGTGTGCCGCTCCGCGAACCGCGACTCGCTAAGGAAATATCGATCTTCCGCAAAAATCAGCATCACATCGTCCGGGTGCCTGCGCCCGATATCCCGCGCGACGGTGAGAATCACGGCTTCTCCTCGGTTGCGAGGCGGCTTTGGCGGCACAGCGCCCGTGGTCTCCATGACCGCCTTCGTTTCCGGTGGCGCGTTCTCGTAAGCGTCCCGGGACTTCATCTGCGCGATGATGAACTGGCCGAGCTCAGTCTCGGCGATCTCCATCCTGGCGGCGTTCTCACGAAAGAATCGTGACAGCGCCGCGCTGTCCTCGTATTTGTCCGGAAAGCGCGTGACCTCGTGCTTCACGAGGTCAGCGACGATGATCCGCACCTCGGGCTTGAAGCGCAGCAATAGGTCGAGGTGTCCGCCGCGGGCCAGCGAAATCAGCGGCCCGGAGTCAGGGAGCACGACATCAAGAGTCCGTTGGGTCATCCGATCGCCTCATCGAGAACCGGCATCGCGTGCTCGAGAGCTGCCGCGTCATCCGCGGTGAGATGCGCATCCGGCCGATCGACCCCGTGTTCGGCGAGCGCATCGAGCAGTTGCCCGTACCACTCGAAGCCGAGTAGTTCCATCGCCTCATACCGCGAGATCTCCCCAGCCGAGAAGGCAACCAGCACGAGACGCCGACCGGTCGAGGCGGTAAACGCCATGTGGCTGGGCGAGCCGTGCGATTCGATCAGCAGGGACTCATCGTTACCGAAATCGAAGTGTTCGCCGAAGCGGTTCTTTGCCTCGGTGGCCGAGACAGTTTTCATGGCAGGTCGTCCCCGGAGTGGCTCAAGCTGTAGATATTAACAGGAGATAGCTAAATGTGCAAGATTAGCTATTTTCAAGGCTTTGGTGACCGACGCTTGAGCTTCATTTCACCGTCCTGGGTCCCGCTCCTCGTCTCGGTCTCCGTCGGCTGGAGTACCCGTGATCGCCTCGTCTTCTTCCCGCTCGACCTCCAGCACGTCGTTCATGTGCGGCACATCTGCGATCCGAAGATTCTGGTAGCCGGCATCGGTTGCAGCCTCTATCACTGCGTTCCTGTCCTCGCACCCGCCGACACCCCAAACCAATCGGCGATGATCGAGGATCTGCCCGCTCATCTGGCCAGCTTCGGTCGGATAGATGTAGAGCGTCGGGACCTGCGGGTCCGGTCGCGGCGCCTCGTGAGACCGCACCATATCCACCCGCTGCCGCTCCTCGCGGTACGCTCGCACGCACTCGGCATTGAGCGCATCCCACGTCGTGCGCACCTCACGGAACTCGATCGCAGGCAGTCCCGCCACGAACCCCAACTGGACCGCAAGCGAGAACGCATGTTCCCAGGGCGATGAGCCATAGCTCGCGGGCCAGGAGAACCCCCCGACCTGCAGGGCAAACTCCTGGATCTCACGCGGCGAGGCAACGCGCGCGATCGCGCGCGACCGAGCGAGACCGTGCGCCCCATCCGGTTTGCCAACCGCCGCGGCGCGGCGCTTGTCCTCATCCGTCACCGGTTCCCTGAGATTGCGGTCCATCAGACGTAGGTATTTCTTGAGCGCCTCGTCCTTCCTGATCCCCGGCGTCGTAGTAATCAACACGTAGTCCGAGTGGTCCTCGCCGAGACTCGCCTGAAGCGAAGCCAGCGCGAGCTCACGCGCATGGGCGAGTCCACCGTCTTCCAAGCCGACCGCGGATCGCCGTTCCGCCGCGGTGGCCTCATCGAGCAATCCGCGCGCGAGCGCCGCGTCTCCTCGACCGAGGTAATTCTTCGCATACCCGATCAACCGGTGCGCCGGCCACGGCACGGCAGCCGCCAGGGCCGCACGGTCGACTGCGATGCGCTCGTCGATCTTGCTCAGATTCGCCATGGCCGATTTCACACCCCCGTCATGCCGTCGATTGCCTGCCATGTCGCTACCTCCCCAAGTCCTCGCCAGGAGTCTGTTCGTTGTCGTCATCGTCCCGCCCGTCCGCCGCCCATTCGCGCGCGGCGGTCACGAGCACGACGTTGCCTTCCGTACGCAGGCCCTCATACCGGTCCCCGTTCGTCTGACCACTCGCCTCGCTCTCCTTCCACCACTGCTCAACCTAGTCCATGGTGAGTCCGTCCGCGAGCACGGACCCATCTTCATGCCGGATCGAGTACCGCCTCTCGGCCTTCTGCGCAGGCTACTCGCCGGTCACGGACCGGTCCGGCGCCGCCTGCTGCGAGTGGCCCGTCCGTACGGGCTCATACACGATGCGATCCCGGGTGGCGCGCAGCCGGGATAGCGCTTCCGTATACTTCATCCCCCCTTCGGACAAGCGCGCCGGAATCCGCGTCAAATCCTCGAGATAATGGACTCCGGAGTGCGGTGACTGTCCAGGGTGGTAGAACGTCTCGACCACGAGCCCACCATCGGCGCGGCGCGCGCCGTAGAGCTGCAGCTTCCACCGATCACCTTCGTGGCTACACTGCTCGGTCGCATCCGGCTTGCCGTGCAGCGTCAAATTGAGGGCGATGCCGAGAATTCCTTCGGACTTCGCGAGCCGCTCGCGCTCGGCATCGAGTTCGGCGTACGTCAGTTTCTTGCTCATCGCCCGAGGTCCTCCTCGTCGCCCGCCAAGTAAGCGTCCCGCTCGCCCGGGGCGTCCCCAAGCGGAGTCGACGCAAGGGATTGCGCGGACTCACTCCCCACATCGTTACCGAGCGCTTGCCGTAGCGCCGGGAGGTGATCGGCGATCACGCTTATGACCTCGGCGCCGTTGATATCGGCATCATAGTCACCGAATCCCCTCCCTTCGAGCGCTACGGTCAGGCGGCGGGCCGCCGCCTCGGCCACCGAGTCGCGCGGCCGTTCGGGATGCGACAGCATCCCTTCGGCATGATCGATCGCATCTTTCGCCTGTCCAATGATCGCGCAGCGATCAAAGGCAGGAATGCCGATCTTCCCCTTGTGCTCGTTTCCGATGTAGTCCCCGAGCAACACCAGCGCGTGGATCGTCGCGCGCAGCGCGACAATCAAATCTCTTGTAGTCTTCTCAGGGGCCGCACGCGGGGGCTCGCGCTCTGATTCAGCGTGCCCCGGTTCCGGCGCATCCAGCCACGGCCGCGCGGCGAGCGCCGCACGTTCCGCCGGCGGCAGCCGGTGCCCAGGTGCGTGATCGACGGTCTCAACCGCCTTTTTCGCACGCTCCGCGACGGCGTTCATATGCTCATGGAACCGAACCGGGTCCACCGTCTCGATCCGCGCGCACACCACATCGCGAGCGACCTCCAGAAGCTCGAGCGCGTGGCCCTCGGCCGCCGCGGTCTTGCGGCTCAGGAGTCCCGCTTCACGCAAGGCATCGTTCAATGAATCCCGAAGCTCGAATGCCTCGGGCGCACGCAACGGAATGACTTCGCGGCACTCCTCGCCCTCGAACAGCCCAACCTCGATGCGCCCGTCCTCGCAACGGGCCTGAATATTGTCGATGCGGCTCATCGCAGTCTCCCGACACGAAAAAGGGGTGCCTCACACCCCTTCTCCGCCGCCCGGGCCCTGCGGACGGCACGGCTCACTGCATCACAGCGAGTGGGCTCCAAAGTCCTCCTCGTTCAGGCCCCGGCGGCGTGGAGGCTATCGACCGGCAGGGTACGGCCACTATACGACAGTGGCGCCTGCCGATTTGGCCGGCGACGTCTACACATGCAGATCATAGAGGATGGTGTTGGCTCCTCCCAAGCCCGGGCAGCGTGTGATTCCTAAAGGGCGCGCGATGGATGGACGTTGCGCTCCCGATTGCGGTTTTGGGCCTATCCTTAAGGTCTTCACGCGCTCGTCTGCGCGGAATCAAGGGGAGTAGCACCTATGCCCGAATTGCCAACCGACCAAAACGAGGAAGAGAGCTTGCATCCCATGGTGTGGGCAATTGTGGTGTCGCATCAAAGGCACCGTCCCGACCTGTATTCAGGGGTGCACCTTGAGAAGCGCCTTCAGGAACTCGCGATTGTGATTGGGGAAATGATTGCTTGTGCAGGCTATGGGAGCCAGAGGCCCGAGAAGGAGGCGGATGAGTATGTAAGCAGCCTCCTCGCGATCGCGACAGGTCAGGTATCGCAGGCAGTCTTTCTGCACCTACGTCGCCTCAGGACTGACGCGGCCCTTCCCGACCACCAGGGCGGCCACAAGCCCTCATAAAGGGCGGGCGCTCCCGACGGGCGCTTAGCTCGCGCCGGGTCTCTGTCCGGAAGTAGCATCACGAGGTATGCGGCAGGCGCCCCTCGACCGCATGCGGTCCTTCGCCTCCGATAGAGCCGGAGCGCAGCCGTGGCCGTGGGCGACCCCTCCCGGCCAGGAACGGCCTTCGACTGATTTCGCAAGGGTAAGAATGCTGGTGAAGTTGAGGCGACGGCGGGCGAAGTAGTGACATGGAGCCAGGCACGTCCGGGGCAGGAGGAGTCGAAAATACTCAGTCAGAACGAAGGTCTCCCTCCAGAAGCCATACCTTGCTGAGCACTTCTTTAAACACAGCGTATTCCGGTCCTTCGGCGGTATTCCAATCGATCCCGAGGTTCTTGAACGCCGGATCAGACCCGATCTCGATATACACGCGATAGTTGCTCAACTTGAATAGCGCCCTGTTCGCTCGCTCAAGCAGCGGCGCGTAATGTTCGATGTCGATCCTGTGCAGCCGGTTGGCAAGATCGTGCGCCAGCTGGTTGCGATGCTGTCTGAGTTCCTGAATAGCCTGCATGTCGTCCGCATCGATTGCTTTCATGAAGTCGCGCAGATAGAGAAGGCATGCTTCAAACTCGTTCCGGTGGCGCGACATGACATCGTGTTCGTAGGACTTAAATGGCATTCCCTCGCCGAACGTCACATTACGGTAAAACACTTTGATGGGGTTGACGATAAGGCTTTTGACCAGCTCGAATGCCACAAGCACAAGGCCAGCGTAGGCAAGCACGCGCGTCAGCTCATCCTTCGTCAGCCCATCCAGTGACATGCAGTAGGTCGATTCTATTAACAGCGCGCAGTGTTACTGCGACAGAGAATATCGCAGCTCGCGTTTCCGAAATGCATCTGAGCCGCCTTCCAGTATGCGACACGCCTGCTGGCGGATGCCGCTGCCATCGGCAGCTTTGTGCTCCAGCGAGCCGGAAACGTAGCTCATGTGCGGCAATCCGTCTGCCCGGCGCTCGCAGTTAGCAACGATCACCTGTTCCGAATCGGCGTTGATCACCAGATTTGGATTGTGAGTGATCACGATGATCTGGCGTCGCGTCTTCGCGTCCTTGAAATATCCTGTCAGCAGCCGGTAGATGGATTCGTTGTCGAGATTTTCGTCTGGCTGATCGACGATCAGAGGTCTTGTATCGACGGTATCTAGGCCGAGATACAGGATCAGCAAGACAATACCCTTCGTTCCCGGCGAGAGCTTTTCAAGATCGGCACCGTTGTACTTGAGGCCGTAGTTGAGCCGGATGTGATCAACCTCGTAGAGCCATTCAATCAAGTCCTGATAGGTGGAGTCGGACCGCAGATAGTCCTTGGGTCGGAGTTCGCGTTTCTTGAACTCGGCAAGAAATGTCTCATGCGCAGGCTTGATCTTTTCCGGATCACCGGATGTCCACGCGGGCACAAGGATCTCGCGCGCCGTGTCGGACAGCTTCTGAAACGTCCCATAGGGCAGGGTCTTCCGCTGATCGAACAGCGCGCTTCCGCGTTCGAGCCATTTGCCCAAATCCGCCTCCCAGCGGATCGAAAATTCAAGATCCTGCGAGTGCTGAGATACCGATTCCGTACGAAGCTTCTTCTTGACCGGCGCGTACAGCTCCTCAAGCGTTTCGTGCTCCTGTTTCAGTATGCCGAAGTATCCGACATACGCATCAAGTCGCTCCGTATATGCAGCCACCATGCGCTTGCTTTCCGGTCCTTCGATCTGCGCGATCTCGCCCTCCAGTCTTTTGACCTCCGTACCGATTGCGGCGATCCTCGTCTGGATAGTCTTGATCCGCTCCTGGCGCGCCTTGTCCGCCGATTCCTTTACCGTCAATGCGTTGATCTGCGCCAGGAGCCAGTGAACCGTTCCTTCTGCGGGCTGCTCTTGCGTACCTTCTTGTTTCGAGATCGACGCTTGCAGGGCTGCGGTTCTCCTTGTCAACGGGCCCTCGGTGTCTGCGGGGAACGCAGGATGGAACGCTGCCTGATCCGCGTCGGGAATCCCGGCGTCACGTAAGAGCACGTCGCTATCGGACACGAAACGGACAATCTGCGCTTTGAACGCGGAAACGCGCGTTCGTATATCTGTCACCTTCTGAATCTTTTGCCTCTCGGCGGCGATGGCTTGCTGCACGGCCGTCAGGGCGGTACGTTTCGCTTGAAGATCCGCGAGCAGCTTTTTCTCTTCCGGGGTCGCCGCCTTAGGCAACTGCTTGACCAGCCCTTTTTCTTCTTCTTGCAACGTCTTAATGCGCGCCTTCTTCTCGCCGAGCTTCTTGGCGTTCTCTTTCAGTGAGCATTCCTCGCGAATGAGCCTGATCACATCCTCGCGCAGACGCTCCGCGTCCGCGCGAATACCTTCAGTACGGATCGCGCGCAGCTCACTGAAATCGGATGCATTCAGCGTATCGGTCGGATCAGTGCAGGCAAAGATCACGGCTTCGATCTCATCGATCAGTTCCCGGCCAATGTGATCACCTGCGCATAACCGTTCGACGAACTTCTGAGACACGTAGCGCACCTTTTTTTCGCCGGCTTGCTCGTCGCCAAGGCGCGCGTGCGTTTCCTCGTTGTCCGCCCATTTAAGCCGTATCGACAGATTGTCGATGTAGGGGCTTGCGCGGCAGATGAAACTGCCATCTTCATTTGGTTCCCAGCTCCCCGCCGCATGCGCGATGATTTCAGCCATCGCCGACTTGCCCGATCCCTTCTGACCAATGATCGAAACAAGCCCGGGGTTCAGCGGGATTTCCGCATCATCGAACCATCCGTCGCTGTTGCCGAGCGCGACGGACCGGATGACGCGAGCCTCGTCGTAGTAGACGGGCGCGCTTGGGCCGACGTAGACGCGGTCGGCGGGTTCGTAAACAATCTGTCGCAGGCCCTCGAAGGTGGGATCGGACTTGATCCAGCAGAATTTATCGTCATCTGGTTTGCAGATCTTCATGATGCTGTGAGCATCGGAGCCGTGGATGCACGGCTTGAGCGCGCCAAACTCCGCGATGAATTTGTCAGGGGTCATATCGTCTGGATAGCGACCAAGACACCATGCAATCGTTTTCTTTTGGCCGCTGAAAAGCCCGTGGGAACACTGCAGCAAGTTTTTCCGCGTCAGGTAGTCCTGACCCCAGTCGATCTGATCCCAGTTTTCGGACGCGAGAAAGAGAAGGTACTTGCTTGCGAAGCAGTCTTTTTGGAGAGCCCTGCGCGCTTCTTGCAGATCGAAGGTGATGACCTTGCAGCCGGCAACGAAATCTGTGTCTTGCGCAAATGTCGGCTGATGCCGCTTGACCAATCGACCTGCCTCTTCGATCGATTGTCTGGTGACGTTGCGCAGGCCCCGATCATTTTCAGGGTGGCCCTCAATCTGGAAATGCAGGGCCTGAATGAACTGCTGCTCGATTGTGTCCGGAGACACTTCGTCGCTGAATATCACGTGGAAATTTAGCCGCCGGAGCTGTTTGCCGTCGCTTCGCTTCGGGACGAAAGTCCCGAGGCGCAGCTCAATGTTCGGCAAGATCAGGTCAAAATTGTCGAGCTTGCCGCCTTGGCGCAGCTCGCGCAGCTTTCGGTATCCGTCGACGAAGAAATAATCGGTCACGCCAAGGGCGGAAACGCCGCTAATGGCCCGGAGCGCTTTCAGGTACGCGTCCCATCCGCCGAAGGCGTTCTCGTATGAGTCCGGCGTATGGACATGGAGGTCCCAGCGCCGCCAGATTGATCCTTGAGGGTATGGATTCGCCATGCTCGTTCACCGCCGCGCCTTTTATTGATTGGTCCCAGGCCCGCTGTTCGCTCTGCCGCCTTCTTGTGCTGGCCGCACATTCCGGGCCGTCGGTGGCGTCCCCACAGGGGGGTGCCCAAACACTGTCGGTCCTCTCGGAGCAAGACTGTATTCTAGCAGCACCAGCTCTCCACGACTCTGCGCATGTACGGCGGGCCAGAGTTGTAAAGGGATACGACACGGGGACTTTCGCAAATGGGCCATCCCTCTGCGTTGGGGAACCCGCGCTAGTGAGGCGCGGCACCCTGCCGCCCGAAGTGCAAGCGCGGAAAGGGAGAGATCAACCCCCGCCATCCAGAACGCCTACGAATGTCCGCTTCGTTTCCTGTCGGTGCTCCTAACGAGCAGTGGAAGCCGATCCCCCGGAGAAGAAATGCCCCGCTGCGCTCTCTAGCCTGCGGGGGGTACAAGTAGATAAGGTTGAGCTGACGCTAGCGTGCGCGAGGGCATGGGAGCCCGACCGCGTGGGACATGCTGCGCTGCGGACCGCAACTGGGGCGCACCACCGCTGCATCCCCCAAGGACGGCTACAAGTCCTTCTGCCGGGGCGTAGCCGCTACCGCCCCTGGTCGAGGTCCTGCGAATCCTCATTCTCGGTGCTTTGCTCGGGCGCATCGGTGACGATGACATCGGCCCCATCGATCGCGTGCAGGGATATCGCAGGTTATCGCCCCTGGTCCTGTTCGTCGTCCTGCTCGTTGCTCGGCTCCTGGCGGCTCACCGAGGCATCCTGATGACGGGCGAGGACCTCCGCTTCCAGAGCCCTCATCCGGGTCAGCGCCCCGATCGCGATGGTAACCACCTCGTTGTAGTGCTTCGCCGTCGGTACCACCTGATCGTCATCCAGTTGACGATCAAACGTCTCGATCTCCTCGAGCGCCTCGCGAAGCATCCAGCCGGCGGCGAGCTGCGCGGCATTGCGCCAGTCCCGCGCCTGCTCGGGCGCGCCGAACTCGGGGCATCCCGGGGTGCGGGCGAGCACCTGGCCGACGTCATCCACAATGGCGAGCTGACAGCCTTGGGATGCCTGATCCGGCTCGACGCGATAGGGACCGCGCGCCACCTCAACTTCCGGCCGATCGGAACCCCGCGCCGCCGCGGCGGTTCGTGCCGGCTCGGCCATACGCCCGATCGCGGCATCGATCACGTGCTGCAAATCATCCGTGCGCACCTCGCGAGGCCCGATCTCACTCGCGGGTAGATCGGGCGCGATATCCACCGGCTCATTGTCGCCATCCGTGTACCGCCCAACGAGCACCACTTCGGCGTCATCTTTCGGCACGACCGGGTCACTGAGGTCAGTGACGAGAAGATACGTGCCATCGTTGCAAGGGATGCGCACTGCTGTGCAATTCCCGCCCGTCTGCACCTCCGTCATGAAGCTGTAGGACTCGACGATTTTCCGGAACGCACCGAGCGGCGGGAGCGTGTCGCGGATCCTCTCCACGTCATACCCGCATCGCGCCTCGAGGTCATCGAGCATACCGTGCGCCTCGGCGCGCCGGTTATGGTCGCGCAGACACTGGAACTGTTCCTCGTTCAGGTCTGCCAACCGCAGCCGCTTTGCTTCGCTCATAGGAGTCTCCTGGCACAGAAGAAAGTGGGTGCCTCACCCTTCTTCTCCCCTGCCCGGGCCCCTGCAGGGCGCAGCCGCTGCGCGGGGCATCGCGCGCGTCACCGCCCGGGATCGAGGTCCTGCGCATCCTCTTCAGCTTCGATTTCCGCACCGGAACGTTCCGCTCGCTTCAGGTCGAGACCCTGAACCTCCGCGAGCTCGTAACTCGTGCTGCGCCCGCCGGCATCGAGCTTGCGCAGGATGCCGCGCTCGAGAAGATCCGTGATGTCCCGCAGCGCGGTGTCCGCCGAGCACTTCGCGACGGCCGCCCACTTCTTGTTCGTGAGGTTGCCCTGGAATCCATCGATGAGACGGTTGAGGAGCTTCCTCTGACGCTCGTTGACCGGCTCGCCGTCCAGGCGCTGCCAGAAGCGCGCCTTCGCGAGCACAGCATCCAAGGTCTTGTGGGCCTGCTCGACAGCGTGATCCAGGGTGGAGAGAAACCATCCGAGCCACTCTGTGGCATCCAGGGTCCCCCTCTGTGCGCGCTCGAGGTGATCGTAGTAGCCGTTGCGGTCGCGCTCGATCTCGCCTGAGAGGCTGTAGAAGCGCTGGGCGCTGCCATCGGCTCGCGCGAGCAGCATGTCGCCAATTGCGCGGCCGACGCGGCCGTTCCCGTCATCGAAGGGGTGAATAGACACGAACCAGAGGTGCGCGAGCCCCGCCTTGATGAGCGCGGGATCCCGGGAGGGCTCGTTCACCCAGCGCAGGAACGCGCGCATCTCGGCAGCGAGGCGCTTGGCCGGCGGGGCCTCATAATGAACCCGCGGCCGATCGATGCGGCCGGAAACGACCTGCATTGGGCCTTCCGCATCGGTCCGCCAGCGGCCGACCGTGATCTTGACGAGGCCCGAGTACCCGGTTGGGAAGAGCGCCGCGTGCCAGCCATACAGGCGCTCGCGGGTAAGCGTGGCGGTATAGTTTGTGGTCGCGTCGAGGACCATTTCGACCACCCCCTCGACGTGCCGGTCCTTCGGCGCGGCGGCGCCGACATCGACGCCGAGCCGGCGGGCGATCGATGAGCGCACCGCCTCGGTATTGAGCTTCTCCCCCTCGATCTCGCTCGACTTGAGCACGTCTTCGGTGAGCGCATCGAGGTGCGCCCGGGCCCGCAGTTCAAAGCCGATGTCGGCCATGCGGCCGAACAGCAGCCCCTGGGCACGGGAGACCTCAGCGAGCGGGCCTGCGAGCTGCGCGAGGTCATAGCGCCACTGGGGCCAATCAGGGGTCTGCCAGACGTACCGATATTCGCCGCTATTCATGCGGTGATTATGGACCCTATTCACCGCAACCGCAATTGGGCAGCCGGGGCACCTGCGGCGGCGGCGGTGGCTGCCCTTTGTGAACTTTATGCCTGAGTGCCAAGCATTTCATATCAGTTTGCGCTTTAGCGCAGATCGCCTATTTGCGCACCTCCCACTTCGGACCGAGCTTGCCCGGCGCGGCCCGATCCGGCCACCAGGCCCCTTTGCAGCCGTCGCAGAAGAAGTAGTCGTTCCCGTTGCGCGTCTTTTTCTGATGCGTCGCGGTCTTGCACATCGGACACTTCGGGCCCGTGCCTGGCGCAGCCCCGGTGCCGGACGTTGCCGCGGCACCCGACCCCTTCGCGGCATCCGGCTCGAACTTCCGGCCCGGCGCGCCGTTCTCGTCCACGAATATCGACTCGCAGGCGAGGCACTTGTGGTGCGGCCAGCCCTTCTTGCTGACACGCGCCACGCACCGCTTCTCGCCGCAGCCCGGACACACGCTCATCGCGGTCGCCCCCGGGATTGCCTCGCCCTGGGCGTTCAAGATCGTCGCGATGATTGACCGCGCGGCGGTCACCGCCTCCGCATAGAACTCCTCGAACGTCCGCTGCCCACTCTCGACCTCGGCGAGCCCATCCTCCTGAAGCGCCGTGTAGCCAGGGTCCACGAGCGGCACGCGCATCGCGCGCAGGCCGTCCACCAACGTGCAGCCGCGCTCCGTCGCAAACAATGCTCCCTTCTTCAGCTCGATGTACGCGCGCTGCTCGAGCCCCTTGATGACGCTCGAGCGCGTCGCTTCGGTGCCGATGCCGGAGGTCTCCTTCAGGCGCGCCTTCAACTTCGGGTCCATGACGAACTTGTGGATGCCCTTCATTGCTTCGATCAGCGTGCCATCCGTATACCGCTTCGGCGGCTCGGTGCGCTTCGCCACCACCTCCGCGCCCGCACACCGCAACACCTGGCCTTCCTTGAGCACCGGTAGCCCCTGCGCCGGACTCGGTCCGGTTCGCGCATCGCCACCCTCCTTGTCGTCTTCGTCATCGGCGCCGAGCGCCGTCCAACCCTTCTCCTCAACGATCTTCGCGCTGGCCTTGAAGCGGTGCTGCGCACGGCACGCTGGATCGTCCGGGGTAATAGCAGGATCGGCAGGACATAGAAAGATCGCCTCGCGCTGCTCGAACGTCTCAGGACCCATGAAGAGCCGGATGTAGGATTCGCAGATGAGCTCGTACACGCGCCGGGCATCCGGATCGATGCCGGCCGGCAGCGGCTGGCCGGTCGGGATGATCGCGTGGTGCGCCGAGACCTTCTTCGAATTCCACGCGCGATGACGGCGCGACGGTTCGGTGCCCTTCGGCAGACTCCCGCCATTGATCGCCTTCAAGAGCCGCGCGGCATCCCCCAGTTGCTCCTCGGGCAGGTACTGACAGTCCGTACGCGGATAGGTCGTGACTTTCGCTTCATAGAGCGCCTGGGCCGCCTTATCCACCGCGGCCACCCGGATTTTCAAGCGCCGGCTCGCGAGCTTCTGCAGCGCCGAGAGCGAGAACGGCAACGGCGCGGCGCGCTCGCCTTTCTTCGCGGTGAATTTCTCGACGCGCGCGTCCCTACCCGTGACGGTCGCCGCACACGCCTCAGCCGGCGCACGATCGAGGAGGAGTCCCTCGATGAGCAGGTCCTGCGGAATCTGCCAGCCGGCGGTGATATCCGCGCCGAGCCTGGCGTTCACCGTGTAGTGGTCGCGTTGCGTGAAGTGCTCGATCTCGCGCTGGCGGTCCACGATGAGCGCAAGCGCGGCGGACTGGACGCGGCCGATCGGCCAGAGCGCGCCCAAGCGCTGGGTCATGGCATAGCTGCCCTGAAGTGAGATCAGCCAATCCGCGCGCTGGCGGCCGAGGCCGGCGAGATAGAGTTTGAGGTAGTGCTCGTTCGACTTCACCTTCGCCCAGGCGAGTTTCACGCTCTCATCATCGAGCGCGGAGAGCCAGAGCCGCAGCGTCTTGCCGCGCCAGCCCGCCTCGACGAGCACTTCCTCCACCAGCAGCTGTCCCTCGCGGTCGCCATCGCCTGCATGAACGACCTCTGAGGCCCGCTTCAGGAGCCCCGCGAGCACCGCGAATTGACAGGCCGAGACCTCATCCCGCGGCGCGAGCTTCCACTCCTCGGGCACCACCGGCAGGTCGGCGGCCCCGAGCTTGCCGCTCGCGACATAGCTCTCCGGCGCGCGCTGCTCGAGCAGGTGGCCTAAGCACCAGCTCACCGTGATTGCGCCGCCGCATTCGATGTATCCCACCCGGGCGGCATCGGCGGCCTTCAACTTCTTCCGAAAGAACTCACTGCCGTCCCGCCGTTTCCCGCCGCCGCCGATGACGGCCGCGACTTCGCGCGCGACGGAAGGCTTCTCCGCAATGACCAGTCGCATGCCCCGCTCCGGAAAAGTGGATCTCCCACTTCTCCGCAGCCCGGGCCCGGCCTGCGTGCAGCGGTTCCCGCCGCCGCTCGTCGGCGGCGGCCCGCAGAGAACCCGGGGCTGCGGACTGCACCCAGGCCCGCGATGGCCGACGGTGTGTTACCGGATCCCTCAATTCCCGCTCAGTGGGACAGGTCTTGCTTCCTGCGCTCCGTCAATGAACTGAACTGAGCGAAGCTGGAACGAGCCCGTGGTCGTTCGGCTGCAACGCGCTCGTGCGCGGCGAAGGCCCGCGCGCCGCGAGCGTCTGCACAGTGGTCGGCTGCCTGAGCGCGCCGCGTCGCGCAAGAGGATCGTGTCCCCACCGCGCTAGGTGTCCGCCGGGGATGGCGGGAACGACGATGCGCACTCCGGCGTGCCGGTAGGTCTCGGCCGCATACTGCCGGCCGGCAAGCGAGCGCGGATTACCGCTGTGATAGATCGCGAGCGCCCGCGCGAGACGCTTGGCGCGCGGGGGTGCCCCAGGCACGGGACCGGCTTCCGCGGCCCGCCAGGCGTGCAGCAGGATGAGACTGCCGGCGCGCAGGTTCTCGCACGGCTGGAGGAGCTCCGCGGCCGTGAGCCGCAATGGCGCGAGCCAGCCACTATTCACCTGTGCGAGACCGAGATCGACCGAGTGACCGGCGCCGATCAGTTGGGCCGCGAGACGCACCGCGCCGGCATACGAGACGGGGTGATAGACGATGTGCGTGCTGTCGTCATCGAGCGCATAGGGGTCGCCGCCGGACTCCTGCGCGACAAGCGCCGCCATGGTCACTGGGGAGACTTCGGGAGCGCAGCGGTGGAGGAGCGCGAGTTCGCCTCGGTCAGCGGCATGCGCGGGGATCGCAGCCGGCGCGAGAAGCGTTACGCCGACCAAGATGCTGAGGCGAATCAAGGACCACATCATCCGCTTCCTCAATCTGTGTACTCGAATTCGATCCGCGTCACGAGATCACCGGGACCGCAGGCATGGGTCCGGCAGAAGAATTCGATGGAGTCCTGCGGTCGCCACAGCAGAGGATCGTCCCCGAAGCCCTCGAGCGTGCACTCCCGCTGTCCGTATGCCTGGTCGATCAGCATGTCGACGAGCGCTTCCCGGTGCACACTCACGATGCGTAGCGGCCCACGGATCACCTCCACCTTCTCCCCGCGTTTCAAGCCCTGGGACTTCACGACGGGGCGCACGAGGTCGCCGGGCTTGATAAATTTCCAGCCCAGCCGGCGCGTCACCGTCTTCGTGCCACTGCGCACCTGTGGGGTCGTGAGCGCAAAACTCATGTTACGCATGGAGGCATTCCTCCTCGCTCGGCTCAATCATCTCGAGCGCAGCGGCCATGATGAGGACAGTGTCCACTCCGTCCGTGATCGACGCCAAGGCTGCGCATATCTTCGCCGCCGCCGAGAGCGGGGACCCACCGTGCTCGCGTTGGACCTCCGCGATCAGGCTGCGCCCGCGGCGCATCTCCTCGTCATACCGCTCGCCGAGGCCCAATTTCGCTCTGCAGCGCATCTCGTACAGCCTCGCTACGATTCCACCTGCACACGCCGGCTCGCTTCGTTGAGTCATGACACCGGAAACTCCGCCCAAACTTTCCCATCGAGTTCTCGGCCGGCGCGGCGCGTGCCGCAGCGGAACATGACGCCCATCTTCCCCGGTTCCGGCCGCTTCGTGGTCGGATGCGCAACATTTGTGTCGCAGAGACAGTTCGGTGCCCACTCACCCCATTGCTTGAAATGGAAGGGCACGTGCGCTACGGCGCACTGATCACGGATCGAGCGGACCCACTCCGGGTGGACCGGCCGCGCGGCCGGGCCGCTCTCCCCGCCGACGATCACCCAATCGATCGACGGCTGCGGGATCACTTGACCGGCACAGGAATGTTCATCGGCATTCATCGCGCAGATATCCTCGGCGCAGTCATCCGCGTGACCGAACGATTCGCACTCGAGCCACTCGTGGTCGAACTCGATCGGGCTGAGCAACGGCTCACAGGACACGAAATGCGCCGCGGCGGGCACTGCGAGGAGCTTCGGAATGTCTCGGTCCGCCTCCTCCTGATTCACGACGGTCGCCCCGAGCCAGACGTTCGGCAATGGGCGCTCGAGCCAATCTGGCGGCAGCATGCGCTGCGCATTCCCGATGCGCTTCGTGAGCAGCACCCAGGTGAGCGCGGGCGTCGCCTCGATGAGCGACCACAGCGCCGCCCGCCAAATATACGGCACCGCGTTGTCGAAGACATCGCCGAGACTCGCGCAAAACACGCGAATCGACCTCCCCGTTTGCACAGCCTTGGCGTTCCACGCCATCGGCTGGTGCCAGTTGGCAAGAGAAGTGCGCACCGGCGGACGGTCCCACTCAATTCGACCGAATCGCCCCGCCCACCGCTCGGCGTAACAGTGATCACAGGCCGGCGACACCTTCGTGCACCCGATCCAGGGGTTGAAAGTCGCGTCGCACCACGAGATAGCGCTGTGTTCAGCCACTGTGTTCCTCCTCCTCATTAAACGGCGAGTCAGCACCGTTGCTGTGCATGATCAATGTCAAGCACGAGATAGCGCTCTCATAACAGTGCGGTTCAGCCACTCACGCACGATGGCCACCACGCCGGGCATTGCAAGACGGGCGCTGCGGGCCGCAGGAACCCGGCGGCTGGCGGATCTCGAAGAACCCCTGAAGCCGGGGACTCACCTCCATCGCGAGGCGCGCGAGCCCCGCGGTGGCGCAGTTGTTGATCTTGAACCCTGCGTCCGAATGCTCGCGCACTGCGGTACGCCACCGCAGGACGTGACAGAGCCCGTCAGCGGACCACCGTCGCTGGCCTCGCGCCTGCGTCCGCAATGCCAGGCGGACGAACTCCTGGAATACATGCATGTTGTCCGCGAGCCACTCCCAAAACCCCACCGGGTACGTCCCGTCATCGTATTTCGCCCGCCAATCACTGACCGGCGAAG
>JAJZDX010000065.1 GCA_021805865.1 Pseudomonadota bacterium
CTGCGACCAGAACAAAGGGCATTTCCTCCAGGGTGCTCGTGAGGTCGAGCATGAACTGCTCGCGCTTGCTGATTTCCTGCAAGAACGTAAATGGTGGTTCCTGGCGTTTGATCCGGGCACTGTGGAGCACGACCGCATCGTGGGGCCACCAGCGCATTTTAAATCGCTGTAGGGCAGGACACACCCGATCGACGTAGTCGTCCTTTGTGAATATGCAGCAGGACAGGACGAATACCGGGTAATCCGGATTGATTCGCGCAAGGCCGTGATCGCCGCTTTCGTCCGCGAAGACAATGTAATTACTGGCTTCTGCCATTCGGTTGTTCCGGAATATGTTGGACAGAGTGTGATTGAAGTGCGCGACAAATTCCACAGCAGAGAAGTTGGCGGCGCCTGTTGTTGACGTCAAAGTCAGATGGCATGAGTGGCGTCCGTACAAGACGTCGGACATGCCGTGGCGTCTGCTCGCGGAATATCGGACGGGTGATCAACGTCGTTCGTTGACGTTCAGTGCTGTCCTTTCTTGAACAGCGCGATGGATGCGAAGTCGATTTCGGTATAGACGGCATCCAGAGCGGCGAGCCCCTTGCGCAAGAACGATTCCTCGTCGTAGGCGACTTCCAGGTGGCTGAGGGATCGCTGGCTGACGCGCACGACGGCGATGGCGTCGGCGAGGTGCGCCATGATGTCGTGAAGATCCGGCATTGCGGCTCCGGCGGGACGTCGCCGGACGGTAGAGGACAGTTTGACCGGGCGGGAGCGATTTCCCCGAGTAGAATTGGCACGGCGAGCGGAAGTACCCATGGTCGGCCTCTCATTCAGGCTGGTCGTGGTAGGCGCTCGCTCGTGTTGACGCACGGGTGGGCGCCGCCTTGGACAGCCTGAGGCGCGAAGGGCAGGGGTAGCAGGGCGGGGTAGCCGGGGAGGCGGGCGGTCCGTTCGCCTTTGCCTTCAAAGGCTTAGCTGAGCCTTGGATTCCGACCCTAGCCTCCAATAATAAATACATGTTGTGTTAGTTGTGCTCACCGTCACGTCGGCAAGAGGTCGCTGCCTGTCTGTGGATAGCGCGCCGGACGTCAAGGCGAGACGTGGGCTGGCGCGGAGACGAAGTTTGAATAGCTGGTGAGGGACTGCGCCTTCTCCTCCCACAGGAACTTCAGCGGGTGCCCGAGCCCCAGCTCGAGGACGATCTCCGGCCAGTTCACCTGCGCCATCCACGGAGGGTCTGCTGCGCTTCTGGGCTGATCCGGCGGCCCGTGCGGGCCATCTCGGATCTGCCGCACCATGCGCCGCGAGCACTTCAGCGCTCGCGTGATCTCCCGCACGCCCCGACCGGCCGCCAGCAGCCGCTCGATCTCTTTGTACCGATCCACCGTGAGCACCCTCCGCGACATCGCGCCCTCCCGTTCGTGTTCCGTCCTGGCAGGAATCTAGCCTCGATTCCCATGGCGCCCCGGTGCCTTAACGCGCTGGGCGCCGCACGGCGGTGTAATTGGGCGAGGATCGGGAGGCGTGTCTCGACCGCGATCATTCAAGGCGACTATTCCCGCTCTACCAAGGTATGGAGGAACGCGGCGGCTACATTCAGGGTGCCTGTGTAGTGTCCGACAAGTGCGTGCCCTCCCGTGGGATATATGACCGTCTTGCCCTGTTTCACATGAGATGCAATGTACTTGGCGCGCAGAGCAGTCCCAAATCGGTCATCGTCGGAACTGATCGCAAGAACCGGACAAGTGATCTTCTCAAGCGCATACGGTTCAAGATCGGCAGCTGTTGCAACATCGAAATTCATGCCACCGACCCTTGAGCTAACTGGTAGAAGACGCTCCAATATCTGCTGGACGCGTGCCTTCTCGGCAGGGCTGGCTCCGTCGACCACGCCGTGGTCGGTTCCAAGTATCATGCGAAACATGCCGCCCGGCAGAATGGGCATGAGCTTTAGTTGGGCCCAGGCGATGAAATCGGAGTTGAAGAAGCTTCGGACGATGGCTCCGCCATGAATCGACATGCCGGGAGGCAGATAGTCGGCGGGAACGAGAAGGACGAGCGCTCGCACCCGCTCTGGATGACGAATCGCCAATTGCAGAGTCGACCAAGCCCCCGCGGAGATGCTCACCACATCGACCTTCGCAATGCCAAGGTGATCGAGGAGTTCGACGTAGGCGTCCGCTTGCATCCCGACGGTGGGCCGGGCGGGCAGACTTGAACCAAGGTAGCCGAAGCGTGACGGAGCGATCAGCTGAAAGCCACTCGCAGCCAAAGGTTCCGTCACGTCCAGCGCCTGGTCGAAGCCGCCAGCAGCCCCGTGGATGATGATCACCGGTTCGCCCGTGCCGACCACCGAGTACTCCAGCACGCCGTACGATGTCCCCAGCGTGCTACTTCGGCCTAGCAGGCGCCCGCGCGCCGCCGCGAGATCCCGGGCATAGGATGCGTAAACGCTAACGGCGCCGAAGCCTAGGACGGTAAGACTGATCAGCAGATTCCAACGCATGAGGTTTGCTGCAGCTCATTGATATTCACAGTCCGAAAACAGACGGTTCAGGGCGTCCGCTCCTAGCCGAGCGCCCACGTTACTTGTCTTCCCTGAAACAGGCAATCGCGGGAGGCGCGCCGAAATTTCAACGTGGGTTCGAAAATGGGCTGATGGGGTAGGTCTCGCACCCGCGCCGACAGCCATAGCCGCCTCCATCAGGTCTCGCTCGAGGCGCTGGGTAAGGCGGTGCGAGAGTGCCTCGCGGGGTGGCTACGGCGCGGCAACGCGGCATGGGGCGCTGATCGTTGCCGATCAGACTGAACCCGCCTCGGCCGCGGTGCAAGCCGGTTCTGGATTGCCGTTCCGACCCCCTCGTTCGTTCTAAGGGCATAAGGCGTACTATGCCAAAGGCACAGCGGGGCAATCCGGGGTGGGCAAGGTCCTCGATCCAGTGAGCACAGCGGCGGATTCCCTCAGCACGGAACCGCCACCGGACCCTGCGGGCGGCGTAGAACGGCTGTTTCGCGAGCACAACCGGGCCCTGGTGAGCTTCCTGGCCGCACGGCTCGGGTCCGAGCAGGAAGCCCGGGAGGTGGCGCAGGAAGCCTACGTTCGGCTCTTACGCCTCGACCACCCGAGCGCCAGCAGCTTCCTGCGCGCGCACCTGTTCCATATCGCGGCCAATCTCGCGATCGACCGCCTGCGGCAGCGCGCCTTTCACGCCCGCACGCCGCTCAACGATTTGTTCCAGGATTTGCTCTTTACGCCCACGCCCACGCCAGAACATCAGGCGTTTGCACACGCGGTAATCCCGGCCGGCGTGACGGCGGCCGCCGCGCGGTGCTTCACGAACAGCCAGACGGCCGGATCGCGGTTCAGTTGCGTTTGTGCCGGATGGCCGGAGGCTCGGGCCGCTTTCGATTGACATCCGCTTCGCCCTGAAGGAGAGCAAGTCAGGGAGAAGCCCGGATCAGTCTTTCCCGTGTTCAGAGAGCCACGCACTGGGTGTCACGCCATTCGCCCGTCGAAGGAGTTCCTCGTCCCACGAGATGATGATGCCGTCTTCATCTGTGGCAACAGCCGCATAGAACGCGTCGCCAGCGCGTAGAAAGGACTCGGTTCCCACCGTCAGCGCCGTTCCCAGCAACGATCCCAGATCCATTTCTGTGATGAGCGGAGAGTGCAGGAGCCCGTCAGCCAGATCGCGACCCCGCGCGGCATCGCGCAGCCGGCGCGAGAGCGCGCAGGCGACCTCGAGCCGCGCGATGGCGGGAAGGGCGATAGGATCGCGCCGGCGCATGACCGTGTGGAGAAACGTTCGGCTTGGGGTGGACAGTGTGTCGGCCGCGTCGGCTGCGGAGACCCAGACGCTGGCGTCGACCACCAGTGCCGTCACTTCGGCGTCCTTCGGTGATCCTGGCGGTTGCGGTCGGCGATCAGGATCTCGCGCGCGGAAGGCCCGCGAGGAGCGGCTCGCACGGCTTCGTCGGCCGCAGCGAGCCAGGATTCCAGCCAAGTCTCGGGGGAGGCCTCCGGCTGCGGCTCTTCTTTCTCCCCCAGCCAGTGCTGGTACAGCTCCACGGTGACCTCGCGCACCGGCTTGCCGAGCAGGGCGCTCTTGGCCTTGACCTTGCGGTACAGAGCATCCGGGATATCGATGGTCGCTTTCATAGTGGCATGATAGCTGTATTGCCATATTCCTGTCAACCCAGCCCGTGCGAGACTCCGGCCCAAGCCGTACCCGAGCGGCGAGAATTGGCGCGTCAGACCCCGCCCGGCTCGGAGCCGGTGACTGCGCGCTTGACCGGCAGGTCGAAATGGCAGCGCCGGCCGGTGAGTGCGTTGTGAAGGGGCTGCTGACCGGCAAGGTCCCCAGATGCGGACGACTGTAAGGGCCACGTCAATTCGCCGCATTGCGGTCATTCACTAGGTGCGCCTGCGAGATTTTGATGGAGGCGCGCAAGCTCCTGATGCTTCACAATGGCTGCGGCGCGCAGGAAACGATCTTTGCGGAGCTAAAGTCCCAGACCCAGATGGATTACATCCCCTGCAGACGCTGGGCCGCCAACCAGACCTGGCTGCTCTCGGCGATCATGGCCCACAACCTCAACCGTGAGCTGCAGATGTCGGCCGAGGAGCCTGCGCGCTCCACCACCGAACAGCGTGCCCCGTGGTGGTCGTTTGTGCGCCTCGGCGCTTGCCGGGGCCGTCTGATCCAGCGCGCCGGACCGCTGACCCACCCAGAAGGCCGGCTCACCCTCACGCTCAGCGCAAGTCCTGCGGTACAAGCCGAGCTGTTGAATTACTTGAAGGCCGCCGCCTGAGGGGAATCAAACCGAATCGTCGTTAAGAGGGCTGGGGTGGGCCGCGACTGCCGGCGATATTGCGCCGGCGAGCGCCCGAGCTCACGCTGAAAGACACGGCGAAACGAGGCCGGATCACTCACTCCGACGTCCTCAAGAATCTGCTCGATGCTCCGGGCGCTCGCCGCGAGTTGCTTGCGGACGATCTCGATGCGCTTCAATTGCAGGAACTTTCGCGGCGTAACCCCGTAGGCGTCGCGGAACCTGCGGTGGAAGGAGCGCAGGCTCATGTGGCAGTGGCGCGCCATGTCCGCCGCGGTCGGCGCCGAGCGCAGCCGAAGCTCGATCCACTGGTCGATGTCGGAAAGGGCGCCCGAGGGGGCCGGCACAGCGGCAAGGCTCAGCGCGTAGATCGATTGGTACTGGCGCGTGCTGTCGGCGAGCATCGTTTGTCCGAGGTCCCTAGCGGTCTCGCGCGAACTCGTCACCGCGACGATGTGCAACGCCAGGTCCACGGCCGCGAGATAACCCCCGGCGGTGATGACGCTTTGCTGATCGCACAGCATTCGGCGCGTGTTCCAGGCGACTTCGGGATAGCGGGCGCGCACCTCCGCCGTCCAGCTCCAATGGGTCGTCGCCTCCCGGCCGTCGAGTACGCCCGCCGCGGCGAGCGTCAGGGCGCCGAGGCAGGCCGAAGCCACGATGCCGCCGCGCGCGTGCTGGCGCCTGACCAGCGCGACATCTCGCGGATCGGGTTTCCAGCGCGTGTCGACCCCATCGTACGGCGTCACCACCAGATAATCGTAGCGGCCGCGCATCCGGCCCGTGCTCACCCGGACATCCCGTGACTTGGGGCGCAGGGGGCGGGCGCTCACGAGTTCCACGCGATAGCGGGGCGGCTGCAGGGCCCGGTTTGCGCGTTCAAAGACCGCGCGGAACAGCAGCCCCACGGGTAGGGAGGATTCATCGCTCAGCAGCACCGCAATGCGAACGACGCCGTCGGCCGGTGGCAGGAATGACCTCATAAGAGGCAATAATGCCACTGGGGCGGGCCCGCTGAAAGCCCTACGCTGGTCCTCGAGGAGTCGCCCGCCTGCATCGTGCCGGGTGGCTCGATAGAGGGTCATTCATGTCGAACCGCATCGCACCCATCCAAGAGCCGGTGACCGGCCGGGAAGAGATCGCCGATCTTTCGCAACCCCGCTGCGCGTTGACGCAGTTCTACCGGGCGCTCAATTGCCGTGATCTCCCCCTGATGGAACAGAACTGGGCGGACTCCGAGGAGGCGGCCATGGATAACCCCCTGGGCGGGATCAAGCGCGGATGGCCCGAGATCCGCTCGATCTACGAGCGCCTGTTTGAGACCCCCTGGACCTATTCCTTTGAGTTCTGGGACTACACCGAACACCGCGCGACGGATGTGTACTGGGTAGTCGGCCGGGAGCGCGGCTATCTTGCCCGAGACGACGACAGGCTCGATCTCGCGATACGCACGACACGGCTGTTTCAGCGAGCCGGCGGACGCTGGCGCCAAGTTCATCACCACGGCTCAATCGAGGACACTCGAATGCTGACAAGCTATGTCGCGGCCATCCGGCGGATGTCTCCGTCAGCGCCGCCGCCCGGGGGGACGTTCGCATGAACGCCTCCGAGTGCGATTTCGCGATGCGCTATATCGGCGGACCGACGGTGATTCTGACCATAGATGGCGTCAGCTTCATCACCGACCCCACTTTCGATGCCGCCGGGGGCGAGTACGCCTCGGGAACGGTACGGCTGCACAAGACTCGCGGGCCCGCAGTCGGCGCCGAGGGACTCGGCAGGCTCGATGTGGCGCTGGTCAGTCACGATCAGCACCCCGACAACCTTGACACCTCGGGGCGGGCGCTGTTGGAGAGCATTCCGCACGTTCTGACCACTCGCGCAGGGGCGACCCGCCTGGGCCGGGGGGCGATGGGTCTGGATCCGTGGCAGAGTTGGTCCGTGCGCACGCCGCAAGGCACGACGCTTTCGGTGACCGCTACGCCCGCGCGCCACGGACCGGCGGGAATCGAGCCGGTCTCGGGCGATGTGATCGGGTTCGTCATCAGCCGCGTGGAAGACAGCGTCGATCTGGTCTATGCCACCGGCGATACTCGCCGCAATCCAGAGCATCGGCCGCTCAGATCAAAGGCGGAAGAACGGGGTTCCCGGCGTCCTTACCTTCATTCAGCGCAGATGATTGCGCTGGGTGTCAAAGTGTGTCAAAACTGATCTAACGTATTGATTCAAAAAAGCACGAACGGCCTGCAAAGCCGTCTACGCCGGGTCGATTCCGACCCTAGCCTCCAGATGGGCGATCTTCAGGCCCACCCTTACGCACATTCAACCCTGCGACACACGCAGCAAAAGCATGTCTGAACAACCAGACATGTCTGTTACGGGTCGCTGTGCTCGACCTCGCCGAGCGCATCCCGAAGTAGTTCTTCAGCAA
>JAJZDX010000032.1 GCA_021805865.1 Pseudomonadota bacterium
GTTGAAAGGCATCCTGTGCGGTGCCCGCGGAATACACCTCCATCCGGGTCCCGATGGCCTCCGCCAGCGTCCGTGCAAAGTAGGTCTTGCCGACGCCCGGCGGCCCGAGGAGCAGGACCGGGTCGATGCGCGCATCAGCGGGGCGGATCGCCCGGCTCGCGCAGGTCCACTGAACCTGTAGATGCTCGATCACCTCGGCGAAATTGGCGGATTCGGGACCGAGCCCTGCAAGCGGATCCCGACCGTCGGTCCACGGCACGGGCCGATAGCCGCCGTTGCGGCCGGCGCGCTCGAGCGCGAGTTTCACCCGCTCCTGGTCGTGGTCCCGGAGGCCCTTGAGGGTCTGCTCGACCTCGTGCAGCTCGTAGGGATCGAACACCTTCACCTGGTTGTCCGCGTCGGCGGGGATCACAGTGACCGATACGGCGACGGTGGACTCCGGCTTGATGGCCACCTCGGCCGCCGCCCCTGCGCCCGTCGCGGACGGGTCCAGGGGTACCTTCTCGGCCTCTCGCGCCGCCTGCTCGTACTCTTCCTCGTCGACCTGCCAGGCGCGTTTGCGCGCCTGGGCGCGCTCCAAGTCGATCAGCAGGTCCTCGTGGACGGCCACGAGTCGATCCATGGGATGCATCCTCCGGCGCAGCCGGCGCTGCTCGAGCAAGTGTATGGTGCCCATTCTTGCCTCCTCGCCGGGGCGGCTCAGCCGCCCCGGCACCTCCACTCCCGAATCCGGGATATGCCCGACACACCATCAGTCCGCAATTCCCGCTTCGCGGGCTTCAATTCCCGCTGCGCGGGATAGGACGCCGGGACGGTGGGCAAGCGGCCCGGCTGATGCTCAGTACACCATCACGCTGCTTGCCGCCCCGCAGGCCGGGGTGGGCTTTGTGTGCCGATTCAGGTACGAGCGAGTCTCACACCAGTCCCGCTCCTCTTGGATGGCATTGCGCGCCGATGTGGGCACGGCGGCGATCGCGTGCTCGTCCGCGGCGACCCGAGCGCGCCAGCGCCGTACATCCGAAGGCCCATAACCTATGGAATCGCTGACCGTGACGAGCACTTCCTTGTCGGATGGCAGATTCATCTCCGCCTTGCCAACCGCTGCGACTGTCTTGAAGAACGTGATGTTTTGTCCTGGCCAGGGCTCGGGCTTGTTCACCCACTTCAATAGACCCATGTCGATGATATGGGCGCCGGCATCCGCGTGCCGACAGCCGAGGAAGGCGTCGGGCATGCCCTGCATCTGACACCACGCGATTTCGTTGGAGAGCACCTGCTGATGCAACGCGTAGTATCGGACCGATCGGCCCGTGCCATGATCGACGCTGCAAGCGGCAAGGGAAACGGTCGCGACAGTGGCGAGAATGATGAGGCTGAGGCGTTTCATGTTGGTTCTCCCGCCGGGGCGGCTTGCGCCGCCCGGCTCTGTGGTGTTACTGCCAAGTCGACCCGTTGGTTACCGCGAGCGGGGTGGCGACCTGCTCGTTACCGAGCATCACGGCGATCACGTACATGCCCTTGAAAGGCGTGTTGGACGCCGTGACGGTGAACTCGATGGTGTCGCCGTTGTTGACCCCGCTCGCGCTCGGCCGCGTGACGTTCTTGACCGCCGAGACCGAGATGAGCGGCGCGCTGGAACACGCCCAGGGCTGCACCCCGCCCGGCGAGGCGAACGAGCAGCCTCCCGTGTCGAGCCCGCTGATGTAGGACAGCACACCGGCTCGGACGGGCATGTCCTGCACCGCCGCAGTGGTGAACACCTGCGCCTGCACGGTGACCGACTGTCCGGGCGCTATGACGATCGCCTGATCGGTCCGCGAGATACCGCCCAGGGTGCCGGTGACGGTCGTCGTGCCCTGCGCCACCACACCGACGAATGGGGTGTTGGAATCGGATAGCGTGACGGTCGGGTCGGACTGCGTGGTGTCGTAGTAGTCTGCATTCGGCTGGCAGGGGTTGCGGCCGGCGTTCGCGTCCGTCTGAGACCAGATGGGCACGATGTCGCCCGTGGAGATGTCGGGGGCCTGAAGCGGCCCTGCGCCATCGCCGCTCATGCACAGCGTGCCGATTCCGACAGTCGTGGCATCGTTCTCGAAGGCCGTGTCCTGCAGAGTGACACTAGTTCCGAGCCAGAGGTCCGGATTCGCGCTCATCCAGGCGTAACCATTGCCATCCGCGTTCGACACGTCGTTGACGATACCGGCCTCGGCCATCCAGTAGACGCTGTCTGCCGCGATGTACTGCCCATTGGTGGAGTTGTCGGTCACCAGCGCGAAGGGGACATTCGTGCCGCCGACCGCCACCGTGCCGGTGTAGCCGGTCTGCCCTGTCCCCGCGGAATCAAGGCCGATTGTGGGGGGCAGATAGATCACGAGGACGGTGCTCGCCGTCAAAGTCACGCCCTGACTCTGCACGTCCTGAGCGATGGTGCTGACGTCGGTCTTTTGCACGCCGTAATACTGGCTCCAAGACCCGGGATTCACAGTGACCGCTGCATCCACCGTGGCAGCCCCGACGCCGTACTGCGAGAGCAGTCCCCACTCCTGCGAGTTCACCAGTTGGCTGAGGAACGTCGCGTCGTTCGCCTCGTTGTCCGTCGCCAGCGATCCAGTGCTGATGTACACCGGCACAATCGTGGGCGAGGCGATCACCTGGGCCGTCCTGCTCACCCCGGGTGCCGTCGTGACCTTCGGCATCGCCGGACTCACCGCCGGATACTTCGCGCACAGCGCGCTGGTCTCATACCCGGTTGCGCTGGGGTTGTTCGCCCCGGCGCCGCCGCCCGACAAGGAGCACGTGGCGCCGCCCGTGGTGGCCGTGATGGAGAACGCCACCGTGGGGTCTACTGGTGCGCCGTTCTCGCTGGCATTGGCGAGGCCCGGGAAATTGAAGGTCCCGTCGCTGCTCTCGGTGAGCGTATTGGTGCCGTCGGACACGGACACCGACTGTCCGCTCGCGAGGCCCGTTACGGTCAGGCAGGGCGTGATGCCCTGGTAGGTGTTGGTGTCGTAGGACCCATCAGTGCACGCCGCGAGATTCGCGCCGCTCGGCGCGTTCCCCGTCGGACTCAGTGGGCTGGAAGCCCCGCCGCCACCGCTCCCACCGCAGGCGGCGAGAGAGACGGCCGCCAAGGCGGCGAGGAGGATGGAGAGGGTTCGAGAAGTGTAGGTACGCATGGTCATGGTCCTGTTGGATCGACTTATTCGCGCGGCGCAGAGGGCGCGGCGGTCGCCGCATCGCGTAGCTGTTGGACGAGATTCATGGCGCGGTGGAGATGCGTGAGGGCGAAATCCATCGTGGTGCACTCGGCGCCCCATTCCTCGCCCGCCGCATCCCACCGGTGCTGGAGCGTGGTGAGCAGCGCATCGGCAACCTCGAGGTCGTCAAGCGTGCGCGCCCACGTGCCGGGGGCTGGCGCGGCTGCAGCCGCCGGGGCGGCATCCGTTGAGGGAGGGGTGCGGGGGGCATGGGATTTGGTCATGCGAAAGACTCCGGGTCAGGGGGGATGAGAGGGTCAGGCGGACCGGAACACGTCCACGCCTGGCCACCAGCCGGTGGCACGTAGACCGGCGGTCTCGCAGGCTCGCGCGATGATCGGTGCCATTTTCGTCGCCGGCAGGAGCCGCCGGTTCGGGTCCGCAAAATTCTTCGTCTGCAGGTCGAGCCGCCGGAAGCCGCTATATGGCGCGTAGCGCGGCCGTCCTCGATTCACGACTAGCAGTTCGATGCGCCCGGCTCGGGTGGCCGCGAAGTATGTGATGTCGTGGACATGGCCCGGGATGCCGAAGCCTGGGTCACGATAATTCACACCTGCGATGTGGCGACGGAGTGCGCGCGCAGCGCGCAGCAGGTTGCGGTCGATTGTTGCTTGGTTGGAAATTCTGGTCATGAGAATTCTCCGGTTTGAGTCGGTTTCAGGAACGCAAGGGTGCCCAGAGGGAGACAGCAATGGAGCCGCGCAGCCAGGCGCCCGAGGTGCGCCAGCGGCGGGCCGCGCGGGTGAGGGTCCATTCCCGCAGAAGCGCGTAGCGGCGCAGAGAGACGCGGTGGCGGTGGGGCGCGCGTCCGGCGCGCTCGATGGTGACGATGGCGCAGCTGGTGCGGCGGTACGCCTTGATGGTGGCGAGGGGGACGGCGGTGAGCTGCTTTGCGGCCGGCAGCCGTAGGGAGGTAGGATCGGCGTCAGGCATGTGGCACCCCTTCTCGGTGTTGCTTGCCAGGCCCTCGCCGGTGAAACCAACACCGACGGGGGCCGACTTCTGCCACACTATTGCCACACTTGGTGCCTCAAATTGGCACCAGTGGCCGCCGCTTCACGCCACTAAGTGATTGAGTTTATTGGAGTCTAGTGGCGTCCATGAGGGCCTCGGCTCGGCTTCGAACCAGGTGGTCGGGGGTTCGAATCCCTCCGGGCGCGCCAATTTCAGGAATTGAGGCCGTTGAGCCAGTTGAGGGTCGGGGGTTCGACAAAATTGCCTGGAGCAATTTTGAACGGCGCGAAGCGCCGGCCCCGAAGGGGCGAGTCCCGGGGACGGGGCGAGTAATCCCTCCGGGCGCGCCAATGCATCTACGCCGCTTCGAGCGGCTGCCGTCGTACCACGAGGATGGCAATCGCGCATGAGGCGAGGCGCGCCGCGGCATCATCGGCCCGGCTGGTGAGGACGATCGGAACGCGCGTGCCCATCACTACGCCGGCAAGTCTCGCGCCGGAAAGATACTCGAGCTGCTTCGCGAGCATGTTGCCCGCTTCGATGTCGGGCACGACGAAGATGTCCGCGCGGCCGGCGACGGCCGATGCGATGTGCTTGGTCGCCGCGGCCTCGCTCGAGACCGCATTGTCGAACCCGAACGGTCCGTCGAGCACGCCGCCCTCGATCTGTCCCCGATCGGCCATTTTGCACAGCGCCGCGGCCTCGATCGTCGACTTGATCCGGGAAGTGACCAGCTCGAGGGCGGACAGAATCGCCACGCGCGGCGTGCGCACGCCGAGTGTCCGGGCCAGATCGATCGCATTTTGAACGATGTCACGCTTGTCTTCGAGCGTCGGATAGATGTTGACCGCAGCGTCGGTGATGAACAACAGCCGCGGGTATCGAGGCGACTCGATGACAAAGACGTGGCTGGCGCGGCGGGGGGTGCGCAGGCCGTGCTCGGGATCGACGGCGGCGTGCATCAGCTCATCGGTATGCAGAGCGCCCTTCATCAGGGCCTCCACTTGGCCGGCACGAGCCATTGCGATGGCTCGCGCAGCGCTCAGCGAGCCGTGCTCCGCGGCGACGAGGGTATAAGGGGACAGATCGATTTGGGCGGCACGGGCGACCTCGCGGATCCTCTCCCCGGGGCCCACCAGGACCGGGCTGATCAGCCCCTGACGGGCCGCCTCGATCGCCCCCAGCAGCGAGACCTCATCCGTCGGGTGCACCACCGCCGTGCGCAGCGGCCTGCACTCCCGCGCCCTGTCGATCAATTGCTGCAGGTGGCGAGGCTCCACGCACGAGCCGCTCGTGCTCGGTTCGAGGGCTTCAGCATGGCCGATTTCGCGAGCTGCTTCCACGAGAATGACACTCCATGGGCACGGTTGCCCGATCGTGGGCATCCGCTCGGGCGGCGGCAATGCGTACAAATCCGTGCACCGCGCCCGCGTGCGGGGCTTTCCGGGGCCGGGTAGGCCCGGCGGGACGACCCTGCGCACCGGGCGCTGCAGATTGTGCAAAAATATGCGCTCCCCCTTTGCCGCAACCGAGAATCATGGCGAAATCGGCCGATGCCTCCCCGGCGGACAGACAATTTGTCGAGGCGCGGTTGTGCGATGTGTCTCTGGTCCGCAGCGGCCGGCTCGTGCTCGAGGGGATCAGCTGGACGATCCGGCCCGGAGAGCGCTGGGTGCTCGCCGGGGCGAATGGGGCCGGCAAGACCCAGTTGCTGAAGCTGGTCGCCGGCGCCGTCTGGCCCACATCGGCCCGGGATGCGCGGCAGTACCTCTGGCAGGGCAAGGTGTGGCCCACGCCGCAGGAGGTGCAGGAGGAGATCGGCTACCTGGGGCCGGAGCGCCAGGACAAGTACGAGCGCTATGGCTGGAATCACACCGCCGAGGAGGTGGTCGCCACCGGTCTGTACCGCACCGATATCCCGCTCGATGTGCCGCACGGGGCCGATCGCAAGCGCGTCACCGCGATGCTGCGTCGCTTGCGGCTCGATCCGCTCGGTCCGCGCCGATTTCTGACGCTCTCCTACGGCGAGCGGCGCCTGACGTTACTGGCGCGGGCTCTGGTCTCCCGGCCCAAGCTGTTGCTGCTCGATGAGCTGTTGAACGGCCTGGACGAGGCCAACCGGGAGCGCGCGCTGCGATGGCTGCGAGGCACCGCCCGCTCGCGCCTGCCCTGGGTGCTGTCCACCCACAGAGCCGAGGACGTGCCCTCCTCCGCCACGCACGTCCTCGTGTTGGAGCACGGTCGCGTGGCCTACCGCGGCCCTGTGCGCGCCGGGGCGCTCGCGCGCTGGTTGGGGCGCGAGGGCCGTCCGGCGCCCTCGCGTGTGTCATCGTCGGGCCGCGCCGGATCATCTGCCGGCAGGCTCCTGATCCGTATGACCGATGCCAGCGTCCATCTCGATGAGCACGTGGCGCTGAACGGGGTGTCGCTGACGATCCGGACAGGGGAGTGTTGGGTGGTGCACGGACACAACGGGTCAGGCAAGACCACGCTGTTGAGGACGCTCTACGGGGACCACGGTGTCGCGGCTTGCGGGCGCATCGAGCGTGCCGGTGTCCATCCGGGAGTGCCGCTGCAGCGGTTCAAACGGCGCATCGGGCTCGTGGCGCCGCATCTGCAGGCCGATCACCCGCAGCACCTGACGGTGAGCGAGGTCGTGCAGTCCGGCCGGTATGCGAGCATCGGGTTGAACGATCCGCCGACTTCGGCCGATCGTGCCGCCGCTCGGCGCGCACTTGCGCAGTTCGGCCTGACGGCGCTTGCGAGACGGACGTTGCGGGAACTGTCCTACGGGCAGCTGCGCAAAGTACTGTTTGCGCGGGCCTGGGTGCGCCATCCGGCGCTGCTGTTGCTCGATGAGCCTTTCTCGGGGCTCGATGGGCCCACCCAGCGCGAGCTGCGCGAGCGCATCGGGCCGCTGCTCGCCGCCGGGGCCGCCGTGGTGATGACCGTGCATCGGCGGTCGGAGTGGCCCGGCTGTTGCACGCACGAACTCGAGCTCGCGCATGGGTGCGTGCGCTATGCCGGGCCGGCGCGCGCGGCCGGATCGCAGATACCTTAGAGTGTCATCTCGGTCTGAAAGACCGACACCGCCTGGCCGATGATCCACACCGCGGAGACGGTGCCGCCGGTCATCTCCAGCTCGACATCCACCTGTCCGGGCCGGTGCAGCCACCGACCCTGCACGCCTCGGAACGAGGCGCGATGCCGGTCGTGGGAGAGCAGGCCGTTCTGGATCAGGTGCACGCCGAGCAGGCCGTGGGCATTGCCGCTGACGGGATCCTCTGCGATGCCGAGCGCCGGGCAGAACATGCGCGCTTCGGTCAGATGGTCCTCGTTTCCCGGCGTGAGCGTGAACACGAAATATCCCGCCGCGCCGACCTGCGCCGAGAGCGTCGTGAGGCGAACCATGTCGGGCTTGATGTGGTTCAGTGCCTCGACCCCGCGCACCCCGATGAGCAGCCGCGTGCTGCTCGCCCCGGCGATGCGCAGCGGGCAGCGGGTGTCCAGGTCGTCCGTGGCGAGTGCAAGCGCATCGAGCACAGCGAGCCGCTCGCGATCGTTGATCTCGCGCCCGAGGGGCGCCGGGTTCTGGCGGATGGCGATCTTGCGCCGCTCGCCTTCGCCGCGGACCTCGATCTCGACGGTGCCGGCCTTGGACTTCTGTCTCAGGCGCTGCGGCGCGTTCGGCAAGCCCGAGAGCACGTGATGAGCCGCGACCGTGGCGTGGCCGACGAATCCGGCTTCGGTACGCGGGGTGAAAAATCTTGCGCGGACGTCGTGATCGATGCCGTCGGATGCGAAGAGGAATGCCGTATCGGCATTGTTCAGCTCCCGGGCGATGGCCAGCATCTGCGTGTCCGTCAGGCCGTCCGCGTGCAGCACGACCCCGGCGGGATTGCCCGTAAAGCGCTCGAGAGTGAAGGCGTCGACCTGATGGATTTGAATCTTGCGAGTCATTGGAAGCTGTTCTGATGCGCACACGGCGGGGAGGAGGGCGCGGGGCGGCCATTCTAGCCCATCGCCGGCTGGCTGGCTGACCCGGTAAGGCGCCACTCGCAAGCGCCGGATCCGCGCCATCGCGCCCGACCCAGCGCGGCGGCGAGCCAAGATCGAGGCTTGGGCGGGACGCCGTGCCCGCCGCTCCCCGCCTTCGGCTGCGGGCACGGCCCTGTGCCCATACGCCGGTCAGCCCGTCTTCTGAAACGGTAGAATGGCCACCCTATGGACATCGGGGTCGACATCAGCCTGTACCCGCTCGCCGAGGAATTTGCGCCGATGATCCACGATTTCATCAACCGTCTGAGGGCCCGCCCGACCCTGAAGGTGGTGGCCGGGAGCTTGAGCACGCAGGTATTCGGCGAGTACGAGCAGGTTTTCGAGGCCTTGAGAGGCGAGCTGCGCGCCACGCTCGAGGCGAGGGCACTCGTTGCCGGCAAGGCGGCATTCGTCCTCAAAGTGCTCGGTCCTCTCTGAAGGACTCGGGGCCCGGCCGCAAGCGCTCCGGGTAGTGGCGCCCGGCTCCGCGACCCGGCACACTAGTACATTCAATTTTCACAAAAAATTCATCATCCGGACTGGCTTGTCTCGAAAGGTGGCTGAATGGCGTTTCTGCGTGTGATCGACCGTGACGGCAAGGAGCATCGGGTCGAGGGGAAAAGCGGCCTCAAGGTCATGGAAACCTTGAGGGATCTCGACTACGGAGTCGCGGCGATCTGCGGCGGCATGTGCTCCTGCGCCACCTGCCACGTTTACGTCGATCCGGACTGGCAGGAACGGCTCCCCTCGCCCATGTCGGACGAGCTGGAGCTGCTGCGCGAGCTCTCGCAGTACCAGGACAATTCGCGCCTCTCCTGTCAGATCGAGTTCACGCCCGCGCTCGACGGCCTGCGCGTCACCATCGCACCGGACGAGTAAGGCCGGCATCTCCGTGGACATCGTTCACGCCATTTTTGCGGTCGCCGTCGTCGGGGTGATCATCCTGATCGTCGGCTATTTCCGGATCCGCAAGACCCTGCAGCAGCAGCGCAGCCTCGACCAGCACGAGAGCTGGGACGAGATGATGGTCAAGCGTCTGCGCGCCGAGGGCTACCATCCCTTCAACGAATACCAGGTGGACTTCTTTCTGGCGCTCCAGGACGAGGCCGCCTGCGAAGCGGTGCGCACGCGGCTCGAGCCGGAGGGGTTTGCGGTGGATGTCAAGCCGATCCCGGACGGGAGCGACATGCCCTTCAGTCTGCACGCCTCGAAGTCCATGCGTCTGATCGTGCCGGACATCCAGGCGGTCAGCCGGCACATGAGCGCGCTGGCCGAGGAGTTCCACGGGCGCTACGACCGCTGGGCGGCCTGATCCGGCTCCCCGCGCTTCGGTGCCGCAGCCAGCCGATCGGCTGGCTCCAAGGAGCCGGCCATGGGTGAGGCATGCGCCGGCCGGGCTTGCCGTTGACGTTGGGCGCGGCGCTTGAGCTCAGCGCTTCTCGGTCTGGCGCCGGACGGCTTCGGCGGCGGCGGCGGCGATTTCCGGATCGCCCAGATAGCGGCTGCCGAGGGGCTTCAGCTGTGCATCGAGCTCGTATAGCAGCGGGATGCCCGTCGGAATGTTGAGCTCCACGATGTCGCTCTCGGACACTTCATCGAGCATCTTCACCATCGCGCGCAGGCTGTTGCCGTGCGCGGCAACCAGCACATTGCGGCCAGCACGGACTTCCGGCGCGATGCGCGCGTGCCAGTACGGCAGCACCCGCGCCAGAGTGTCTTTCAGCGACTCCGCCGATGGCAGCTCCCCGGCCGGCACCTCGGCATATCGCGGATCGAAGCGTGGATGGCGCGGATCGTCGGTGGCGAGCGGCGGCGGCGGAATGTCGTAGCTGCGGCGCCAGATCTTGACCTGCGCCGCGCCGTGGCGCTCCACGGTCTGCGCCTTGTCGAGTCCCTGCAGCGCCCCGTAATGCCGCTCGTTCAACCGCCAGGAGCGCTCGACCGGGATCCACATCCGATCCATCACATCGAGCATGATCCACAGCGTGCGGATCGCCCGCTTGAGCACGGAGGTGAACGCGATGTCGACCTGGATTTTTTCCTCCACGAGCTGCCGGCCGGCCCGCTCGGCCTCCTCACGGCCCGCGGGGGCCAGGTCGATGTCGGTCCAGCCGGTGAACAGGTTTTCCATGTTCCAGAGACTCTGGCCGTGGCGGACGAGGATCAGCTTTCCGGGCATTCTGGCACCTGAGGCTCGATTTCAGCTTCACGGACGGGGCTCCTCGAAGAGGAGCCCCGTCGAACCCTGCGCGTCGCGCGCGCGACGCCCGGATTTTGCATTCAGTCGGCCAGCTTTCGCAATGACTCGACGCCGACCGTGAGCGTGGCGAAATCGGCCGCGCCGGCCGCGCGCATCTCGGTCAGAGTCCGCTCCCAGTGAAGCAGACGCCGGCCGGCGGTTTCCTGCCACGTGTCGACCCGCTCCCCGGGCGTACCCTGGCCGCGTGCGAGGACGCGCTCGGCGATCCGGCGGTGAATGCGCATGGCCGCATCGCGCAGGCCCGTGCGGGCGATTGCCTGCCAGGGGCCGTCCACCGACAGCTTGTCGATCCGCTCGAGCAGCCAGTCGAGGCCCGTGCGTGAGCCGACCTCGAAGTACACCCGCGCGGCCTCGGGCACGGCGATGCGGCGGCCGGTGGCCAGCTCGACGACGTCGAGCGAGGCGTTGTGCGCCTCCAGGCCGCCAATCCTGGCGGCCAGCGAGGCCGGCAGGCCGGCCTGCAGGTGCTGCTGGCGCACGGTCTCGAAGTGCGCCTGCCAAGAGCCGCTCAGGATCTGCGTGATCCGCGTGCCGAGCTCGTGCACGCCGTGGCGGAACTCCGCCACCGCGGAGTCGACTTTGAGGTTGCGGCGGCGGGCGAGCAGCCAGTACGTCGCGTGGCGCAGCAGGCGGCTGATCTCGAAATCGGCCGCGTACTGGATTCTGGCCGGCACGTGGTTGTCGAGCGCCTCGATCTCCGCCCAGAGCTTGCGCACTTCGAAGATCTCGCGCGCGGCCGTGTAGGCGCGGGCGATCTGCGCGGGCTCGGCGCCGGTATCCTCCTGCGCACGCAGCACGAACGTCGGCCCCATGCGGTTGATCAGGCTGTTGGTCGTGGCCGTGGCGATGATCTGGCGCCTTAGCCGGTGCCTGTCGATGGCCCGGGCAAAGCGCGTGCGCACGGGAGGAGGGAAGTAGCGCTCCAGCTCGTTCGAGAGGTAGGGATCCTCGGGCACATCGGAGTCGAGCAGGTGGTTGTTGAGCCAGATCTTGCTGTAGGAGAGCAGGACGGAGAGCTCGGGCCGGGTGAGGCCGGCGCCGCCCTTGCGCCGCTCGGCGATTTCCTCGTCGCCAGGCAGGAACTCGAGCGTGCGATTGAGGCCTCCGGAGCGCTCGAGGAGGCGGATCAGATGCTGGAACTCCGCCAGGCGGGTCTTCGACTGCTGCTCGAGCGTGCTGATCGCCTGGCCTTGAAGATAATTGTTGTGCAGCACCAGCGTGCAGACCTCGTCGGACATGCGTGCGAGGAGCCGGTTGCGGTCGGCCGTCGAGAGCTTGCCGGAGTGGACCAGCGGATTCAGCAGGATCTTGAGGTTCACCTCGACGTCCGAGGTGTTCACACCGGCGGAGTTGTCGATGAAGTCCGTGTTGAGACGGCCGCCCGCGAGAGCGTACTCGATGCGACCTCGCTGGGTGAAGCCGAGGTTGCCGCCCTCGCCGGCCACCTTGGCGCCCAGCTCTCCCCCATTGACGCGCAGCCCGTCGTTCGCGCGGTCGCCGACCTCGGCATTCGACTCGCGGCTCGACTTGACGTACGTACCGATTCCGCCGTTCCAGAGAAGATCCACCGGCATGCGCAGGATCGCGCGGATGATTTCCGTCGGTGTGGCCGCGGGGCCCTCGAGCCGCAGCATCGAGCGCGCCTCGGCGGACAGGGCGATCGACTTGGCGGTGCGCGCGAAGACCCCGCCGCCCCTGCAGATACGCCTGCGGTCGTAGTCGTCCCAGCTCGAGCGCGGCAGGGCGAAGAGGCGCTGCCGCTCAGCGAAGCTCGCTTCCCGATCCGGATTCGGATCGAGGAAGATGTGCCGGTGGTCGAATGCGGCCTGCAGCAGAATGTGGCGCGAAAGGAGCATGCCGTTGCCGAACACGTCGCCCGACATGTCGCCGATGCCCGCGACGGTGAAGTCGGTCTTCTGGATATCGGTGCCGATCTCGCGGAAGTGACGCTTGACGCACTCCCACGCGCCGCGGGCCGTGATGGCGAGGCCCTTGTGATCGTACCCGGCCGAGCCCCCGGAGGCGAACGCATCGCCGAGCCAGAAGCCGTATTCGGCCGCAAGCGCGTTGGCGGTATCCGAGAACGTCGCGGTGCCCTTGTCGGCAGCGACGACCAGGTACGGATCATCGCGGTCGTGGCGCATCACCTGCGGCGGCGGCACGATGTGACCGGCGACGATGTTGTCCGTCAGGTCGAGCAGGCCGCGGATGAAGATCTGGTAGCAGGCCACGACCTCGGCCTGCACCTCCTCGCGCGGACCCTGCGGGAGGCGCTTCGGCACGAAGCCGCCTTTGGCGCCGACCGGCACGATCAGCGTGTTCTTCACGTTCTGGGCCTTCATGAGGCCGAGGACCTCCGTGCGGAAATCCTCGCGCCGGTCGGACCAGCGGATGCCGCCGCGCGCGACATCCCCCATGCGCAGGTGCACGCCCTCGATCCGCGGGCTGTAGACGAAGATCTCGTACTTGGGCCGCGGCAGCGGCAGCTCGGCAATGGCGGCCGGGTCGAGCTTGAACGACAGGTACGGCAGGGGAGCGCCGTCCGCGCCGCGGCGGTAGAAGTTGGTCCGCAGCGTCGCCTGCACGAGCCCCAGATAGGCGCGCAGGATCCGGTCCTCATCGAGGCTCGCCACCGCATCGAGCCCGGCGTGGATCTGTGTCACGAGTTGTTTGGCGGTCTGCCCGGACGCGCGAGTCGGATGCGCCTTCGCCGGATCGAACCTGGCCTCGAAGAGGCGGACCAGCGCGTTTGCGAGCGCCGCGTTGGCCCCCAGCGTGAGCTCCATGTATGCCTGGCTGAAAGGCACTCCGGTCTGCAGCAGGTAGCGGCAGTAGGCGCGCAGCACCAGGATCTGGCGAGCCGAGAGATCGGCGGCGAACAGCAGGCGGTTGAAGCCGTCGCTCTCCGCCTCGCCGTTCCAGCCGGCGGCGAGTGCCTCCTTGAATCGCCCTTCGATGCGTGCGATATCGATCGCGCGGCCCTCGCGGTGCTCGAGCTCGAGGTCCTGGATCCAGGCGGCGCCGCCCTCCGGCCAGGCGAGCTCGTAAGGCCGTTCGGAGATCACCCGCAGGCCGAAGTTCTCCAGCATGGGCAGCAGGTCCGAGATCGGCACCGGCTCGCCGAGCTTGACGATCTTCAAGTGCATGCCCGCGGAGCTCTGACCGGCCGCCCGGTGCAGGTTGAGGCGGCGTGTCCGCGGCTCGGCACGCAGCTTCTCCAGGTCCTCGATATCGGTCGGCGTGTCCGCCGGCACGACGTCTTCCTGGTAGGCCAGCGGGAACGCGTGCCGGTATCGGCTCACGAGCGCAAGCCCCGCCGCCTCGCCGCCTCGTGCGACCAGCACCTCCTGCAGGTGGTCGGTCCACGTCAGGGTCGCCTGCTCGATTCGCTGCTCGATCGAGGCGAAGTCGACCTTGCGGTGCTCCGCCGGGTCGGTGCGTACGACGACGTGCACGCGCGCGTGGTTCGAGCCGGAGATCTGCACCTGGCTTTCGACGGATTTGCCCGCGAAGCCCTCGAGCACGATCTGCTCGATTCGCTGCCTGACATCGGTGTTGTAGCGGTCGCGGGGCACGTACACCAGGCAGGAATAGTATCGATGATACGGATCGCGCCGCACGAGCAGTCTCACCGTACGCCGCTCATATAGGTTGACGACGCCGCGGGAGATGCGCACCAGGTCCTCGGTGCTGGCCTGGAACAGCTCATCGCGCGGATAGGTCTCAAGGACGTTGAGCACCGCCTTGCCGTCGTGGCTTTGCGGATCGAGGCCGAAGTACTGGATGACCCGCTCGACCTTGTGACGCAGCACCGGGATGTCGCGCGGGCTGCGGTGATAGGCCGCCGAGGTCCACAGGCCGAGGAAGCGATGCTCGCCGTTGACATGCCCGTTCGCATCGAAGGTCTTCACGCCCACGTAGTCGAGGTACTCGGCGCGGTGGACCGTGGCGACGGAATTGGCCTTGGTGAGGACCAGCAACTGCGGCTCGCGCGCCCGGTCGCGGATTTCGCCCTTGAGCGCCGTCGCGGTGGGCCGCTCCCCATGACGGGGTCTCAGGATCCCGAGCCCCGTGCCCGGCTGGGATTTCAGGACATCCTGGTGGGCGCCGCGCTCGAGGCGGTATTGCCGATAGCCCAGAAAGACGAAATGACGCTGCTCCATCCATTCGAGCAGCTGGCGCGCCTCGCCGATCTCCTCGACCGGCACGGGCACGGGGCTGCGCTCCAGGTCCGCCACGATGGAGCGTGCCCGGTCGCGCATCAGGTCCCAGTCGTCCACCGAGACCCGCACATCGTCGAGCGTCGCCTCGATGTCGCGGCACAGCCTCTGCAGAGCCTGCGGGTCGGTCTGCCGGTCGACCTCGTACATCTCCCAGGACTCGTTCCGGTGGATCTGCGCCCCGTTGGCGCCGAAGCCGGTGATTCTGCCGCGGCGGTCGCGGCGTACGTCGAGCACCGGGTGCACGACGAGATGGACGGCGATTCCGGCGCGTCCAAAGATGAGCCCGACCGAGTCGACGAGGAACGGCCGGTCTTCCGTGACGATCTGGACGAGGGTGTGCGGGGACTCGAAGCCGTCGCGGCGCAGTTCAGGATTGAAGACGCGCACCAGAGACTGGTGGGCCTTGCGCTGAATGCCGAACTCGAGGTGGCACGCGGCCGAATGGGCGAGCGCCGCCGGGGCGCGTGAGGCGAGGTCTTCCTCACCCACGCCGCGGAAGTAGCTGCGCAGGAACTGCTGGCGCAGCTCGGGCCTGCTTTGGCCCAGCCGCACGCGAGCGATTCGGTCGATGAGCGCGAGACGCGCGGGAGGGATGCTGCGGAGGAGCCGGTTCTCGCCGGCCGACGAGGATGGAACATGCATGGTGGCGCGCGATTATATCTGTCCGTGCGCGGCACGTCTGCGCGACGCGCTGTGCACTTTGGGGGTGGAGAAGGTATAATGGTTGCGTGCGCAACCGTATGGCCGCAGTTCACAGAACGAGACGCCGATGAGGGAAGATCCGATGAGCCAGTCCGCAGGCAATCCGATGGGCACCGATGGCTTCGAGTTCGTCGAGTACACCGCGCCCGACCCGCAGTTGCTGCGCGACCTGTTCGAGCGCATGGGCTTCCCGATCAGGGCCCGGCACCGCTCCAAGAACGTGACGCTCCACGGCCAGGGCGGAATCAACTTCCTCATCAACGCCGAGCAGGACTCCTTCGCCCGGCAGTTTGCACGCACACACGGACCCTCGGCTTGCGCGATGGCCTTCCGGGTCAAGGACGCGGCCTACGCGTATCGACGCGCGCTCGGGCTCGGAGCCAAGCCGGGGCCTCAAAACGCAGGCCCCATGGAGCTCAACATTCCGTGCATCGAGGGCATCGGCGGCTCGCTCATCTACCTGGTCGACCGTTACGGCGACCGCTCCATCTATGACGTGGACTTTCGCCCGCTGCCACCGATCCCGGGGAAGCAGGAGGCGGGCCTGACGCTCATCGATCATCTGACGCACAACGTCCGGCGCGGCAACATGAGCGTGTGGGCGGGCTTTTACGAGCGACTGTTCAACTTTCGCGAGATCCGCTACTTCGATATCGAGGGCAAGCGGACCGGGCTGTTCTCGCGTGCGATGACCAGCCCCTGCGGCAAGATCCGCATCCCCATCAACGAGTCCCAGGACGACAAGAGCCAGATCGAGGAGTATCTGCGGGAGTACCACGGCGAGGGCATCCAGCACATCGCTCTCGCCACGGAGGACATCTATCACACGGTGGATGTGCTGCGCGGCCAGGGTATCTCCTTCCAGGACACGCCCGAGACCTACTACGAGGGGATCGAGGCTCGGGTGCCGGGCCACGGCGAGCCGCTCGAGGAGCTGCGCCGCCGCCGCATCCTGATCGACGGCAATCCGGAAAAGGGAGAGGGGCTGCTGCTGCAGATCTTCACGGCGAACGTGATCGGACCGATTTTCTTCGAGATCATCCAGCGCAAGGGCAACGAGGGGTTCGGCGAGGGCAACTTCCGCGCCCTGTTCGAATCCATCGAGCTCGATCAGATGCGCAGAGGCGTGCTCTGATCAGATCGGCCGCAAGCCCTCCCGGCGCTCGCGGCAGCCAAGCCCTCGGCTGCTTCGCTGAGCCGGGCACGCAGGATGCGTGTGCCGGCCTTCGCTTGCTGTCGGCGCACCGTGGTTTATGCTGCACCGGATGGAGGTCCGCCCCCGCGCTTCGCGCACCCCCCCGCCCGCCCTGCCGATCCGGCTCGACTACGATCCGGCGCTGCCGATCAGCGCTCATCGACGGCAGATCCTCGAAGCGCTCGCGCGCGACCCGGTCCTCATCGTCTGCGGCGCGACCGGCTCGGGAAAATCCACCCAGCTGCCGAAACTTTGCCTGGAGGCCGGCCGCGGCAGCGCGGGCCTGATCGGCCACACTCAACCGCGCCGCATCGCCGCGCGTGCGCTCGCGACCCGCCTCGCCGAGGAGCTCGGGACCACCGTGGGCGGTGCCGTGGGCTACCAGGTGCGCTTCACCGACCGCACTGGCCCCGGTGCCCGCGTGAAACTGATGACCGACGGCATCCTGCTCAAGGAGCTGGAGAGCGACCGGGAGCTGCGCCGCTACGACACCCTGATCATCGACGAGGCGCATGAGCGCAGCCTCAACATCGATCTGCTGCTCGGCGTCTTGAGAGGTCTGCTGTCGCGGCGGGCTGATCTGAAGCTCATCGTGACCTCGGCCACCATCGATCCGGGCAGGTTTGCGCAGTTCTTCGGCGGCGCGCCGGTCATCGAAGTCTCGGGCCGCAGCTATCCGGTCGAGGTGCGCTATCGCCCGCTCACCGCCGAAGACGAAGATGCCGCGGAGCTGTCGCTCCCCGAAGGCATCGTCGCGGCCGTGCGCGAGCTCGATGCCGGCGGCCGCGGCGCCGAGGCGGATACGCTGGTCTTCCTGCCCGGGGAGAAGCATATCCGCGAGGCGGCCGATGCCCTGGCGAAGGCCGGTATGCCGCTCACCGAGATTCTGCCGCTGTATGCGCGGCTCTCCGCCGCCGAGCAGGCGCGGATCTTCCAGAAGCATGCGCGGCGGCGTGTGATCCTCTCGACCAACGTCGCCGAGACCTCCCTTACCGTCCCCGGCATCCGCTACGTCATCGATTCCGGGCTGGCGCGCATCAGCCGCTACAGCGCTCGCGGCAAAGTGCAGCGCCTGCACATCGAGCGCGTGTCCAGGGCGAGCGCCGATCAGCGCAAGGGCCGTTGCGGCCGTGAGGCCGAGGGGATCTGCATCCGTCTTTATTCGCAGGAAGACTTCGAGGGGCGTGAAGCATACACGGCGCCGGAAGTGCTGCGTACCAACCTCGCGAGCGTGATCCTGCGCATGGCGGCGCTCGAGCTCGGCGAGCCGGAGCGATTCCCGTTCCTCGATCCGCCCGATACCCGGCTGATCAACGACGGGGTCCGTTTGCTCGAGGAGCTCGAGGCGATGAGCGATCGGCGGGTGAGCCGCCTCGGCCGGCAGATCGCCGCCGTGCCGGTCGATCCGCGGCTCGGGCGGATGCTGCTCGCGGCCTCCCGCCTCGGGTGCCTCGCCGAGATGCTCATCATCGCCGCGTTTCTCGAGGCGCAGGATCCTCGCGAGAGGCCGGCCGACCTGCAGAGCCAGGCCGACCAGAAACATGCCCTGTTCTCGGACCCGCGCTCCGATTTCCTCACGGTGATCAATCTCTGGCGGGCTTTCGGGGAGCAGGCCGGGGCCCTGTCGGGCAATCAGCTGCGCAGGTGGTGCCGGGAGCATTTCCTGTCGTTTTTTCGCATGCGCGAGTGGCAGGACCTGCACGCGCAGCTCGCCCGGAGCGTGCGGGAGCTCGATCTGCGGCCGAATCAGCTGCCGGCGGCGTATGCCGAGCTGCACCAGGCGATCCTCACCGGCTTTCTCGGCTCCATCGGAATGCTCGATGAGCGGCGCGAGTACGAGGGGCCGCGCGGCCTGCGCTTCGTGATCGCACCGGGTACACCCCTTGCGGCCAAGCCGCCGAAGTGGGTCGTCGCCGGAAGTCTCATCGAGACGACGCGGCTTTACGCGCGCATGGTGGCCGCGGTTGACCCGGTATGGATCGAGCGGGCGGCGAGACACCTCCTCAAACACAGCTACAGCGAGCCGCACTGGGTGCCGCGGCGCGGGATCGTGGGCGCGCTCGAGAGCACATCGCTCTACGGACTGACGCTGGCGTCGCAGCGGCGCATCGACTATGGGCGGGTCGCCCCGAAGGAGGCGCGGGAGATCTTCATCCGCGAAGTCCTGATCGATCCCGAGGAGGGAGCGCCGCGTGAGGCCGTGCGCGGCGCATTCCTCGAGGCCAATCGCGAGCTGCGCCGGCAAGTGGAGCGGCTGGAAGCGAAGGTCCGCCGCCGCGACATTCTTGCCGGCGAGCAGCGGCAGGTGGAGTTCTATGCGGTGAGGATTCCGGAAAGGATCAGCTCCGTGTCGGTCTTCGAGCGCTGGCGGGCGCAGGCCGAGCGTCGCGAGCCGAATGTGCTGCGGATGTCGCGGGCGGATCTGATGTTGCGTGATGCGGCGGAAGTCGAGGAGAGCCGGTTTCCTGACGAGCTCGAAGTCGGTGCCAACCGCCTGGCTCTGCGCTATCGGTTCGAGCCGGCGCAGCCGGACGATGGCATCACGCTCATCGTGCCCGATGTGCTGCTCGATACGCTAGACGCCGATCGCCTGGCCTGGCTCGTGCCGGGCTGGCGGTTGGAGAAAATCATTGCGGTATTGCGGGAGTTGCCCAAGAGCCTGCGCAAGCCTCTGGTGCCCGTGCCCGAGCACGCCCGTCAGGCGCTCGAGGAGCTGGCTGCAGGGGGGGAGGGCACTCTGCCGGGCTTTTACGCGGCACTGGCGCAATGGGTCTCGCGCCGCACCGGCACGCCCGTGAGCGCCTCGGAGCTTGCGGCGCTGCCGCTGCCGGATCACCTGCGCATGAACATTCAGTTGGTGGATGCGCACGACAAGGTGGTGGCGCAAGGCCGGGATGTTGCGGCGCTCAGGCGGAAGATGCGCACGACGAGGGCGGCCGCGGATCCTTTGCCGGCGACGGACACGCTGCACCGCCAGTGGGATTTCGGCGAGCTGCCCGAGACACGACAGGTGGAAAGGAACGGATTGCGGCTGATCGTCTTCCCGACGCTCGAGGACCGTCGGGGCGGCGTGGCGCGGATCGAAGCACGCGATCCGGCTTCGGCGGATACGATGTTGCGCAACGGCGTGGCGCGCCTGGCTCTGCTCGCCCTGCCGCAACAGGTCAGGTACTGGCAGAAGCGGGTGGGAGACGATCGGGATCTGGTGCTTGCCGGCGGTGGGCTCAAGCTGGCGCAGCCGCTTGCGGATGCGGTGACGCAACGCATTTTCCACGATTGTTTTGCTCCGCCGGAGGCGCCGCCGCCGCGCAACCGAGAGTCTTTCAATGAGCGGCTGAGCCAGGGCCGTGCGAGACTCGAGGAAGATGGAGGCCGGGTGACGAACACGGTGAGGGCGGTGTTCAAGGAGTGGCGCGCGGTGCGCGCGGCGCTCGACACGGCGCGGTCTTCGTCGCTGGCAGCGGCTGTCGCAGACGGCCAGGAGCAGCTCGACTCGCTGCTGCCGCCGGATTTCATCGAATCGACGCCGCGGCCGTGGTTCGGCCACCTGGCGCGTTACCTGAAGGCTCTCGCGCGGCGGCTCGCCCGCCTTCCGGCCGACGCGAAGCGCGATGCAGAGCTTGCCGCGCGCATCAAGCCCTTTGTCCAGGTGTGGCAGAGCCTCCAGGCGGACCGCCTCGGCGCCGGCGCGCGGCCCGAGCTCGATCTGTTGCGCTGGATGATCGAGGAGCTGCGCGTATCGTTTTTTGCCCAGGATCTGCGCACCGCCCTCGCCGTCTCGGAGCGCCGGCTCACCGAACAGGCCGAGCGGGCGAGAGCGGAGGCGGGGACGCCGTGATTGCCTGCCGGCGCCGGGAGGGCTCGCGCGGCCCCCCCCCCCGGCGCCTGCTCAGGCTAGACGAGGCGGCCGCGAGACCGCACCGGCGCCGAGGGCGCCACGTGCGCCGAGGGCGCCACGTGCGGGGCCGGCGCGGGCAGGATGAGGAAGACCCGCATCGGCACCGCGCGCAGCGGGATCATCGGCTGCAGAAAGCGTACCTCGACCGGTAACCGTCCCGGCAGCGGCAACAGCAGGGGCTGGCCGTACACCGTGGGAACCGGCACCAGCGGCATCCGCAGCGGTTGGGTGAGTGCCGCCTCGATCAGCCGGATCTGAGCCCGCAGGGCGCCCATCCGCGCCATGACCCACGAGGGCATGACGGGACGTGCACCCCGGCTCTCGGACACCTGTAAAGTGGCCGAGCCCTTTGGCCCGCGCCAGCTCCAGGTGCGCAGGTACACCGGCCCTGCGGCGGTGTGGATCACCTTCACGACCTCGCGCATGGGCACCTCGTGCCCGTCGACGCGGATCAGCAGAGGTTGCGCCGCCAGCGCCAGCGCCGGCAGCACCAGGCCCGCAAGGGCCGCGGCAAGGACGTTCTTACGCACAGGCACCTCCATGAAATTACCGGCTCCCGGAGAGCCGGACTATAATTTTTGACCGCGCTGCGCCGCGCAAGTTTCATTGCCCCCCGGCGGTTTACCGCTCGAGGTACCCACAGAACATCTCGCCGACCGCCGCCGCGAGCGCATCGACCTCGCAGCGGGAGCGGCGCTCGCTGGAGACCGCTTTGCCCACTGGGGACAGGACATCACTGCGGCGCGCGCCTCGATGACCTCGTGGAGATTCGCGCCGGCGAGGCCGTCGAGATGCTCGCGGCAGATCTCCCGGAGGCGGTCGGTCTCCTTAGCCTACGGCAGATGCGCTTGGGCGAGGTACTCTTCGCTTTGCATCTCCGTGAGGCGGCTCGCGGCGCGCTGGAACTCGAATCTCAGCCGCTCGCCGCGATACAACTCGTGCGGCGCGGCGGCGGCCGACACGATGAGCTTGACGCGCCGGTCGTAGAGCTCGTCGACCAGGGCGATGAGGCGCCGGGTCTCGTCGTTGCGCCGATCATCGAGCGACGGCACGTCCGAGACGATCACGGCCGGGTAGTTCCGGGCGATCTCGATGTAGTCCTCCTGGCTGCGCGGACCGCCGCACAGCGCCTGGAAGTCGAGCCATACGGCGTTCTCGCTCTGGGCGACCACGGGGACGTCGCGGCCTTCGATCTGCATGACTCCGTTCGCGGCGTGGGCGTGCCCGGAAAGCTTCGCGAACAAGCTTTGGAGGTGTCCGGGCGTGGCCGGATCGACGGACGAGAGATAGGTGCCCGCCTGGGTGAGCCGCCGCAACCGGTAGTCGCAACCGCCATCGACGGCTACGATGTCCGCATGGCGCTCGATGAGCTCGATGGCGGGCAGGAAGCGCTGCCGCTGCAGGCCGTTGCGATACAGATCGTCGGGTGGGCAATTGGATGTCGCGACCAGCGTCACGCCCTGGCGGAACAGACCCTGAAAGAGGCCCGCCAGGATCATCGCATCGGCGATGTCGGTCACGAAAAGCTCATCGAAGCACAGCACCCGCGTATCGCGGGCGATCTCCTCCGCCACGGCTTGCAGGGGCGAGGCCACATCGGTGAGCGTTTTCAGCCGGGCGTGCACGTCGTGCATGAAGCGGTGAAAGTGGCGCCGTCGCCGCTCGGGAAAGGGCAGGCTGTGGAAGAACAGGTCCATCAGCCATGTCTTGCCGCGCCCGACCGGCCCCCAAAGGTACAGCCCTCGCTCGGGCACCCGGGCATTGCCGCCCAGCCGTCGCAGCAGGCGCCCGAAGGAGCCGTCGGCGCGGGCGCCGATCAGGCGGCTACGAAGATCCTCCAGCCGCTCCAGCGCGGCGAGCTGGGCCTCGTCCTCGCCAAAGCCACACCCTCGCAATTGACGTGCATATGACGCGCGCAGTATTTCCGCGCCATGCCCGCTCATCGCTCCGTTCCGCTCAGCGCGCCAGCTCCGGGAGGTCGCGGAAGTGCTCGAGCGCCTGTGGGTTGGCGAGCGCCTCGACATTCCTCACCGGCCGGCCGTGGATGACCTCGCGTACGGCGATTTCGGTGAGCTTGCCGGAGCGTGTGCGGGGAATGTCCTCGACGGCGATGATTTTCGCCGGCACGCGCCAGGGCGAGGCGTTGGTACGAATGGCATCGCGGATCTTCCTCTTCAGCGGCTCATCGAGCGTGACCTCGGGCTGCAGCCGCACGAACAGCACCACACGCACATCGCCCTGCCAGTCCTGGCCGACCGCGACGGACTCGATGACCTCCTCCAGGGGGTCGACCGAGGAGTAGATTTCGGCCGCACCGATGCGCACGCCGCCGGGGTTCAACACCGCATCCGAGCGACCGTGGATCACGATGCCGCCGTGCTCGGTGAGCTCGGCGTAATCCCCGTGATGCCACACGCCCGGAAAGCGCTCGAAGTAGGCGGCACGGAGCTTTGTGCCATCCGGATCGTTCCAGAAGGCCACGGGCATGGACGGAAACGGCGCGGTGCAGACCAGCTCGCCGCGCTCCCCGCGCAGCGGCTTGCCCTCGTCGCTGAAGATCTCGACCCGCATCCCAAGGCCCCGGCACTGCAGCTCTCCTCGATGGACGGGCAGCGTCGGGCAGCCGAGTGCGAAGCACGAGACGATGTCGGTGCCGCCGGAGATCGATGCCAGGTGCACGTCCCGCTTGATCGAGCGGTAGACGAAATCAAACCCTTCCGGCAGGAGCGGGGAGCCGGTGGAGAGAATGGCCTTGAGCGACCCGAGCTCGACCTTCTCGGCGGGCGCGTAGCCGTGCTTTTCCAGCGCCGCGAGGTACTTGGCGCTGGTGCCGAAGACCGTGACGTGCTCGCGCTCGCCCATGCGCCACAGCGCCCCCGGGTCCGGAAAGAAGGGGTTGCCGTCGTACAGGATGAGCGTGGCGCCGACCGCGAGCGCGCTTGCGAGCCAGTTCCACATCATCCAGCCGCAGGTCGTGAAATAGAAGATGCGGTCGTCGCGCTTCAGGTCCACGTGCAGCAGGTGCTCCTTCTGGTGCTGCAGCAGCGTACCGCCCACTCCGTGCACGATGCACTTGGGGACGCCGGTCGTGCCCGAGGAATAGAGGATATAGAGCGGCTGGTTGAACGGCACGGGAGTGAAGCGCAGTGGCGCACCGGATGTGCCGAAAGCGGTCCAGAGCGTGGCGCGGCTCGCCGCCGCCCCGAGCTTCGCGAGCTCGGGCTGCTCCGTGACATACGGGATGACAACGATGCGTCGCACGCTGGGCAGCTTCGCGCAGACCGTTCCGATCGATGTCAGCGAGTCGACCGTCTTGCGGGAGTTGAAATACCCGTCGGCGGTGAACAGCATCTTGGGCTCGATCTGCCCGAACCGATCGAGCACTCCGTTCACGCCGAAGTCGGGCGAGCAGGAGGACCAGGTGGCTCCCAGGCTGCTGCTCGCCAGCATGGCGATCAGCGTCTCCGGCAGGTTCGGGAGGTATCCGGCCACGCGGTCGCCGACCCCGACACCCTCTTTCTCGAGGCCCGCCGCCACCCGCGCCACCTCCTCGTGCAGCTGCCGATAAGAAAGCGACCGCCGCACGCCGCGCTCGTTGGTGAAGACCAACGCGGGATGCTCGTCACGGTAGCGGAGCAGGTTCTCGGCGAAGTTGAGTCTCGCGTTGGGAAAAAAGCGCGCTCCGGGCATGCGTTCGGGGTGCTCGATGACCGGGCCCGGGCCCCAGTCGGCGCGCACGTCGGCGAACCGGGCAAGCTCCGTCCAGAACTGCTCCGGCTGCGCCACCGACCAGGCGTAGAGATCCTCGTAGTCCCGGAGCGAGAGCTTCAGGCGAGTGTTCACGCAGCGGGTGAACCGGGTGAGGTTGGAGGCGGAGATACGCTCCGCCGAAGGACGCCAGATCTCGGACATGGGGCTACAGAGATTGATAGTTGGGTCCGGAGCCGCCCTCCGGCGGGGTCCAGTCGATGATGCCGTAAGGGTCCTTGATGTCGCAGGCCTTGCAGTGCACGCAGTTGGCGGCGTTGATCTGCAGGCGCTTGCCACCGCTGCCGTCATCGACCATCTCGTAGACGTTGGCCGGGCAGAAGAGCGTGCAGGGGTTGGCAAACTCCCGGGCGCAGGCTCCGGAGCAGATGGAGGTGTCGCGCACCTTCAGGTGCGCCGGCTGGCTCTCGTCGTGGCTGGTCGAGGCGAAGAACACCGAAGCCAGCCGGTCGCGGGGAGGGAGCGTACGCTCCACCCAGCCGCGCGGCGGGGAGTCGTATTCGGACAGCTGCTTCAGGCGCTCATGGTCCGGCACGGCGTTCTTGAGCGTCCAGGGTGTGCGCCCGCCGGTGAGCACTTCGAGGCCCGAGTTCGCGAGACCCCACCACAAGCCGCGCTTGAAGCCGGGCTTGAAGTTGCGTACGGCGCGCAGTTCCCTGCCGCCCGCCGAGGCGCGCCAGCGCGCATCGAAACCCTCGGGCGAGCCGGTCTCGGCCAGGTGCTCGGCGGCCAGCATGCCGGAGCGGATCGCCTGGTGAACGCCTTTGATCTTCGGCACGTTGACCCCGCCGGCGGCATCGCCGATCAGCATCGCCCCCGGCATCGTAAGGCGAGGGATCGACTGCCAGCCGCCCGCGGCGATGGTGCGCGCGCCTGCGGCGAGAATCTCTCCGCCCTCGAGGAAAGGTTTGATCGCCGGGTGGTGCTTGAATTGCTGGAAGGCCTCGAAGGGGAAGAAGCGCGGGTCCTGGTAGTCGAGCCCGACCACGAAGCCGACATACGCGCGATTCTGATCCAGGTGGTAGATGAAGCTGCCGCCGTAGGTATGCGAGTCGACCGGCCAGCCTACGGTGTGCTGGATCAGCCCCGGTCGCACCCGGCCCTCGGGCAGCTGCCACAACTCTTTCATCCCCAAGCCGTAGGTCTGCGGGCAGCTGTCGGCGTCGAGTTTGAAACGGCGGATCAGCTGCTTGGCGAGGCTCCCCCGCGCCCCCTCCGCCACGATGGTGGTGCGGGCACGGATCTCGGCGCCGGGGGCGTAGTTCGGTCCGGGCTCCCCGGACTTATCGAGGCCGAAATCGCCGAGCCGCGCGCCGGCCACCGCGCCCTCCGGCGTGAACAACGCCTGCGCCGCGGCAAAGCCGGGGAAGATGTCGACGCCGAGGCTCTCGGCCTTGCTCGCGAGCCAGGGGGTGAGCAGGCCAAGCGAAACGATGAAGTTGCCGCGGTTGTGCAGCTGTGGCGGCAGGGGCAGCTTTACGCTGCCCGTGCGGGTGAGCAATCTCAGCTCATCCTGAGTCGCCGGAACACAGATGCCGGGTGGAGATTGCCGCCATTCCGGTGCCAGCGCATCGAGCGGCCCCGGCTCGATGACCGCGCCCGAGAGCGCGTGCGCGCCGACGGCCGAGGCCTTGTCCAGCAGGCAGATATTGAGATCGGGCTTCAACTGCTTCAGTCGGATGGCGCAGGCGAGGCCCGCGGGGCCGGCCCCCACGATGACGACGTCATATTCCATGACGTCGCGCTCGACAACCGCCGTGTTCTGGGGGTTCATTGCGCTTGCATCCGCACCGCGCCGTCGAGGCGGATGGTTTCGCCGTTGAGCATCGGGATCTCGAACGCCGCGACGACGAGCTGCGCGAACTCTTCCGGTTTGCCGAGCCGGCGGGGAAAGGGGATCTGGCTGGCGAGCGAGGCTTGGATTTCGGGCGTCATGGAATCGACCATGGGAGTGTGGAAGATGCCGGGCGCGATCGACAGGCAGCGGATGCCGAAGCGAGCCAGCTCCCGGGCGATGGGCAGCGTCATGCCGGCCAGTCCCGCCTTGGTGGCCGAGTAGGCCGCCTGGCCGATCTGGCCCTCGAATGCCGCCACGGACGAGGTATGCACCAGCAGTCCCCGTTCGCCGTCCGGGGTAGGCTCATTGGCCTGCATCTGGCTCGCCGCCGCCTTGTCGCAGAGAAAGGTGCCGATGAGATTGACGTGCACCACCCGGGTGAAAAATTCACCCGCCATCGGGCCGTTCTTGCCGAGCACTCGGCCGGCACCGATCACCCCGGCGCAGTTGACCAGCAGATTCAGCCCCCCCATGCGCTCCCGAGCGGCCGCCATGGCGGAGTTGACCTGCGCTTCGGCGGTGACGTCGCAGCGGATGAACCCGGAGCTGGGGCCGAGCGCCTCAGCCGCGGCGAGCCCGGGGCCCTCCTGCACGTCCAGCATGACAACCTTCGCCCCCAGCGAGACCAGGCGGGATGCCACGGCGTGACCGAGCCCGGAAGCGCCGCCGGTCACGACGGCGCGAGCGTCTTGGATCTTCATGTGTCCCCCACGTTCAAGGCGCTGAATCCGGGTATCCCGCCCGTCTCAGCGCAGCAACGGGCAACCGGGGCGACTTCTCCCCGTTGCTCGCCGCCTGCGGCGGCGGGCACATCCTGCGCCTATGCTCATGCCTGCGAGTCGCCTGAAGCGATGAGCCACCATTGCCCATCCGGTAGTTTAGCGGATCATCTCGATTGCGACGGCTACGGCTTCACCGCCACCGATGCACAGGGTGGCGATGCCCCGCTTTCCGCCGCGGCGATGCAGCGCGTGCAGCAGTGTGGTGAGAATTCTCGCCCCGGTGGCCCCCAGTGGATGGCCGAGCGCGCAGGCGCCCCCGTTGACGTTGACCCGGGCAGGATCGAGCTCGAGCTCTCGCATGGCGGCCAGCGTCACTGTTGCGAATGCCTCATTGATCTCATACAGGTCGACGTCCCGGGGCTGCCAGCCCACCTGAGCGAGGACCTTGCGCACCGCGCCCACGGGCGCGGTGGTAAACCATTCCGGCTCCTGTGCGTGGCTGGCCTGGGCGAGGATCCGGGCGAGCGGCTGCACCCCGAGAGACTGCGCCGCGGAGCCGCTCATGACCACTAGCGCCGCGGCGCCATCGGCGATCGAGGAGGCGCTGGCGGCGGTGACGGTGCCGTCCTTGCCGAAGGCGGGCCGGAGCGAGGGGATTTTGCGTACGTCGCAGGTTCCGGGGGTCTCATCCCGCGCCACGGTCGCTTCCCCCTTGCGGCCCTTGACGGTGACCGGGACGATCTCGGCGTCAAAGGCGCCTTCCACGGCGGTGATCGCTCTTCGCACCGATTCCGCGGCAAACGCATCCTGCTGCTCGCGCGTGAAGCCGTAGCGGGCGGCGGTGGCATCCGCGAAACAGCCCATGAGCTTGCCGTCGAACGGGCTCTGCAGGCCGTCGAGGAACATGTGATCGATCACCTCGCCGTGGCCCAAGCGATAGCCCCCGCGGGCCTTCGGCAGCAGGTACGGTGCCTGGGTCATGGACTCGAAGCCTCCGGCGAGCACGACCTCTGCGCCACCGGCGCGAATCTGGTCGGCGGCCATCATGACTGCCTTCAGTCCCGAGCCGCACATCTTGTTGATGGTGGTCGCCGGGGTGTCGAGCGGGATGCCGGCGCCGATGGCGGCCTGCCGGGCGGGTGCCTGACCGAGCCCTGCGGGCAGCACACAGCCGAGGATGACCTCCTGCACGTCGGCTGCGCGGATCCCGGCGGCTTCGACGGCCGCCCGGGCCGCAGCGCTGCCGAGCTGAGGGGCGGTGAGGGGAGCAAGGGCGCCCTGAAACGCACCGAGGGGCGTACGTTTGGCGGCGGCGATGACGATTTCAGATGGCATTGGGAATCCTCAATCTACGAATACGGTCGATCAGCGGGCGAGCCGTGCGCTCACGTGGCGGGGCGGGCCCGCGCTCTCGGTGCACGGGCGCGGAGTGAGCCCGCTTTCGAAAACCGAGATGAATGCCTCGGCAATCTGCGCGCCGCTCAGCGACTGGCTCTCGCGGTACCAGTGGGCGATCCAGTTGAGCGCTCCGGCGAGCGCGAACGCGGTCATTTTCGGGTCGCAGGCGTGGATGGAGCCGTCCTGCATCCCCTCGCGCAGCAGGCGCCGGACTCCCTGGTCGATTTCGGACTTCAGGGCCTTGATGTGACCGCTCATGGCGGGTGAGAGGTCCTGGTCCTCGGCGCGCACCATGCACCAGCCGAACTCCGAGGCGACAGCCTGGCCGTAGTGGCGCAGCACCGCCTTCAAGCGCTCGCGCGCCGGAGCCTTCATCAGCCGCGCCTCGTGAAAGGCGGCGCGGATCGGCTCGATGCCGGCCACGAAACACTCGAACAGCAACTGCTCTTTGTTGGATACGTAGTAGTAGACGGTGGGCTTGCTGACCTCGAGTGCCGCGGCGATATCGTCCAGCGAGGTGTTGTGGTAGCCCTTGCGGTTGAAGGCATGGGCGGCGGCGCGGATCACCGCCTCGCGCTTGATCTGCCGGTCGCGCAGCCGCTCGCGGCTCGCGCGCCACGGCGAGTCGCGCAGTGGCGCCCGGGCGGCGGAAGGGCAGGTGGAGGATCCCTCCCGAGGCGCATCGGGCGCGGCCTTGCCACGGGCGGGGCTCGCGGATTTGCGGCGGATGGTTGGCATGTCGCTTACAGGGGCCTCTGGACCGGTTGCGGCACGTGGCCCCGGGAATCCCCAGTATAGCGTCGGCGTATATGCCGTGCGCGGTGGATCGATGCACCCGCCGGGACGATACGGTGTTTCCCGAGGCCGGGCGCGGGCCGGATCGCACCGGGCGGGCGGGTGCGTTGACCACTCCCGGGAGCATGCATCATACTCGTGGGTAACCATCCTACCGGTGCGTAAAGACCGCTTTCGCGTCGCGCGCCCAGAGAGCCGCCCATGCCGCCCAAGCCCTCAAGCGCCGCTCGTCCTCGCCAGGTCGAGCAGCCGGTCCCCGAGCGCCCTCAGCGGCCGCTGCGGTTCGTCTCCGCCGCCTCGCTCTTCGACGGCCACGATGCCGCGATCAACATGATTCGCCGGCTGCTGCAGGCGCACGGCGCCGAGGTGGTGCACCTCGGCCACAACCGCAGCGTCGCGGAGATCGTGCGCGCGGCCATTCAGGAGGATGCGGATGCGATCGCGGCCAGCTCTTATCAAGGCGGGCACAACGAGTATTTCGCGTACATGGTGGACATGCTGCGCGAGCGCGGCTGCCCGCACATCCGGGTCGTGGTCGGTGGCGGGGGGACGATTGCGCCTCAGGAGATCGAGGCGCTGGAGCGCTATGGGGTGGAGCGCATCTACACGCCCGAGGACGGCCGCAGGCTCGGGCTGGATGGCATGATCGAGGATGTCTTCGGCCGGGTTCGCTCGGCCGGCCGGCCCGCCTACGAGATGCGCATCCTGAACACTCGCGACCCCGTTCAGATCGCGCGCGCCATCACGGTGCTTGAGAATGACGAATCGGCTCAAGCCGAGGCTGAGCAGACTCGCCAGGCCATCCGGCGCTCCCCGAGCCGGGTGCCGGTGATCGGCATCACCGGCAGCGGCGGCGCCGGCAAGTCGAGCCTGACCGACGAGCTGCTCGCACGGCTCCTGCGCCACTTCCCCGGCCGGCAGATCGCCGTGGCGGCCATGGACCCGACTCGCCGCCGCAGCGGCGGGGCGCTGCTCGGGGACCGAATCCGCATGAACAGCCTCTCCTCGGAGAATATCTTCATGCGCTCGCTGGCCACCCGCCGGCAGCATTTGGCGACCGCCGCGGTGCTGAAGGACGTGATCCAGCTCTATCAGGCGGCGGGATTCGACCTCATCATTGTCGAGACCGCCGGCACCGGACAGGCCGACACCGAGATCGTCGATCTGGTGGACGTGTCGATGTACGTGATGACCGGCGAATACGGCGCGGCAAGCCAGCTGGAAAAGATCGATATGCTGGACTATGCCGATCTGATCGCGCTCAACAAGAGCGACAAGCGGGGCGCAGCCGACAGCTTGCGCGACGTGTGCAAGCAGTGGCGCCGCAACCACTCCCATGCGCTGCTCGCCGACGCGGATCTACCGGTTTACCCCACCGTCGCCAGCCGCTTCAACGATCCGGGCGTCAACCGGCTTTTCGCCGCCCTTTGCCGGGTGCTTGCCGAGAGACGCATCGGTGCAGGGATCTGGGAGGTGTCCGACCCGGGCCCGGTGGACATCACGCCGCGCGAGCCGCTGATCCCCGGCGCGCGGATACGCTACCTGTCGGAGATCGCGCGCAATGGCCGCGAGGCGCATGCGGACATCGAGCGCCGCGCGGACGCGGCGCAGCGGGCGCACGGCCTGTACCAGTCTCTTGAGGCGCTCGGGGACGCACTGCTTCCGGAGCCGCTCGGTCCGTATCCGCAGTCGGCGCTGGACGAGGCGCCCGATGCGACGCGCCGGCAGCTGCGGGCTGCCTACAATGGGGCGCTCGAGCAGATCGGCACCGCGGGGGTCGGCGAGCTCAAAGCCTGGCCGCCGCGTGTGCGAGCCGCCACGGAGGACACCTATTCTTACCAAGTCAGGGACCGGCAGATCACGGGCGAGAACTATACCGAGACGCTCTCGCGCCAGCGGGTGCCGAAGATCGCCGTACCGCGCTTCAAGGACTGGGGCGAGCAGCTGCGTTTCATCGGGCGCGAGAACCTTCCCGGCTCCTTCCCCTACACCGGCGGCGTCTATCCCTATCGGCGCGAGGCCGAGGATCCCACGCGCATGTTCGCCGGCGAGGGCGCGCCGGAGCGGACCAACCGCCGCTTCCACTACCTGGCGCGCGGCCACAACGCGGTGCGGCTGTCGACCGCCTTCGATTCGACGACGCTGTACGGCGAGGATCCCGACACACGGCCCGACATCTACGGACGCACAGGCAACTCGGGCGTGTCGGTGGCTACACTCGATGACATGAAGAAGCTCTATTCGGGCTTCGATCTCGCCCTGCCCTCCACCTCGGTGTCCATGACCATCAATGGCCCGGCGCCGATGATTCTCGCGATGTTCATGAACACGGCGATCGATCAGCGCATCGAGCGCCACCTGCGCTCCGAGGGGCGATGGAGCGAGGCGCAACGGCGCATCGAGGCGCTGCACCGGGCGGTCGCGCAACGCGGCATTGCCTCGCCCGCCTATCGTGGCGAGCTGCCTGCGGGCCACGATGGCTCCGGACTCGCGCTTCTCGGGGTGAGCGGCGATCAGCTCATCGAGCCGGAGCTCTACGAGCGCATCAAGTCCGAGACGCTCGGCGCCGTGCGCGGCACCGTGCAGGCGGACATCCTGAAGGAGGACCAGGCGCAGAACACCTGCATCTTCTCGACGGAGTTCGCGCTGCGCATGATGGGCGATGTGCAGCAGTACTTCACCGAGCGGCGGGTGAGGAATTTCTACTCGGTGTCGATCTCGGGCTACCACATCGCCGAGGCCGGAGCCAACCCGGTCTCGCAGCTCGCCTTCACCCTCGCCAACGGTTTCACCATCGTCGAGTACTACCTCGCCCGCGGCATGAGCATCGATGACTTCGCTCCCAACCTGTCGTTCTTTTTCTCCAACGGCATGGACCCGGAGTACGCGGTCATCGGTCGGGTCGCACGCCGCATCTGGGCGCGCGCCATGCGCGATGTGTACCATGCCGGGCCGCGAAGCCAGATGCTGAAGTACCACGTGCAGACCTCGGGGCGCAGCCTCCATGCCCGTGAGATCGCATTCAACGACATCCGCACCACGCTGCAGGCGATGTACGCGCTGTTCGACAGCTGCAACAGCCTGCACACCAACGCCTACGACGAGGCGCTCACCACCCCGACCGAGGAGAGCGTGCGCCGCGCGGTGGCCATCCAGCTCATCATCAACCGCGAACTGGGACTCAACAAGACGCAGAATCCGTGGCAGGGCTCGTTCGCGCTCGAATACCTGACCGATCTGCTCGAGGAGGCGGTGTACCGGGAATTCGATGCCTTGAGCGAGCGCGGCGGGGTGCTCGGCGCCATGGAAACGATGTATCAGCGGGGCAAGATCCAGGAAGAATCGCTCGACTACGAGAGAAGGAAGCACGACGGGAGCCTGCCCATCATCGGTGTCAACACCTTCCTGTCAGGCTCCGACGGCGTCCGCGAGCATACGCACGCCGAGCTCATCCGCTCGACGGAGGAGGAGAAGCAGGCGCAGGTGGCGGCCGTGCGCGCCTTTCAAGAGCGCAACGCCGGGCGCTCGCCAGAGGCCCTCGGGCGGCTGCAGGCGGCCGCGTGCGCCGGCGGCAACGTGTTCGCCGAGCTGATGGAGACGGTCAAGAGCTGCTCTCTGGGGCAGATCTCGCACGCTCTGTATGGAGTGGGTGGGCGCTATCGGCGAAACATGTGAGATCCGGCTCGCCGAGCTTGGCCAGGATCGCTTCCCGCGCCCGCTCGCGCAGCAGCGCCGCGTTGTGCGCCGGTGCTCCCGGCGGGATCGGGATCGGGGGCAGGATCGACACCTCGATCCGCACCGGTCGGGGCAGATTGCCGCGCGGGGACAGGGCGGAGCGGGTGCCTTGCACCACCACAGGTACGATCGGGCAGCCGGCGCGGGCGGCCGTCGTGAACGCACCGGCGTGGAATTTCAGCAGCCCCGGCTCGGCGGTGAACGTGCCTTCCGGGAAAAACACCAGGGAATGACCGTTGGTGGCGTTGCGCAGTACGCGCAACGCGTCCGCGGCGCCGCGTTTGCGGTCGAAGCGCTCGACGAACTCCGAGCCGATGCGGTGCAGGAACCAGCCGGCGAGCGGTACGCCGGCCATCTCGCGCTTGATGACGAACCCGAAGCGGGGGGGAAGGGCGGCGGTGAATACCAGTCCGTCGAGGTAGCTTGCGTGGTTGGCGACGATCACACACTGTCCCGCCGGCAGCTGATCGAGGGCGCGGACGGTGAGCTTCATGCCCGCTCCCCAAAGGAAGGCGCGGGCGAGTGCCCGCGCGGCGCGCCGGCGCCGGCTGAGGCCCGGCAGCAGCAGGGCGGCCAGCGACACGGTCAGACCGACCAACAGAAACAGAGCAGTTGCGTAGAGCGCGTATGCGAGCCTGAGCGGAAGCAGGACATGGGTCCTGAGAGGTGAGGGGCGGTGGGGCGGCTCCTGGCGCATGGTGGCTCGAGGTCAAACGGACCGGTTGCGGACTGTGATCAGGTTCTCTATTACGTTAACTCTCGCATCCGAGTGTGACGCTGGTCACGCCGGGGCAGGACATATGGTCACCATACTGCGACAGCCACGGTGCGACTTGTAGTCGCATCCCGGCTCGCCCGCATCGGGTGCATCACTCGGTGCGCAGCGAGCCGGCTCCAACCGGGACGGCCCAACTGAGACGACAATTGTCGAACCATTCTGCCGCAATTGCCATGCCTGTTCACCCCGAAACGGATCCGGCGGTCGCCCGCTTCCTGGATGCCGTGTGGATGGAGCGTGGCTTGTCGCCCAATACGCTGGCGGCCTATCGTGCGGACCTCACGGCGCTTTCCCGCTGGCTCGCCGAGCGTCAGGTGCCGATCATGCAGACCTCGCGCAAGGATCTGCAGGACTTCATCGAGTGGCGGGTGCAAACGGGCGCGCGTCCGCGCTCGACTGCCCGGCAGATCTCGAGCTTCCGCCGCTTCTTCCGGTACTTGGTGCGCGAGAAGGCCATTCAGGAAGACCCGACGGCCCAGATCGCCATGCCGAAGATCGGGCGCTCGCTGCCGAAGTCCCTGACCGAGGAGGAGGTGGAGGCGCTGTTGGCGGCTCCGGCCGTGCGCGATCCGCTCGGCAGCCGGGACCGCACCATGCTCGAGGTGCTCTACGCCACGGGCCTGAGGGTATCGGAGCTGGTCAATCTGCGCTATGGGCAGATCAATCTCAACCAGGGCGTCATCCGCATCGTGGGCAAGGGCAACCGGGAGCGACTCATCCCGCTGGGCGATGAGGCCGTGCGCTGGCTCACCGAATTCGTCAACGGTGCGCGCGACGACATCCTGCTCGACCGGCAGACGGAATATCTGTTTCCGACCCGGCGGGGAGACCGTATGACGCGCCAGGCCTTCTGGCACATCATCAAGCGCTATGCGCGCAAAGCGGGCATCTCCAAGGGACTCTCGCCGCACACGCTGCGCCATGCGTTCGCGACGCATCTGCTCAATCACGGCGCGGATCTGCGCGTCGTGCAGATCCTGCTGGGACACAGTGATCTGTCGACCACGCAGATCTATACGCACGTGGCCAGCGAGCGCATGAAGGAGCTGCACTCGCGGCATCACCCCAGAGGCTAGGCTTCCCATGCGCCGTGCGCAGGGCTCAATCGGGTTCGCCTGTGGCGAACCCCGGGGCGGCATGAGGCGGCGCTACGCGCCCGATCGAGCGGGCAGTCTGCGGGCTGGCGTCAACGCTGCAGGTGCTTGAGCTTGTCCGGCTTGCCGTCCCAGTCCTTGGCATCCGCCGGCGCTTCCTTTTTTTCCGTGATGACCGGCCACTGCTTGGCGAGCTCTGCGTTGAGGGGCTTGAAGGATTCCTGGCCGGACGGCATCTCCTCCTCGGAGAAGATCGCCTCCGCGGGACACTCCGGCTCACAGAGCGTGCAATCGATGCATTCATCCGGATCGATCACGAGGAAATTCGGGCCCTCGTGGAAGCAATCGACCGGGCAGACCTCCACGCAGTCCATGTACTTGCACTTGATGCAGTTTTCAGTCACTACAAAAGTCATCTGGATTCCTAGCGTCGTGAAGCGGCTTGATGGACCTCGAGGCACGGCATTGTGCCACGCCGCCGCGGGCGGCAAAACCTATCGCACCTTGTGAGGGCGGAATCATATCAGCAGGCCTGGCCGGCGCCGAGCGGCTGATCCTAGGGTGATTGCGTCAGGCGCCGCTCGAGCGAGGCGAAGTGATGCGGCTCGCGGCCGGCGGCTCGGTCCTCCAGGTAGCGCCGGAGGCTGTATTCCGTGCTCGGGAACGCCAGTTCCGGCCAGGGGATGTCCTCGGGATGGACGAGCTCTGCCTCGAGGGTCTCGTGGCCCGCGCCGTAGTGCGGCGTGGCCAGGGTCGCTCTGAAGAAGACGTGCACCTGGTGAGCCTGCAGCACGTGCACGATGGACAGCAGTGAGCCGATCTGCACCTCGACCAGCGCTTCCTCCCGCGCTTCTCGGGCGGCCCCCTGCTGCAGTGTCTCGCCGTTTTCCATGAAGCCGGCCGGGATGGTCCAGAACCCGCGCCGCGGCTCGATCGCGCGCCGGCACAGCAGGATCCGGCCTTCGAATTCGGGTACGCATCCGACGACGAGTTTCGGGTTCAGATAATGGACGGCGCCGCACGCGTCACAGACGTATCGGGGAAGATGATCGTCGGGAGGCACGCGGAACGCGAGCGGGGCACCGCATTGACTGCAGAAATTCATGGCTTGCGTGCAGCATACGAGGGCGGCGGGCGCTTGTCGATTGCCGAGCGCGAGCCGGCGCCTCAGGTGCCGTGGGTCACAGCGGCGCGCCGTTGGCGGTGTTGCGGTAGCCCTCGCCGTCGATGCGCACCAAGTCCCGACCGGCGTTCTTCGCCTCATAGAGCGCCGCGTCCGCCCGGGCGACGATCTCATCCAGGGTTCCTGCGCCTTCGGCCGTGGTGGCGAGCCCGGCGCTGAAGGTGACGCGGGGCCAGGTCTCGAGCCGCCCGCCCGAGGGAGGCACGATGCCGAGTGCCTGCTGCCGCAGCCGCTCGATGCTCGAGAGAGCCGAGCCGATCGTCGTGTCCGGAAGGATGAGCAGGAACTCCTCGCCGCCCCAGCGGCCGAGGACGTCGGTGGCGCGCAGCGTGCCGCGGGCAAGGCGCGCGAATTCCCTCAGCACGTAATCGCCTGCTGCGTGGCCGCACTGGTCGTTGATCTCTTTGAAGTGATCGAAATCGAGCAGCGCCACCGTCAGCGGCTGGCTGCGGGCGAGGGCGTTCTGCAGTGCCGCCGCGGCGAGCTGCGCGGTGTGGCCGCGGTTCGGCGCGCCGGTCAGATTGTCTTCGTTGGCGAGATGCAGCAGCTGGCGCCGGTGGCGCCTCCCGGCCATCAGGATGTAGGAGAGCAGCACGATGACCAGCGTGCCCGCGATGCTCGCGATCTCGATCCATTGCAGCAACTGCCTCTGGCGCCCGGCCTGAAGCGCGGCGGCCCGCAGTTTTCGTCGCAGCACGGCGTTTCGCTCGATTTCCTCCTTGGCGTGGAAGCGCACTTCCAGCGCCTCCTGCAAGCGCACGCGCGCCGACTCGTTGTGCGCCGAATAGAGCCGCAGGTACTGCTGCAGGTCCGCGTAGGCGTTGCGGTATTCGCCGAGCGCGGCGCTCGCACGCGCGCGCGCCAGATAGGCCGGTGGAACCTCGTGCGCCACCATGTCTCTGCCGTCGTGGCTCAGCGCCCGGTTCAGTATGGCGAGCGACCGGGCCGCATGCCCGTCGGCGAGGTCGATGCGGGCGAGCAGGACATGGGTCTCCTTGACCATGTCAATCGCCTTGCCCGCGGCGAAGACCGGAGCCGCCCGGTCGCAATCGCGGCGGGCCGCAGGGAACCGACCGAGCCGGATCTCGGACTGGCAGATGCGCAGATCCGCGTAAGCGACCCCCTGCCGGGCGCCCTGGGAGAGGCTGATCGCGCGCGCCCGTCGCAGCGACACGAGGGCGCGGCGGAAATGTCCCATGGCCCTCAGGATCTGCCCCTGCAGGTAGGCGTCGATCGCGAGATTGGATGCCGATCCGCGCGCGGTATCCCAGCGGATGACCCGGCCGATGAGGCCGAGAGCCTCATCGAAGTCTCCCATGCGCCGCAGTGCGGTGGCCAACAGCGAGGCCGCATCCATCTGCGGCTCGACGAGCTCGGGCGAGCCGCTTTGCAGGTACGCCTGGGTGAGCTCGCGGGTGGCGAGGTCGGAGCGGTCCCGCTGTTGATTCATGGAGCCCTGGACGATCTGCAGGCAGATGTCGCTGCGTGATCCGGGCCTCTGCGCCGCACGCGCCCGCTTGATGAGCGTGAGGGCCTTGTCGATGCCGGCAGGCTCTCTGAAGCTCAGCCCGTAGTCCGAAACCAGCACCAGGCGCAGCGGATCCGTGCGACCCGGGAGAAGGGCGAGGCCCTTCAGCGCCGAGGCGCGTGAGGGAAGATCGAGGCCCAATTCTCCGTAGGCGTCTGACTGGACGGCGTAAAGGGCCGCGAGGCGCCTCGGCTCGGCGCGCGCGGCGTCGGCGGGAAGTCCGGCCAGCAGGCTGTTCACCACGATGAGCGCCTTCTTGGCATCCTGCGAGACGAGCGGGCGCAGCCGCGCGAACTGCGCGTCCTTGACATCGAAACAGCCCGCCCGGGCAGCACTCAAGGCGCCGAAAGTGCCGAGCACGAGCGCGAGCAACGCGCCGCACAACCGCGCCGAGCCTTGCCGTCTTGACCAGGAACTGCTCATGACATGCGTCAGATTATGGTCACTCGATGGCAGGCGTACGGCTGGAATTCACGCTTTTCTTACCGGCGGGCGCCGACCGGTCCGGACTCTCGCGCGCTCGTGCACCGCGTCACATTTGCCCCCGCGGGCGTGCGCGCCGGGGGCGCCGGTTCGCGGAGGGCCGGCGCCCTTGCCCTGGCGCACGGCTTCTCCGTTCGACTGGTTGCTCGCGAGTGTGAGCCAGCCGCGCCGATCGTTCCGATCGTCCGGATCCTGCCCACCGCCGGGATCCGACGTTCCTTTTGTATCCTCACGACATCTGCGGCCGGCGCGTGGACCGCAGTGCTCGAAGCGGATTAATCTCGGTTGCAATGTGTGCCGCAGATTCAGCTCCCGCTTCCCCAGAGTCCTCTCCACCGTCCGGATCGTCCTCGGACATCGATGTACAGGCTGGTCGGTTTGATCTGCTGGTCATTGGCGGGGGCATCAATGGAGCCGGGATCGCGCGCGATGCCGCCGGCAGGGGGCTCAGTGTATGCCTGGTCGAGCAATCGGATCTCGCGGCCTACACTTCCTCGGCGAGCACCAAGCTGATCCACGGGGGATTGCGCTATCTCGAATACCGGGAGTTTCGTCTGGTGCGCGAGGCGCTGGCCGAGCGCGAGCGGTTGCTGCGCATCGCGCCTCACCTGGTGCATCCGCTGCGGTTCATCCTGCCGCACGTGCCGACGCTCCGGCCGCGCTGGGAGATTCGGGCGGGGCTGTTTCTGTACGATCACCTGGGAGGCCATCGGCATCTGCCGGGGTCGCGCTCGCTCGACCTGCGGCGCGAAGCCGCGGGCGCCGCGCTGAGGTCCGTCTACCACCGGGGATTTGCCTATTCCGACTGTCGTGTCGATGACAGTCGCCTGGTGGTGGTCAATGCGTGCGACGCGGCCGATCGTGGTGCGGTGATCCTGACACGCACCCGTGTGAGTCGGGCTCGGCCCGAGTCCGGGGGCTGGCAGGTGGAGTGCGAGAGCCGCGCGTCCGGAACGATCCGCATGCGGGCCGCGGCCGTGGTCAACGTCGGGGGTGCCTGGGTCAACGAGGTGCGCGGGCTGTTGGGTCTGCAGCCTCCCGAGCCGATCCGCCTCGTGCGGGGCAGCCACATCGTCGTGGCGCGCCTGTTCGATGGCGAGCAGGCCTACATCCTGCAGAACCCGGACCACCGCATCGTGTTCGCGATCCCCTTCCAGGAACGCTTCACGCTCATCGGCACCACCGACGTGCCGCACACCGGGCCGCTCGATCATGTGGCGATCACGCCCGAGGAGACTGCCTATCTCTGCGAGAGCGTCAACCGCTACTTCGAGCGGACGATCCGCCCGGAGGATGTCCTGTGGAGCTACTCCGGGGTGCGATCTTTGCGCGACGACGGGGCCACCGAGGCCGCCGAGGTCACCCGCGACTACGAGCTCGTGTTCGAGCGCGCCGAAGGCGGCTCCCCGGTGCTCACCGTGCTCGGCGGCAAGATCACCACGTATCGGAAGCTGTCCGAGGCCGTGCTCACAATGCTGCAGCCGTTGATTGGCGGCTCGGCGACCCGTTGGACGGCGAGTGCGGCGTTGCCGGGCGGTGATCTGCCTGGCGGGGGCCTGCCGCAATTCCTCGACGAGGCGGCGCGGCGCTGGCCGTTCCTGGCGCGCGAGCATCTGCGGCGGCTCGCATGCGCCTACGGCACTCGCATGGAGCGCGTGCTGCAGGGGGCACGCACGCCGGCGGACCTGGGCGAGCCTCTGGGAGCGGACCTCACGGCGGCGGAGGTCGACTATCTCAGGCGTGAGGAGTGGGCGGCGACGGCGCAGGACATCCTCTGGCGGCGCACGAAGCTCGGTCTGCGGCTGACGCCGCCCGAGGAGCAGCGGCTGGATCGCTATCTCGGTCAGGTCCATCCCGAATCTCCGCGGAGGTCGCGCTCATGACGCCTGTGCGCAAGGGCGGATACGCAGGCGCGATCGAGCAGCGCTCCCCGAGCACGCGATTCATGGTGATCGGGCGCCAGGGAGAGATCCTCTGCAGCGCCCGGATCGAGCGCCGCGAGATCCAACCGCACCCGGGGCCGGGTCGAGCACGATGCACTCGAGATCCGGGCCAACACGGGCAAGGTCATCGGGTCGGCGCTCGGCGCCGCGTATGCCGCCGTCCTGGCGGTCGGATTGCGGGGCGGCACGGAGGATCCGCGCGCCGATCGGGCGATCGATCGCACATCGACGCCGCGGATGGCCCGGGACCTGCGCGTGCATTACTACAGGTGTTGGAGAAAGGCGGTTACGCGGTCTTTGGACTTGGTCGAATGACGAGCGCTTGCGCCGAAGTCCTGGCCCTTCCGAAGGCGGGGGCGCGGCGGAGCTGATGCGAGGAAAATATCATGACTGTGAAAATGGGGGTCAAGACGGGGTGGCGGGCGCGAAGCATATGGAGTGAGCTGTTGGCGGAATTCTTGGGCACCTTCGTCTTGCTGGCCTTCGGCGCCGGTGCGGTGGCCGTCGCGGTCGTGGGGCTTCCCGAGTCGGGTCGGACGTCGGTGATATTCGCAGGCGCCGGCGGCTGGCTGCTGATCACCTGGGGATGGGCCATGGCCGTGGTCATGGCGGTGTACGTCGCGGGCGGCGTAACCGGTGCCCACATCAATCCGGCGGTGACGTTTGCTTTCGCCGTCAAGGGTGATTTCAAATGGAGCAAGGTCCTGCCGTATTGGGCGGCGCAGGTCGCCGGTGCTTTCGCCGGCGCAGCGGCCGTCTATGCGGACTATGCACCGGCGATCGATATGTGGAACGCCACGCACAAGGTGATATCGCGCGTCGACCCCGGCGGCATGACGACGTTCAGCATCTTCGCCACATTTCCGGCGAGCTATTACGGCCAGAGCATGCTGGGCCCGCTGTTCGACCAGATACTGGCAACCTTTCTCCTGCTGTTGTGCATCCTGGCGATCATCGATTCGACGAACGTGGGCGTGAAGTCCAATCTGGCGCCCTTCATGGTCGGGATGGCGGTGGCTGCGATTGGCATGTCATTCGGGACGGGTGCGGGCTATGCGATCAATCCTGCGCGCGATTTCGGCCCGCGGCTGTTTTGCTGGCTGACCGGATGGGGCGCAAACGCATTTCCCGGGCCGCACGGGTACTGGTGGGTGCCCATCATAGGGCCTCTCATCGGCGCTCCTCTGGGGGTGATGCTCTACAAGTTCTTCATCGCCGATACGTTGGCGGCCAAGGCCGGGTCCGCAGCGGCGGTTGAGGGCATCGATGTCGGTGCCACGGGGGCGGCGGGCGAGGAGCCGTGAGCGCGGCCCAGAGCTCACACCGCGTGCGGCGGCGGCAACGGAGCGGGAAGCTCCGTCGCGGATCGGGATGGCGCCAAGAGCGCTCGAGTGTGCACGCTCCGGGGCAGGTTGCTAGAGCCCGGCGTACGGCTCGAGCGTTCCTTGCGGCGCATCGTGTTGCATCTGCCGGTGTACGTCGCCTGTCCCGACGAGTGGCTGCGCATCGCCCGCGATGATTGCCGAGTTTCGAGCGCGCCTTTCCGGTCAGCAGGCGCTTGTCTCGGACATGCGGATGTCATCTCCTTGGGCGGGCACGCAGCCGATGCCAGTCTCACGGCGCATGGTGCTTCAATGCGACCGCGATGAAGTCAATGAAGCTTCGGACCTTTGCCGACAAGTGCTTGCGATGCGGATAGGCCGCAAAGATTCCAAGCTCCCCGGCGTGGTATCCGGGTAGCAGCGGCACCAGCCGCTGCGCCCGGACGTCGTCTTCTACGAGAAAGTCCGGCTGCAGCATGATGCCTTGCCCGGCGAGGACCATCGCCTTGAGGATGTTGCCGTTGTTGGCCCGCACCACGGGCTTGATGCGCACGGCCTGAACCTCACCGGTTTCTCCGGTAAAGCGCCATTCCTCCCCCGTCCCCCAGTAGGCGTAGCCCAGACAGTCGTGGTGCTCGAGGTCGGCGGGCTGGCGCGGCGTGCCGCGGCGCTCGAGATAGCCGGGTGCGGCGCAAAGGACCATCCGCGTGATGGCCAGCCGCATCGCGACAAGGCTCGATTCGGGCAGCCGCCCGATGCGGATCGCGAGATCGAAACCCTCCTCGACAAGATCGATCAGGCGATCATTGAGCACGAGATCCAGCTGCACCTCGGGGTAGCGCTCCCGGTAGCCTGCGATGAGCGGCCCGAGGTGCGAGCTCCCGAATGAGACCGGAGCGCTGAGCCGGAGCACCCCGCGCGGCCTTTGTACGAGCTCGCCCACCGACGCCTCGAGGCTCGCGAGATCGGCGAGCAGGGCATTGCAGCGCTCGAGATACGCCGCACCCGCCTCAGTGAGACTTACCCGGCGCGTCGTGCGATTCAGCAGGAGCACCCCGAGCCGCGCCTCCAGGCTTGCGACGTGCTTGGTGACGGCCGAGGGGAAGAGATCCAGCCGGTCGGCCGCGGCGGCGAAGCTGCCGAGCTCGGCCACTTTCGCGAAGATGCGCATACTGGTTACGGTATCCACCATTATTTCCAGAACAAGAATAATTAATTCCGATTTTGCCACTTTATTCGCCATATGCGAAATCGCATGCTCTGCCCACGCAGATACTCCGGGCATATCCCGATTCCTGCGTTTCGAACCAAAATCTATCGATGCCTTGATTGAGGAGGCGCCATGAGAATTGCGGTAATCGGTTGCGGCAACGTGGGCTCAGGTCTAGCCACCGTGCTGAGCAAGGCAGGATTCGAGGTCATCATCGGCGCACGCGACATCGCGAGAGCGACGGAGATCGCCAAGGGGCTTGGTCCCAACGTATCCGTGGCGACGGTCGAGGAGGCCGCCGCCAAGGCGCGAATCCTCTTCCTCGCGGTGCCCTATGCGGAGGCGGCTTCGGCGCTCGTCCAGGCCGGTGAGCTCAAGGACAAGGTGATCGTCGATGTGACGAACCCGCTGCGGCCCGACTACATGGGGCTCACGCTCGGCCACACTACATCGGCGGCGGAGGAGATCCAGAAACGCGTTCCCGGCGCCAAGGTGGTCAAGGCTTTCAACACCGTGTTCGCCCAGATCTATACGGCCGGACCGCGGATCCACGGCACCGCCGTGCCGGTCTTTATCGCCGGCGATGACGAAGCGGCAGCGCGCGAGGTCGAGGGGATCGCCGCGACGGCGGGATTTGCGCCGATCATCGTTGGGGCGCTCGAGCTCGCCCGCTACCTCGAGCCGCTCGCCGGGCTCAACATCGTCCTCGGCTACGGCCGCGGCTGGGGTACGGCCATCGCGCCCATGTGGCTCAAGTGATGCACCGGACTGCGGCGAGCGCGTTGCCTTGACTGCCATTCAGCTTCAGACCATCACAAACCATCACGGGAGAAAAATACATGATCAGACAATCGACTGCGCCGTACGGCGTCGCGTTGCTGCGCGTGAGTCTTGGTATTCTCTTTCTCGCGCACGTCGCCCTGAAGATCTTCGTGTTCACAGTGCCGGGGTTCGTCGCCTACTTCGCATCGCTCGGACTGCCAGCCGTAGCCGCGTATGGGGTGATCGGCCTCGAGCTCATTGGCGGCCTTGCGTTGGTGCTCGGTGTGTATGCCCCGTGGGTGGCCATTCCGCTCGCGATCGAAATGCTCGGTACGATCGTCATGGTGCACGGCCACAACGGCTGGCTGTTCACCGACAAGGGCGGCGGATGGGAGTATCCGGCGTTCTGGGCGATCAGCCTCGTCGTGCTGACGCTGCTCGGTGATGGGGCGTTTGCCCTTCGGCCGGCGGCTCGCGCCGATGGGGCGTCAAGGCCGTGACCTTCCGCAATTACCCCTCCACCGGACCTGGCTTCACGGGGAACGCCCGGAAATTGTCTCCCGAGGTGCGACACCTCGAGCGCTCAGTCCGTGGCGATGCCTGAAGCGCCGATGGTGCCGGAGGTTGGCGTCGAAATGGCGCCGAAAGGCATTGAGCAGAGACCATTCTCACCGTACTCGTGGCGCAAATACCCCCGACTCCCATGGCTCACGTCCGAGCGAGCTTGCAGAGCGTGCCGGAATGAGCAAGCAATGAATCAGCTCCTCCGGAGCATGGAGCGACCCGGCTATCTCACCCGTCGTGATGTCAAGGACGATCAGCGAGCTCGACGTGCGCACTTCACTGCGCGCGGACGTACCGCCTGGGCCAAAGTTCATGAGATTCTGATCGAGATCGAAGCGGAATGGGGAACGACCCCGGGGTGAAAAGGATTTTCAGCACCTGAAGGCATTGCGGTGCAGGGTGTGGGCGTCAGACCTCGTTCCCTAATTGGCGGCACATCGGCCGTCGGCCATCGAAGTCCGGTCTCCCCGCCTCCGACCGGCTGCTATGGAGCCGCAGCGATGTCGCCTGTGGGTCGAGCCGGCCCGTCAACCTCATCCCGCGGCCCCGGCAGCTGCCGCGCTGTGAGGTTGGGTACCTGGGTGGCGCCGCGAGGTAGGACAATCACAATGTAAGAGCGGAAGTTGCCGCAGGCGCGCGGAAGACCGGTGGGTTGTGCGAGGTACAGTCACGCTCCGATAGCGCCTGTTCGGGCCGGTGAGTACCGAGTACTGCCTGCCGTTGTCGATCGGCTCCGGCCGGTCAGTGCCTCGCGTGTCTTGCGACCGAGTGGGCGGTTGTCGAGCGGCCCGCGCCAAGGCGGCGCCTCAAGTGGCGGGGCTGCCCGAGGTCCGAGTCGAAATGCTGACGTAAGCACACTGCTGTCGAAATTGGCTGGATTTCGGCGGGTTGACTGCGGTTTTTTCCCGGTAATTGGATGAGTTTTTGCGCAACACCAGTTCAGCCCCCCTGATGCTGTCCAGGTCAAAAGCCCATGGCGATCTGTCGCGGCCCGGGTGTATCGGGCGGCACGGCAAAGGGAACGTCGGGCCAGGCCCACAGATCGCGGTGCGTGAACAGGTTCATACGCAGCAACGCTATCAGGCTCGACATCGACCAGCCCCATGCCGCCTTCAGCTGCATGAAGCGCAGCATCAGCATCGTGATCAACGCTGTCCATACCTGGGTCTGGACCGCGGTCGGGGAGGTGCCGACGAAGGTCTTGCTCTTCAAGTTCTGCCTCGGGGCTTTGAAAAACAGCTCCACCGCCCAGCGGTTCTTGTAGATCGCGGCGATGGTGGCGGCGGAGAGCTTGAAGTGGTTCTTCAGAAATCGGAATTCCCGTTGCTGTTCGTCGTCGTAGAAGCTGACCAGGCGCAGCTCATGCGGGCATTTCTCCTTGGCTTGCGGACCGGTGAAGCGGATCACCTGGTCATTTCTGACGTTGCTATTGGACGCCCGTGGCACCGGCAGGTGCCTTACGACGCGGTACACCGCGTTGTCCTTCAGGCGAGTCACGAACTACACTCCCTCATCCTTCCTGCGTCCGAAGAGCTCGTAATCGCTGTGGCCGCGGTCATCGACGATGAGCGTCCCGGACCGCAATTTCAGGGTCCTGGCACCGTCACATCGTGAACCTTGCCGGTGGTAATGACCGCAAAGCACGGCAGGTAGCCGTCGTGATCGAGCAGCAGATGCAGCTTGATCGCTCCCTTGGTGGTGCGAAACTTCGCCCAGTCATGCATGCTCAGGCACAGATCGATCACCGAGGAGTCCAGGCTCACCAGCTTGTTCTTGAATCGGAACTTCTGCGCCTTCTTGCCCCCTGGCAGAGCCAGTTGCGACTGGAAACGCGCGAAGAGCCGGTGGAAGAGATTCTGGTACAGCTGCCACGGTCGATGCTCGTTCACGTAGGACAGCGATGACCTGCCAAACACCTCGATCCCCGGGTGCGAAAGCTTTCCCTGCAGCTCCTGAGCCCCTGTTCGATCTCGCGCAGACGGTGAGCGCGCCCCAACCGGCAAAACAGCATCGAGAGGAACTGCTGCCAGCAGGTCACCCCGCGGGCGTGCCGCTCCGCATTGAGCTCGTGCACCTCGCCCTCGAAGTCCGTCCGCGGAATACACTTGAGAATCTGACTGAATAAGCTGCAAAATCGGTTCACGTTGAGCCTTTTCGATGTGGACCGAAGCGACTTGGTCGTCACTGCAGCTTGCACGGGAGGGCTCGACGCCCCCCTGCTAATTTGGACGAAGGTGATCGAATGATATTTTCGCGTTCGTACCGCTGTACAACTGCTGATGCGTGGGAATTCAGTCGAAACTTGCTGCAATGCCTCCTCCGACACCGTAATGCGATGTCTACGTCGGCAGCTTCTCCAGGACCATCGTCGTGAGCCTGGGCGGGGGGCATCTCGTCGCGCGCACCGACCGGGCCGAGCAGTTCGTGGCGCTGAAGAACATGATGGCGCTGTGCTATTCGGTACAGATGAAGCACATCGTGGTGGTCATCCTGACTGCCGGACACCGCCGCAAGCATCTCGAGCGCGTGCGCCCCCGCATCGCCAAGGCGCGCGACTGCTTGACGCCGCGATCCCACGACGCGGGCATTGGGCTCGAACCACACGGCGGCAGGATGTGCCGGTGGGCGAGGCTCGCCGCCCACCCGGCGGCGATGCTGCGGCGCACGAAATCTCAGGGCATCCTGCTCGCTCCGGCAGAGATCTTCAGCTCTGACGCGCGCCTGCTCGACTGCCTTACGGCGCAATTCAGGCGCGCGTAGATGGCTTCCGAGACGGCTTCCGGGCGGTACGCGGGCACCAGAGCGGCGATCATAATTGCCGCCTGGGTGCTGATGGCGGCAGCGTGGACACCTCCGACGCTGGCCCTGCAGATCAATGCCCATGCGCTGCCGGAGCAGGCACATTTCGGGTTCATCTTCCTCGATGTCATGATCAGCTTCGTGCCGTGGATGGCGCTGACACCGCCGATCCTGGCGCTTAGCCGGCGCTTCCCGGTCACGGAAACGCAGATCCTGCGGCCGCTGGCCATACTGGCGGTGTGCTGTCCGATACTGACTCCGTTGGCGGTATTCGCCGGTTACAGTCTGAACGCAGCCCTGCTCACCGGGGTCTCTCGCCACGGCTGGGCTGACTTGCTCCATGCCGCCTATATCACCTCATTCTACAGCATCCCCTTCTACGTCGCCGTGGTTGCGGTCGGACAGTCCATGGCCTATTTCGAGCGCTTCAGGTCGCGCGAAAGGCTGTTGGCGCGCTCGGAATTACGGGCGCTGCAGGCGCAGATCCAACCCCATTTCCTCTTCAACACGCTCAACGCCATCGCCACCATGGGCTATCGCGACGCCGCGCGCGCGGATGCCGCGATGGCGCAATTGAGTGAGCTGCTGCACACGTTGCTCAGCGACCGTCCGCAGGAGATCGCTCTGAAGGATGAGCTCGCCTTCGTGCAGGGCTATCTGGATCTCTACAGTCTGCTGATGCCGGATCGGCTGCGCGTGGAAACAGAGGTCGAGCCGGCGGTATGGCAGGCGATGGTGCCCACCATGCTGCTGCAGCCGCTGGTGGAGAATGCGATACTGCATGGTGTCGCCCGGCGCACCCAGGGCGGCCGGATTTCTTTGACTGCCGCCGCAGAGGGTCAGTCGCTGGTCCTCTCGGTCCGCAATGACGCCGCCGACCATGCCGGCGCCCAGACGGGCACCGGCCTCGGCCTAGCTAACGTGCGTGAGCGGATGAGGGTGTTGTATGGCACGGCGCAGAGCCTCGAGCTCACGGCGGGCACTCAGCCGTGCGTTATCTTGCGCCTGCCGCTGAAGCGAGCGAGCGAGACGACATGATCCGCGCCGTGATCGTCGACGATGTGCCGCTCGCCCGCGACCGGGTGCGGCTCTATCTGACAGGCGAGCCCGATATCACGATCTGCGGTGAGGCCGCAAACGGCGCCGGTGCCGTGCACCTGATCGAGCGCGAGGCGCCGGATCTGGCATTACTTGACCTGCGACTGCCGGACTTCGACGGCCTCGAGATCCTGGCCAGACTGGCGCCGGAGCGGCGCCCGGCCGTGATCTACCTCACCGCCCATGATGAGCATGCGATCGCGGCCTTCGACCTGCACGCGGTAGACTATCTGTTGAAGCCGTTCAGTCGGGAGCGCTTCGCCCGTGCCATAGCCCGCGCGCGCGAGCGCATCGCGCCCCGCGCAGAGGCGCCACGGATCGTAGTCAAAGATCGCGGCCGCATCGATCTCGTGCCGGTAGCGGACATCGATTACATCGATGCCGCGGGCCACTATGCCTGCCTGCATGTCGGCCGCCGCGTGCATCTGATGCGCATGGCCCTGGGCGAACTCGAAGCCCAGCTCGATCCGACGCGCTTTGCGCGCGTCCATCGCTCCGCGATCGTTCGTCTCGACCGGGTGGAGACGCTGACGGCGCGGCGCAACGGTGATTTCGATATCACGCTGCGCGGCGGTGCCTCGCTGACGGTCAGCCGCACCTATGCCGAAGGCCTGCGCGCGCGGCTGCGGCTTGGCGCCGGTTGACCCGCCCGGCTCGTGCCTCCCGGCACACGGCTCACGTCATTTCGACGCTGACGCGATTGCCGCACCGGGAGGTGCATGCGAGATTGCGCCGAGACTTTGAGGGGTATCGCCGTGAAGGCTCGACCGCGCATCACCATCCTGACCGGTGGCCTGTTCCTGCTCATCGCCGCTTTCGCGCCGCTCGATACCTGGGGACAACGCCTCTTCGGACGCGCGCTCGGTCCGAACTACAGCCGCGAGGTCTTATGGTGGATCCTGACTCTCGGCCTTTACGCCTATGTGCTGTGCGTCGAACGGCGCGCCCTGTCGTCGATCGGTTTCAAACGGCTGCGCTTCCTCGACATCGTGCTCGCCGTTGTCACCGCCGCACTGCTGGTCGCGGGCTTCATCCCCATCGAGCTTCTCGTATTCCCATGGCTGCATCTTCACATCAACATGGGGGTGTACGACATGCTCAAGCACACCCCATTCCAGTATCGTGTGCTCCTGGTGACTCGGGCGGCCGTGGCCGAAGAGACGATCTTCCGCGGCTATTCCATCGAGCGCCTTGAAGAGTGGAGCGGCAGCCGGCTGCTGGCGGGCGCCGTTACCTGGGCGGCCTTCACATATGCTCACCTGCAATCCTGGGGCGCCGCGCAGCTCATCGTCGCCGGCTACGGCGGCCTGCTGCTCACGATCCTCTATCTCTGGCGCCGCAACCTTGGGGCCAACATGCTGGCCCACTGGCTCGCCGATGCCGCCGGGTTCCTGCTCTGACCCCGCCGGATCTGGTCCCGGACGGACGTGTTCTGCTTTACAGGCGCATTGACAATTGAAGTGATCGTTGCGTCGATCAGCCCTCGATTTTACGCCGGGTCCTGTCTATGAAGAGCTCGGGCGGGGGGGCAAGTCTCTTTCAAGATGCATCAGGCGCGCGAAGCAAGTTCAAGCTGTGGAATGGGTTCTGGAAATGCTGTCAGGTGTTGGCAGGCCGGTGATCCGGGCGGAAATTCTTAAGGTGACTCATGACGCGCCGCTCAAAATGGACGTAGATTCCGCCACGCCATTTTTGCGTCCGTAAGCTTGGCATTGGGTTGATCAAGTGAACATTCGGCTCAGGGGCTTGCATGCGGTCGTCACTGGAGGTTCCTCTGGCATTGGCGCCGCGCTAGTCCAATAGGAGACCCCCCGGCTTTGCCGGGGAGGCAGTAGAAGTTTGACAGTTCCGGGAGTCCACCGGTGAAACTCGACAGCGTGAGCCGCCTGTTACGTCCCGCGATAAAAGCGGCCGGTTGGCCCGAGCTGTTCCAGAGAGACGAGCGGCGTGATGGGAAGCGGATTCGGGCGGTTTGAGCCGCGACACGTTCCCGGCGGATAGCGGGATATCCCGG